>JANXZQ010000229.1 GCA_025355445.1 Gammaproteobacteria bacterium
GTGACCGAAGGGCCCATAGCGGCTGATACTGCGCACCGTAGCATTCCAGACTTCGGTGATTCAAGACAATTGGCACCCGGAGGGTCGTGAAACCCCCGCGTGAAGGAGGCTCCCTCGAATGCGAGCCGGTCCATTGCCGAGTTGTTGAGTGCGCCCGACAAAGCCGGCGACAATAGATTGATCGGCGTGAATTTGCTTTTCTCTGTCAGCGAACGGCACTAGGGAAACGCCTTCCCATCACAATACATGCCTACCTCGGTCCTAAGGTTTAACTATTCATTCCGCTCGAGGCTAGCTATTCTTTCCCAACGGTCTGGCGCATGCCGTGGCAATTGTCCCGCCCGAACATGTAACCATTCGATAAGTGCAGAGGATCAAGTGAGCAAGGGTGATCTTTTAGGGCTCGGTGAGGACGCTGAAGAGCTGCGGCGCCTGCGCGAAATGTTTGCACAATCGCCGAGGTTTTCCGCCCTGTTGCAGGGCCCAGAGCATCGATTCGTACTGACTAATCCTGCCTACCAGCAGTTGATTGGGCACCGCGCGGTCATCGGTCTGTGCGTTGAGGAGGCTATCCCCGAGGTTGAAAGCCAGGCATTCATTGATTTGCTTGATAGAGTCTTTGCCACTGGTGAACTATTCGTCGGCAAGGACGTGAAAATTGTTCTTCAGCGCACTCCTGGCGCTGTCCCAGAAACTCGGTACCTGGATTTCGTTTATCAACCGATCAAAGACGCATCGGGGACTGTTACATCGATTTTTGTTGAAGGACTGGATGTCACGGAACGCCGCGCTACGGAGCACGCGCTGCGCGATCTAAACGCTGACTTGGAGAAACGCGTTATTGAACGTGCTCAGGCACACGGCCTAACGTGGCAATTAAGCCCTGATCTTCTCGGGGCGCTTAATTCAAACGGATATTTCGAAACGTCAAACCCGGCGTGGAAGGCTGTGCTTGGGTGGTCCGAAGCCGAGGTCGCAAGCATGTCGATCTTTGAGCTTCTGCACCCGGACGATGTGGAACATACTCGAGCAGGCTTTGAACTGACCCTGGTGGGCCGGCCGGCACTGCAATTCGTGAATCGCTATCGATGCAAGGATGGCAGTTATCGGCACATTTCTTGGGTGGGTATTCAGGAAGACAACTTTGTGTATTGCACGGGCAGGAATGTCACTGCGGAGCGCAAGGCAGAAGAAGACCTCTCAAAAGCTCAAGACGCACTTCGGCAGTCCCAGAAAATGGAGGCAATTGGCCAGCTGACGGGTGGTATCGCCCACGATTTTAATAATCTTTTGACTGGCATCATCGGCTCGCTTGACCTGGTGCGAAGACGCATGGTCGCCAAGAGGTCCGACGACATTCCTCGGTTGATGGATGCCGCCTCCACATCCGCACTACGCGCCGCGGCGCTTACTCATCGGTTGCTGGCATTTGCCCGCCGTCAATCGCTCGACGCGCGGCCCAACGATATCAATCGACTTGTGACTGGCATGGAAGACTTGTTGCAGCGAACGATGGGTGAGGAAATCGAGTTGGTCTTTAATCTGTCGGACGAGCTCTGGCCGGCCTTTGCAGACGCCAATCAGCTCGAAGCTGCTCTACTTAACTTGGTGATCAATGCGCGGGATGCGATGCCGACCGGCGGCTGCCTGACGATCGAGACGGTTAACGTGCAGCTAGATGACGCGTACACATCCTTGCGTGAGGATGTAGAGGCAGGCGCATACGTTGCGGTCAGTGTTTCGGACACCGGTATAGGCATGACTCCCGAAGTGCTCGAGAAGGCCATCGATCCATTTTTCACCACCAAGTCGGTGGGTGAGGGAACCGGTCTGGGGCTTTCGGTGATCTATGGATTCGCCAAGCAAAGCAAAGGACATCTGCGCCTCTATAGCGAGCTCGGGCAAGGGACCACCGTCAAGCTTTACTTACCGCGAGCTCAGCAGGATGCAGTCGATTTGAAGCCTTTGGCCATTGATACGCCGCGCGGTCACGGTGAGACCATCCTGGTGGTGGAGGATGATGCCACCGTCAGACTGATCATCAGCGATTCGTTGAAGGACTTGGGCTACAACGTGCTCACAGCGTCCGACGCGCGATTTGCAATACCACTGCTGCAATCTACACAAGCAATCGATTTGTTGATTTCCGATGTGGTTTTGCCGCACATTAACGGCCGAAAACTCGCAGAGACCGCTCGAATTGCGCGTCCTGGCCTTAAGGTGCTTTTCGTTTCTGGCTATGCTAAGGACGCAATCGTTCGAGGCGAATTTCTCGATGCAGACATGGATATGCTGAGCAAGCCATTTGCTCTGGATACGCTAGGAGCAAAAGTGAGGGCGATGATTAATTCGCAAGCATAATCTTGCCCAGTGCGGCCGTGTCTTCCGAAGGCGTCGTGCGCGAGCGCAGAGCCGCCGCTGAGCTGATCCAGGGCGCGGCGGTTTCGTCGGGGATCTATAGTTTCATCCATGTTGGACAATATTTCTAGAGTGCACGACAATCCAGACATGCGAGAAAATCGATCGCCGACGCCTGACGTCGGTGTCGGCGATCTTTCACGACGGCCGGAAGAGGGCGATAGGCCTGTTGTGTATCAATCAGGATATTGAGGCCTTCTATGGTGTGGCCGATCAACTGGCGCGAGGCCGTCAACGATCGGGTCGGGGTGTTCCTGAAAGAGCACGCCGTCACGTATATCGCGGCCATCCTGGAGCTCTCAAGAGCGACATTGTACCAACGCCTGAAACTCGTTCGCGGGAAGGTGATCTCCAAGCCTGCGCGCAAAGGAATTGCCCATGTCAAAGCCAAAGCGTGATTTTGCTCTCGAAGTATTTTTTTCGAAATGGGAATTCGTCGCGAAATACCACCTGGCCGCATCCGATGCGGAAAGCTTGAGCCTGCAAGAGCTCCTAGCGTTAGCGTCCCCGGCTGACCGAGAGCGATTTGAGGGGCTACATCTGGGATACACGGAAACGTTTGGCGCTCCCACACTGCGCGAAGCGATTGCGGCAACCTATGACTCGGTATCTGCGAAAGACGTTCTCTGTTTTGCCGGCGCGGAGGAGGCGATCTATATCGCCATGCAGGTGCTGTTGACACCGGACGATCATTGCATCGTGATCACCCCGAATTACCAGGCCGCGGAGACGGTGCCATTGGGGATCTGTGCGGTCTCGGGCGTGCCACTCGATGAGGACAAGGGGTGGTCGCTTGACGTCGACCGGATCAAGGCCGCGCTTCGCCCGAATACAAAACTCATCTCCATCAACTTCCCCAATAACCCGACGGGGGCAATTGCGTCGAAAGCGGCATTTGTCGCGTTGGTGCAGTGGTGCCGGTCTCGCGGTATCTGGCTGTTCAATGACGAAGTCTATCGATTGGTCGAACGGTCGCCCGAACTACGGCTGCCACAGGTCGTCGATAGCTATGAACGAGGCATCTCTTTGAACGTGATGTCCAAATCGTACGGCCTTCCGGGCTTGCGCATTGGATGGCTAGCCTGCCGAGACCCGCTGGTACTGTTGCAATTCGAACGGTACAAGCACTTCCTCTCGATTTGTAACTCGGCCCCCTCCGAGGTGTTGGCCGAGATCGCGCTCAAGGGGCGCGAGCCCATTCTTGATCGCAACCGCGATATCGTTCAAAAGAACATCGGGATGCTCAACGGGTTCTTCGCTGAGTTTCCCAGATTGTTCGACTGGCGGGAGCCGGACGGCTCTTGCGTGGCATTTGTCCGCTACAAAGGAGCCGATGGCGTGGAGAACTTTACCCGTCATTTGGCTGAGGAAGTCGGTGTCTTACTTCTGCCTTCAAGCGTCTATCGCTCCGAACTGGGGCCAGTGCCACAGGATCGCTTCCGTATCGGTTTTGGTCGGTCGGCCATGGGCAGCGGTCTCTCGGTAATGCGGGAGTGGCTCATAGAACCCACCCCGCCAGATGCATCAAAACGCCGGCGACAGCGCAGCCGAGCAATGTCGCGATCATCCCAATCTTGAAGCGAAACATTGCGACAATGGCTGCGAGCGCCAAAATCAGCGCGGCAATGTTAAGTGTGTCCAGCACCGGCAGCTGCAGGGTAAGGTCACCAAGTTGTTGGAGGCGAACCTCGCCAAAGAGCGTGTGCAGAGCAAACCAGATCGCGAGATTCGCGATCACACCGACGACCGCCGCGGTGATGGCGGCCAGCGCGGCGCTCAGTGCCCTATTGTTTCGCAGCGACTCTATATATGGAGCTCCCATGAAGATCCACAAAAACGACGGTACAAAGGTGCACCATTGTGCAAGCAGGCCGCCAAGCGTGCCGGCCATGGCGGGTGACAGGCTCCCGGGCTGTCTATAGGCCGCCATGAAACCGACGAACTGCACGACGCTGATCAGAGGCCCCGGTGTCGTCTCGGCGAATCCGAGACCCACCAACATCTCTTCGGGCTTGAGCCAGTGGTAGTGCTCTACAGCTTGTTGAGCCATGTAGGCAAGCACTGCGTATGCGCCGCCAAACGTGACGACCGCCATGCGACTATTGAAGGTAGCGATGGCAGTGAATACGTTGGCTGGCCCCATGATCGCGAGGAGTGCTAGCATCGGAGCGAGCCAAATCGAAAGGCCAATCAAGGCTACCCGGATCAAACGCGATACGGAAGTCTGGACGTGCATGGGGAGTTTTCTGGCAAAGGCGCCATCAATCGCAGCGCCAGCATCAAAGCTCTGATCCACTTTGCTTGCATGTGGCGACAACGCAAAGCCCTTAAACCCCATCGCATACCCGGCGAAACCGATGAGAGCGGCGGCGCCAATGATCAACGGAAAGGGAAGGCTCAAGAAAAAGATGCCGACGAAACCCAAGATCGCGATTATCAACATGGGGCGCCCGCGTATTGCTCGCTTGCCGACGCGCAATACTGCCTCGAGTACGACGGCCAACACCGCCGCTTTTAAACCGAAGAATAGGCCCTGGACGCTGCCAACGCTCCCGAAGGTCGCATAGATCCAGCTCAGCAGTCCGAGCGAGAGTATACCGGGCAAGATAAACAGCGTCCCAGCCACAAATCCCCCGCGCATACCGTACAGAAGCCAGCCGATATAAATGGCGAGCTGATGTGCTTCCGGTCCCGGCAGGAGCATGCAGTAATTGAGCGCATGTAGAAATCGGGTCTCGCCGATCCACCGTTTCTCCTCCACGAGAATACGATGCATGACCGCAATCTGACCGGCGGGCCCTCCAAAGCTTAGGAGGGCGATGCGAGTCCATACCCGCGTCGCGTCACTAAATGATACCCCGTGACCTGGATCAAGCATGGCGGGATCCCCAAGACCTTAAAGAGGAAGAATATAATGCTTGTTTGTCATCGTTATTACAATTATGTAGAGTACATTACAAATAAGGAATCATACCGCGTAAAACCAGAATCTTTTCGGTAACTTAAATGGTGTGCCGCTGAATAAATCCACCATATGGCTGCTGCTCGTCACAAACCTGCCTGGCGCCAAGCAAACGCTCCGTATGCGCATTTGGCGTGCGCTCAAATCGGCAGGGGGCGAATTGTTGCGCGATGGCGTATACGTATTGCCGAACTCGGACTCAGCACGGGAACTGTTCAATGAACAGCGCCTCGAGATCAAGGCCGCCGGCGGCATGGCGTACGTCATGCCTTTTCAAAGTCAGTCCCCCGATCAGCAAGCCGAACTGGTAAAACTGTTTGACCGCTCGAGCGACTATCAGTCGATCCAAACGAAACTGATTGCATTTAGGCGTGCGGTTGAGAAACTCTCCGAAATGGATGCACGCCGAAAACTGGCGGCCCTCGCTCGAGATGGGGCAACTCTCATAGCCACCGATTTGTTTCCCGGGAAATCAACAAGGCAACTGCAGGAACTCCTTGCGGATGTGCAACATTCTCTAGACGCACGGTTCTCGACGGGCGAGCCGCAGGCGGTGCATCGAAAAATCCTGCGTCGCGACATCAAGGCATTTCAAGGCAAAACCTGGGCGACACGTGAGCATATGTGGGTAGACCGGCTCTGCTCGGCATGGCTCATCCGACGCTTCATCGACTCAAATTCGAAGTTTGTTTGGCTTAAGAACATCAAAGATAAACCCAAGCGCGCACTCGGCTTTGATTTTGACGGCGCGGAATTCAGCCACGTCGATTCGAAGGTGACGTTTGAGGTCTTGGTGGCGAGTTTTGGATTAGAGAATGATGCAGGATTAACGCGCCTCGGCATGCTCGTGCATTTCTTGGACGTGGGAGGCATCCCCGTCGCGGAATCAGCCGGCCTCGCGGCGATTATTGCGGGTGCCCGAGCACTGCAGCCCGACGACAACGCACTGTTGCAATCGGTCACTCCTGCCCTCGATAGTCTTTATCACACGTATCGAGGTGAATAGGGTGACTATGCGCGTCCGGATAGTGCGCACGCTCCTTCAGTAACAGGGACGACCAGAGTCCTCCGGCTGTGAATCGGCGTTATGCTGAAGGCGATCGATTTCCACTGACGACTGGAGGCTGCCACTTTTCTGTAATTGCCTCTTGCTCCCCCGCTTGCTTCCCGATGGCAAGTATTCTCGCGAGGAGCAGACCCAGTAGCGCGCCCGCGAGTTGGGACGCGATAAACGCCGATACATGGGCGGCTGCAATGCCAGCAAAGGAATTAGTCAGGGAGCGCGCGATGGTAATTGCGGGATTCGCGAACGAGGTCGATGCCGTAAACCAATAAGCTGCGCCGATCCAAGCCGCGACGCGCCAGGCCGCTTCATTCGGATTTGAGCACCCGATGACCACGAGTATCAATCCGGCCGTAGCAACGCCTTCCGAGAGCCATTGCGCGGGCCCGGTGCGCAAATGCACGGAGGCTTGCACGATAGGCATCTCGAACATGGCGTGCGCGAGCAGTGCGCCCAGGCAGCAGCCGGCAATTTGAACGACGATGTACCCAACCGCAGCGGGGATACGCAAATGGCCGCGCAATACCTCAATGATCGAAACTGCCGGATTAAAATGCGCGCCGCTGATGGGTCCTAAGAGCGCGATCAACGTAGCGAGCACCGCGACGGTTGCCGCGGTGTTTGCCAGCAGCGCTACTGCTAGATTCCCGCCTGCGAGTCGCTCGGCCATGATGCCGGACCCAATCACTGTAGCGGCCAACAGGAGCGAGCCCAGGCCTTCGGCGACAAGCGCACGGCGCAGCATGCTAAGCGGTCTCAGCGGCCGCGCTCTTTCCGATATCACCGAGCTTCGCTTGCAGCGTCATATGGTCCAGTGAGTCGATCGGCAGATTGGTGAAGAGTTTGATGCGAGTTTCAAGCTCCTTGAGGGCTTTGCGGAACGCGAACGCCTTCTCCGTATCAGTGCCCTCGGCCGCCGCGGGGTCCGCAATTCCCCAGTGCGCCGTCATGGGCTTTCCCGGCCAGATTGGGCAGACCTCACCCGCGGCGTTGTCGCAGACGGTGAAGATAAAATCGATGGGCGGCGCCTCTGGAGACGCGAACTCATCCCAGCTCTTGCTGCGAAATCCCTCTACCGGCAGATTCGTGCGCTTGAGAAGTTCGATCGCCATCGGGTGTACTTGCCCTTTGGGAAAGCTCCCCGCGCTGAAGGCACGGAATTTACCCTTACCTAAACTGCTCAAGAGCGATTCGGCCAAAATACTGCGCGCCGAGTTGCCAGTGCACAAGAAAAGAACGTTGTAAGCCCGCGTGGTGTTCATTTTGCGCAGCAACTGGCGGGCTGAGCTCGCTGCGAGGGAACACAGCATCCGGAGGTGGGCGCCTCGACCGGGACCGTCGACTCGCCATGGTTGAATACCGCGCTGTCCTCACCATACACCGGGATGCGGCCCAACGTATGGAAGGTTTCCCACGCGATCCCGGTGGGATCGGTAACCCAGTACTTGTCTGACTTGGCGTAGCAACAGGGCTGTTCGTTCTCCTCGACCATGCGCGTATCGGCCGCTTCCAGTTGCGCTCGCATGCCGCGCAGTTCCTCATCTGATTCGACCTGGAAGCCTAAGTGATTAACGCCTATCGGCTGGCGGTTCATCGAGATCGCAAAGTTCACCCGCGGGTCATCGAGCATCCACTTCGCATAGTCGGGCTGGGTCACCACCGGCTCCGCACCAAAAAGAGTCCGATAAAAGCGTATCGAGGCCGGAAGGTCTTTGACGCTGACGTGCACGTGGAGTCGTTTCATAGCTCACCTATTGAAGTTAAAGTCTTTTGATCATCAAGGCGGAGCTCGCCGGGCAGAGGCTCGTGAACTCGCGCGTAGATTGGATCGAAGGTGGTGCAGCGGCGCGATCGATGCGTCTGTAACCTCGATGCGCGAAGTAGGATTCGGCGGTCGTCGTGAGTAGGTAGATCGCGCGCACGTGATGCGCGGCGGCGTATCTTTCCGCGTGCCGGACCAAGGCCGAGCCCAGGCCTTGAGTTCGCGCAACCGCACTCACGACCAGGGAGCGGAGAAGCGCATCCTCACCATAGAGCTCCAGCCCCGCGAGCGCGCTCGGCGCGCCATCGTTACCGGTGAAGAAAAATTGCTCCAAGTGCCCCTCGGTCAAGTCGGACGCCGGCAGTCCTTCCGCTTCGAGCAGCGCCACAACGCTCAAGTACAGTGGCCGTTCACGGATCATGATGGGCTCGGACATTGCGGTTTTTTACGCTGCTTTCGCAGCGCGCTTAGCAGTGTTCGGCTGCCGCATCGGTGGACAGCACACGGCGGCACTCTCGGCGCAGCAGTTATCGGTCAAGTAGCCCACCAGCGCGCTCATGGCGGTAAAGTCTGCCGAGTAGATGAGCTGGCGGCTCTGGCGCCGCTGTGCGATCAATCCCGCGCGCTGCAGATTCTGCAGATGGAAGGTCAGGGAGGAGGGCGCCAGGCCCACCCGTTCGGCGATCTTACCGGCAGGTAACCCTGCAGGACCGCGCTCAACCAGGAACCGGAAGATCGCGAGGCGGTGCTCGTGCGCCAGGGCGCCTAACGCGTCGATGATCTGGGGTATTTTCATTACAATACGATATTTTAACGAATATCGTATTGTCAAGCGCTTCAACTCACAAATGCGGCCATTGCATAGTCTGACGCCTCGCGGCCCGACCCTGGGTAGCATGGACGGGCGCCTTTTGGCGCACCGTTTGGGCTGCGCCGATGCGGATCGAGTGCTACTATTCCTTCATGAATCGTCAGTTCGCTGCGGTCATTGTGATGCTTGTCATCGGATTGCAGAGTTCTGCGGTCGCATTTGCGGGGATTTCCTCGTTGATGTTCACGGACTGCCAAGCCGCCGCCGTTTCGCACTCGGATGCGTCCCAGGACCCCTGTTGTCCGAAAGGCCAGCGCACGATGAGTTGCTGCTTCGAAGCTTGCGTGGGGACTGTTGCCGGCACGGTGACGGTGATATCGCAAGTATTGAATTGGTTTGGGTCCGCAACGCTGCCCTCGCCATTCCGGTCGACGCATTTTTCCTCCCGCGGCGATTCGCCGCTCATCCGCCCACCCATTCTCTAAAGCCGCTCTAGTTCCGTCTTAATAACGGAAACGGCGACGTTGGTAGTCGCTCCGTGATGGCGTTTGGATTTCGCCATCTGGGCTCGATCAGGCTTTGGAGAGTAGACATGTCTCGTTCTTTCGTAGGCGCCTGGGCGCCATGGCTTCGCTGTCGGCAACAGCGCGTCGTTGGTGGGTTGGTTGGTGCATTCCTATTGGTCTGGACTCTGGTGGTTGCAACCGCGCAGGCAGGCTCTGTTCCTCCGGCCCCGCTTGCTTATTTGAATCACGCAGACGCCGTCTCGACTGCCACGCCATTGACGATGGAAGAGTCGGCGCGCCTTGCTGCGGAGGATCAACCTTTGCTGACCGGGCGGCAGGCGAAGATTAAAGCGGAGGAGCAGCAAGCCATCGCCGCGGCGCAGCTACCTGATCCCCAGCTATCGGGTGGCCTCAAAGAGCTGCCTATCGACACGCCGGAGGCGTTCAGCACCCGCCGCGACAACTTCACCGAATTCATGATCGGATTGAGCCAGGAGTTTCCGCGTGCCGAGAAGCGTCGGCTGCAAGGTGCTCGTAAGCAAGTCGACGCCGATGCAGACCGCGCAGCCCTCGACAACGAGCAACGCATGGTGCGCCGTGATGTGTCACTCGCATGGCTCGACCTGTACGAGACGGAACAGGGCCTGAAGCTTAGTCAGCGGCTGGCGGATGAGGCGAGGCTGCAAGTCCAGTCACTCGAGAAAGACTACAGCAACGGAAAAGCATCCCAGGCCGACTGGTTTGCCGCAAAAACGGATGCCGGTTTAGCCGCGGATAGGGCTCACGACTGGTTACACCATGAGCTTCGTATGCGTGAGGGACTTGCGCGTTGGATCGGTGACGAAGCAAGGCGGCCGATCGCGGAGTCACTCACGATGCCCGGCGCATTGACTCCGCTACCGGGCCTGATTGCCAGCGCCGATCATCATCCGGTGATCGGCAATCTGGATAAGCAGATTGAAGCCTCGGCGATCGAGGTGGCTTTGGCAAGACAGTCATACAAGCCGGACTATTCCGTCGAAGTCTATTACGCCTACCGGCGTGACTTCGCCGATTTCGTCGGCATCCAGTTCAAGGTGGGCCTGCCGTACTTTACCAAGAACCGCCAAGATCGTGGAGTAGCTGCCGCCCTCGAGCAATCTCATGCCAGTGAAGACCGCAAACGCGACCTGTTGCGAGAGCTGCACGCGCGGATAAGTCAGGACTACGTGGATCGACGGCACTTTCGTGAACGCGTCACGGACTTTGATGGGTCGATCATTCCCGACGCAACGCACCGAGTCGAGGCGGCGCGGAGCGCCTATCAAAGCGGTCGAGGCAGTTTCGATGCTGTGCTGCTGGCGCGCCGCAGCCTACTCGATGTGCAACTCCAACGATTGGCGCTTGCGGTCGAATCGGCGCGTGCGCAAGTCCGTCTCGACTACTGGAGTGCTTCGCAAACCTCTTCCGGAGAATCGCCATGAGGCCGAACGTCAAAATCGCCGTGCTTGTTTGCCTAAGTGTAGTAATGACAGCCGTCGGGTTCGTGATCTTTCGTCATCGCGATGCCGTTGTTGTGCGGCAAGACGCCCGCGGAAAAGCGGCGCCCAGTTATTGGTATGACCCAATGCACCCCAGTGAGCATTTCGAAAAACCCGGCAAATCCCCATTCATGGATATGCAGCTGGTTCCCAAGTACGCCAAAGACGCAGCCCCGGGCAGCATCGCGGTCGGCTCGCGCGTCGTTCAAAATCTCGGGCTTCGTCTCGCAAAAGTAGAGCAGGGTAGTTTCGCACGCGTGGTTGATACCGTCGGCTCTGTGGGTGTCGATGAGCACCGCATCGAAGCCGTGCAAGTGCGCCAGCCAGGATGGGTCGAGCGACTCGACGTGCGCGCGGTCGGTGATACGGTGCGCCGTGGTCAACTACTCGCGGGCATCTATTCGCCGGATCTTCTGGCCACGCAGCAGGAGCTCCTAATCGCACGGCGCTCAAATGATCCCCAGCTTATCGAGGCAGCCCGGCGGCGACTCGCACTCTTCGGGTTGTCAGAAACGCAGATCGCTCGCGTTGAAAGAACTCAACTGGTCGAGAGACGGGTGGACTACTACGCGCCGTTCGACGGGTATGTGTTGGACCTCGGAGCGCGCCAAGGCGCGGAAGTTCAACCGGGAACGATGCTATTCCAACTCGTCGATGGAAACATCGTCTGGATCACCGCGGAGGTGCCGGAAACGCAGGCCGCGTGGCTTAAGCCGGGTGACCGCGCCGAAATCGAGGTTCCAGCGCTGCCCGGTGAGCGCTTTGAGGGTCAGGTTGACTATCTGTACCCGGAGCTGACGCAGGCCACGCGTACCCTGAAGGTGCGAGTTGTCGTGAAGAATCCGCACAGGCACTTGCGACCGGGCATGTTTGCGGCGGCACATTTTCAGAGCATGACTCAGGAGCGTGCACTGACGGTCCCGAGTGAGTCAGTTATCAAGACCGGCATGCGAAGTTTCGTGATCGTCGCGGACGATGACACCCACTTTCGCCCCACGCGGGTGCGAGTGGGTGCCGAGCAAGCCGGCCGCTCGGAAATCCTGGAGGGGCTTACCTTGGGGCAAAACGTCGTCTCCTCAGGTCAATTCCTTATTGACTCCGAGGCCAATCTTCGAGGTGCCTTTGACAACCTTGTGGGCTCCAGTGAATCGGAGAGCGAGGACGCGAAGCCGATGATGATGCCCGCGCCTCCGATGAAACCTCCGACTGGGAGCCGCTGAAATGCTGGCATCACTTATCCGCTGGTCAATCCAAAACCGCTTCCTGGTGCTAATAGGGACGCTGCTTTTGACTGCCTGGGGTGTGCACGCGACGTTATCGACACCGCTCGACGCCTTACCGGATCTCTCCGATACTCAAGTCATCATTCGCACAGAATTCCCGGGCCAGGCGCCGCAAGTAGTTGAAGACCAAGTTACCTACCCCTTAACCACGACGATGCTATCGGTGCCGGGCGCGCGCACCGTGCGCGGCTATTCCTTTTTCGGGGATTCCTACGTCTACATCATCTTTGATGATAAGACCGATCTGTACTGGGCGCGCTCGCGGGTACTCGAATACTTAAGCCAGATCACGGGACGATTGCCGCCGGCAGCAAAGCCAGCCCTTGGACCTGATGGCACAGGCGTTGGTTGGATTTACGAATACGCCCTGATTGATCACAGCGGCCAGTACGACATTTCTCAATTGCGCTCGCTGCAAGATTGGTTCTTACGGTATGAGCTGAAGAGCGTGCCCAATGTCGCCGAAGTGGCCAGTGTCGGCGGTCTCGTCAAACAATACCAGGTGGTGCTTGATCCGGACCGCATGCGGGCACTCGGCATCACCATCAACAAGGTTAAAACGGCGCTACGCGATTCGAACAACGAAACCGGCGGCTCGGTACTGGAACTCGGCGAGGCCGAATACGCGGTGCGCGCGACCGGGTATCTCAAGAATCTCGATGATTTTCGCAACGTGCCGGTGGGCTTAGGGGCGGGCGGCACACCGATTCTCCTCGGCGCCGTAGCGCGAATCCAGATTGGCCCTGAAATTCGCCGCGGTATCTCGGAATTGGACGGTAAAGGGGAGGCGGTTGGCGGTGTCATCGTGATGCGCGCCGGCAAGAATGCGCTGGAGACAATTGACGCGATCAAGGCGAAGATCGCGGCTTTGCAACAGGGACTCCCGAAAGGCGTGCAGATCATCCCAACCTATGATCGTTCGGAGCTTATTCACAGGTCGGTCGCGACGCTTCGGGATCGACTGATCGAAGAGTTCATCGTCGTCACCTTGGTGTGCGCGCTGTTCTTGTTTCACCTTCGTTCAGCGTTCGTCGCGATTGTCAGTTTACCGCTCGGCATTCTTGCTGCCTTTGCGGTCATGAACTGGCAGGGTGTCAACGCCAATATTATGTCCTTAGGGGGCATAGCGATCGCGATCGGCGCAATGGTGGACGCCGCGGTGGTGATGATCGAGAATGCCCACAAGCATCTCGAGGCCTGGAATCATGCAAATCCTGACCGGCGGCCGACTCCTGTGGAGCAGGCGAGGCTGATCACCGAGGCCGCGGCTGAAGTCGGGCCGGCGTTATTTTTCAGCCTGCTGATCATCACCCTGAGCTTCGTGCCGGTATTCACGCTCGAGGCCCAAGAAGGCAAATTGTTCGGGCCGCTGGCGTTCACTAAAACGTACTCGATGGCCGCCGCGGCTGGGCTATCGGTAACCCTCATTCCGGTGCTGATGTATTACTTCATCCGCGGCCGGATTCCGGATGAGCGCAGCAATCCCTTAAACCGATTTCTGATCTTCCTATACCGGCCGCTGCTCGATTTCGTACTCCGGCATCCGAAGAAAGTACTTCTGGTGTCGGCGCTGGCGATTGCAGCGACCATTTGGCCGCTGACACGGCTCGGCAGTGAATTCATGCCGCCCCTGGTCGAAGGCGATCTCTTGTTCATGCCTTCTGCGCTGCCCGGATTGTCTGCAGACAAGGCTTCGCAATTACTGCAGCAGACCGACAAGGTGCTGATGCGGTTTCCGGAGGTCGAACAGGTGTTCGGCAAGGTCGGTCGGGCCGAAACAGCCACTGACTCCGCGGGGCTGGAAATGTTCGAGACAACGGTCCGCTTCAAACCTCCCTCAGAATGGCCCAAAGATAAAACCCAAGATGAACTCATCGAGGAAATGAATGCCGTGCTGCAGATCCCCGGTTTGTCAAACCTCTGGGTGCAGCCGATCCGCAACCGCATCGACATGCTCTCGACCGGTATCAAGAGTCCCGTAGGCATAAAGATCGCGGGTCCCGATTTGAAAGTGATCGAGAAGCTTGGCAAGGAAATCGAGGCGACCGTGAAGCAGGTCCCTGGTACTCGCTCAGCGTACGCCGAACGAGTGCAGGGCGGACGCTACATCGAAGTCCGGATAGATCGAGTACGAGCAGCTCGCTTCGGATTGAGCCTTGCCGACGTGCAGCAGGTCGTAGCGCTCGCCATCGGCGGCGAAAACGTCGGTGAGACGGTAGAGGGTCTACAGCGCTTTCCGATCAACATGCGCTATCCGCGCGAACTTCGAGATTCGGTCGAAAAGCTCAATCTCTTACCAATCGTCACCGCAGCTGGCGCGACGACTACGCTTGGCGCGGTCGCCGACCTTGTCATAACCGACGGGCCGCCTCAGATACGAAGCGAGAACGCCCGGCTCAATGGTTGGGTGTACGTGGACATCAGCGGACGCGATCTTGGGCGGTATGTGGCGCAAGCGCAGAAGCTGGTGGCGAAGCGTGTCGCGTTGCCGCCTGGGTACTCGATCGTATGGGCGGGCCAATTCGAGTATCTGGAGCGTGCGACGCAGAAGCTGAAACTGGTGGTGCCGCTCACCCTGGTGATCATTTTCGTGCTGTTGTACTTGGCCTTCCGCAATTTCGCTTCTGCGGCACTGATCATGGGCACGCTGCCGTTCGCGCTAGTCGGCGCCTTGTGGCTGTTATTCGCCCTCGGCTATAACCTATCCATCGCCTCTGCCATCGGCCTCATCGCATTGGCCGGCGTTTCTGCGGAGTTCGGCATCGTCATGCTGATCTACCTCGATCACGCAATCGAAAAACGGCGTGCCGCAAATCAGTTCACGACCGAGCGCGATCTAATTGAAGCAATAGGGGATGGTGCTGCCCTTCGAGTGAGGCCGAAGGCGATGACGGTCTCTGTCATCGTCGCCGGTCTTCTACCCATCATGCTGGGTAGCGGCACCGGCTCTGAAGTCATGCGCAGAATCGCGGCGCCTATGGTGGGGGGCATGATTACCGCGCCGTTGCTATCGATGCTTGTTCTGCCAGCGGCTTACTTGTTGATTCATCGGCGTGCGATGCGGGCGGTGTCTCAATCTGCCGTGATCGCACCGAATACTCCGGTGGTCTGGGTCACTCCGCCGGCGTTGAAGTAAAGCACGTTGGTCGGTCCGGACTGGCTGGCACCATCACCGAATTCAAGGCCCCAAAGACCGGGGATGGAGAGGTCAGTCCCGCCACTTTGCAGGAAGCCTTCGAAAGCGCCGGTCTTGCTGTTGTAGGCACCCACCCATCCGCTGCCGGTGTTCCCGACGAGAATCATGTTGCTGAAGAGTCCAAAATTGCTCGGTGAGGACACTACCCCCCAAGGCTGATTGAACCAGCCGTTCTGCAACCGTAGCAGCAGCTTGCCGTTGGTGTCGAAAGCATCCACATAGCCGGTTCCGCCGCCGGCGCTCGCATTGTAAGTGACGAAGATTGCCGGGCCGATGGTCTGAATGCCGGCCGGTGTATAAGTCTTGGGTATCTTCGCATCCGTGAACGCTCCCGCCGGCAGAGTCAGCGGGTTGAACGTCGTCGCATCATAGGCCTCCACGCCGCCGTTGCCGTTAGCAACATAGTAGGCGAGGGCATTGCTGGTGGCGTTCTTGGCGATCGTCATGCCTTGATACGATGCCCCGGTCTCTGAATTGTTCACCACGATCGTCGCATTGCCCACATGGCATTGATAGCAGTTGTTGCCTGGGTTGCTGGGTATGGTGTCGGCATTCCAAGTGGAAATGGTTCCATCCAGGGTCGCAAAAGCAAATTCCGCGATCGTGGGGCTATTGGCGATTCCGGTGGGGTTACCGGGGCCGCTGCCGCCCGCGGGCGGAATGCTGATTGCCAAGCCGAGGACGTTTCCGTTTCCAGAATACAAGGTCGAAAAACCGCTCACCTCGTCGGCCACCCACCACTCGTTCCTTTTGTGATGATTCTTCGGCGGGTGCGACAGCCCCCATGGATTGGCGAGGCGGGAATCCTGCGATTTTGTCACCACGTTGGCGACCGTGTAGTTGTTGGTTTGAGCTTTGGCGCCGACAGCAAACATCAATGCCACAACCAGCAAAATTGTGCTTTTCATACGTCTCCTCAAATTCAAGAGAAAGCCTACCTATCCTTGCAGTTGCATACCCCGGTGAGTGCTCCCCCCTGCGAAAATGATTCAAACGAGTTCGAAATTTATTTATACGGCGATCGCACGAAAGCCGCGCTCGGTAGGATACAGCCACCGATGCGCTGCCAGGATGATTGATGGCGATGGTGCACCGGGAGGATTCGAACCGCTGGGCGGCGGGTTAAAGGGATGATGAGCGGTCCAGAAAATATAATTAAATCAATTGCTTGAAATGCTGGCAATATCGTTTCTAAGCGTCAAATAAAACCCAATGCGCACCACGGGGGCCCGTGGCATCATTGAATAAAAATAGAGGGAGTGAGCCATAGAAGTCATCCAGCCATCCTTAGGTTTTGCCCGACCGCGCAAGGCTGGCGCCATGTCCTCGCTCAGCATTGCGATCTTCTGCCTTTGCAGTTCGAGTCTCGCGTCGGGATCCGATCTCACGGTCCTCAAGTCATTCGGATACCAGCCGGATGGTGAATATCCCGAGGGTCGCTTGGTACAGGGCTCCGACGGGACGCTGTACGGCACGACCAACGGGGGTGGCGTCAACGGCTACGGCATGGCGTTCAGCGTTGCGCCCGATAGCACCTTCGCCAACTTGCATTCCTTCGACGGTACCGACGGCCAGCAATTGACTGTCGGTCTGGCCATGGGCAATGGCGGGGCGCTCTTCGGCACAACTCCACAGGGCTCTTATTGTATCAAGAGCGCCTGCACGGGTTTTGGCGGCTCGGTGTTCAGGCTATCCTCTGCCGGTGCGCTAGCGACCCTGCACTACTTTGCCGGCAACGGTGCGGTCGACGGGTCGGCCCCAGGCGAACTGATCAACGGGGGTGACGGCTACTTCTATGGTACGACGAGCATGGGCGGTGCGGCGGGCATCAACGGGTTGGGCACCGTATTCAAGGTAGCGCCGACCGGCAAGCTCGTTACGCTGCACAGTTTCACGGCAAACGAACCGTTCTATCCCAAATCTGGACTGACCAAGGGCGCCGACGGCGATTTTTACGGAGCGACAGGTAATGGTCCGGCCAACAACTACGGCACGATTTTCAAAATTACAATCACGGGCGCGCTGAGCACGGTCCACAGCTTTAGTGGCGCGGACGGCTCGCAGCCCAACGGCCGGCTACTGCTGTCGAGCGACGGCAATTTCTATGGCACGACCGGCGGCGGGGGCGCCTACGGTGCCGGAACTTTGTTTCGTCTGAGCGCTTCCGGTGAGCTGACCACGCTATATTCTCTTTCCGGCAGCAGCCCTGCTTCGGGACTCGCGCAAGGTGCAGACGGCACGTTGTACGGCGTGACTAGTGGTGGCGGCGATGCAAATGGCGGCACATTATTCGGATACACGCCGCAAGGCACGTTCACGACACTGCACGTATTTGAGTTCGCGGACGGGTTGAATCCATCCGCAGGTCCCATCCTTGGGCAGGATGGATTGCTATATGGCACAACGGTGCAAGGCGGAAGCGGCGGTGTCGACCATTTTCCGACGGGCACCGTCTTTTCGTTCGATCCGGCCGCCCTGCATGCACCGGTCCTATCGCTCACGAAGGAGTGTTTCAACGAGCTCGACACTTGCTTACCTCCGTACGATTCGTTTCCCGGTGGGTACGTTGGGCTCTCCTGGTACTCCGCTAACGTCTCGAACTGCGTCGCAAGCGGCGCTTGGAAAGGTGCGAGGCTGACGGATGGCTTTATCGAATTTCAGACCCGCATCCCGGGAAAGCATACTTACGTCCTCAATTGCACGAGCGCAACAGGTCCCGTGTCGGCCACCGCGACAATTGTTGTTGGGCCCTAGACAGATATGTACCGATGAAGAAGAACACGCTGTGCCTGTGGTACGACCATGACGCGGAAGAGGCGGCTCGCTTCTACGCCTGGACCTTTGGCGACAGCACTGTGGGCGCGGTGCACCGGGCGACGTCCTGACGGTCGAGTTCACAGTGTGCGGCGTTCCTTGCCTTGGCCTAAACGGCGGGGATAGGTTCAAACACAGTGAGGCGTTCTCTTTTCAGATCGCCACCGACGACCAGGCGGAGACCGACCGTTATTGGAACGCGATCGTCGGCAATGGCGGCGCAGAGAGTGCCTGCGGCTGGTGCAAAGATAAATGGGGCCTGTCGTGGCAGATCACGCCGCGTGTCCTGACTGAGGCAATGGCCAGGGGCGGCGATGTGGCGAAACGCGCGTTCGAAGCGATGATGGACATGCGGAAGATCGACGTCGCCAAGATCGACGGCGGTGCGCGGTGACGCGGCGCCGGCGTGATATGGACATCGAGAAAGCGCGCGAACGCGCCATGACTCTGGACGACGCGGGCTTATCGCCGATTTGGTGTTGGTGAGAGCGGCGCCAAGATTCGCCCAGCCCTGAGGATTGTCAGGTTGCCCGGATCGGGTAAGATTCCGGTCGCGGCAATGGCTACCCCTTCGTATAACTACCGCGATACATGAAATGACCGAAGAGTCGGAATTGGAAGAAGCAGCGGAGGCGACCGAGCCTTTGAATCCTGCGGCCGCAGCAATAGCACTGGATCGACGAACGTCTGCAGGTACATCAGCCGTGGACGTGGAAGCAGCCGCCTTCCTGCGGGACCAACGTCGCTTGATCAACCTCCAAGCCGAGCATCTTCATGAGCAGCGGGAGTTGCAGCTCACGCACTTGCGAGTGCGCCGCTGGGAGCACGCGTACCACGTGGGCCGAATGAAGCCACCCGTGCGAACCCGTCGGGTCTGACGGCCAAAGAGCTGCAAGTGCTGCAGCTGCTGGCGCAAGGTTGCACCAGCGCACAGCTGGCGCGGCGATTACATCGTTCTCCGAGGACCGTAGATCATCACGTCAGCGCAATATTTCAGAAGCTCGGCGTGCACTCCCGAACCGAAGCGGTCGCGGCCGCCTTTGCGCTCGGTATGGTCGGCTCTTGGCGGGACCCGTAGAATCTGCACCTAGGGCGGCGCCCTGCGGGCGATGAAACCTGAGCGGTGGGTGTGGCACCCAACCGGTGCCACACCCGATTCGCGCTTACTGCGGTGTCAGCGTGACCGGAACTTCCGTAATACTATCGACCGGCAGTTTGTTGAGTTCGGCGGCCTTGCGGATCGCCGCCTCGTTCGGTCCTTCGTACAAGCAAAACGTCTTGGTCTCGCTGGCGTTCGCGTAAGACTCGACCCAACGTACGCCAACCGATGCGTTGTTCGCGTTCACTTTCTTTTTCGTGGCAGCGTCAAGACCTTTGAGTGCGTCAGGCGGAAACGTCCGCTCGACCAGATAACGGTGTACCGCGGCCTTGGATTGCGGCGCCGGCGTCGACACCGGGGCATCCGCGGCGAAGGCCTGCGCGGCGAATAGTATGGCAGTCAGGGCAATAAGGCTTTTCATTGTTTGTCTCCGTAATCAGCAATAGAAGTAGGGATCAAGAACTCGCACTTCGACGATCTTCGAGATTGGCAGCTTGTTGCGGGCGGCGGCGCGCCGAACTGCCTCGGGCGTCGGCCCGTCGTAGATGCAGAAGGTGTGTTTACAATCGGGCGTGACGTAGGAATGGACCCAAGTAACCCCGTCCTCAGCGTTGTTCTCAACGACGGTGCGGCACAGGCTTGCGCCGGCCTGGTCCTGCGGGATGTGCAGGCCATCGGGGAACTCCCGCTCTATCAAGTAGCGTGTCATTGTCGTTCTCCAGCGTGGACCGGAAAGTCCGGCTGGGCGACAGTGTGCTCAAGTTACAGCCGCTTCGAATCGGTGGAGTTACCTAGATTGGCGCGCGGCTTACCCATATTTACCCATCAGGCGCGGTTCTACGCTCGCTCGAAACCAGGCTTGCCCCTCCCTCGCTGCGCAACAATCGTCAACGAGGCCTTGAGCGACGCCGAGGATTCGACGCTTCGATCGTCCGGGCCATCGTGTCGCTGGTGCATGGCCTGAAGCTCAAGGTCGTCGCCGAAGGCGTCGAGACCCATGAGCAGCTTGAGTTTCTAAAGTCGATCGGCTGCGATGAATACCAGGGATACTATTTCGGTGCGGCGCTGTGCGCAGACGATTTAGCGAAGTTGATCCGTTGCCAGCCTATCGACCCGGAGGCGAGAATTCCCCAGTCCGAAATGGAGCGCACGCATAGCAAGCTGTCGGCGTATCGAAGACGTTAGCTCCTCGAGCCGGACTTCCGAGCCATGGGCCGCACCAACTTATGGAGGGCCTTGCCGGCATCGGGTGATTGATTGTTCGGACCCAGAAATTCCATGACGGATTGGCCGCCGATCGAATGTTCGGCTATGACCTTGAGGGTGAGTAATGCCGGCGTTGCCAGGATCACGCCGGCGATGCCCCAGAATAGGCCGCCGAACCACAAAGCCAGAAAGATCAGCAAGGGATTGATCTTGAGCCGCCGCCCGACGAACAATGGCTGCACGATTTGGCCCTCCAGCATCGCCAGGAGCAGGTAGGAGCCCGCCACCACCAGGACGCGTCCGATGCCATCGAAGCTCACGAACGCCACCAGCGTCACGGTTACCAGCGTAACGGTGGAGCCCGCATAGGGAATGAAATTAAGGCATGCGGCAAGGATGCCCCACAAGTACGGCGTCGGCATTCCGCAAAGCATCATCACGCCGGTGGTGGCGCAGCCGAGCGCCACATTGATGATGGCGGTAGTCACGTAAAACCGTCCCACTTCGCCGCGTACCTTCTCGATGATGGAGAGCACATGTGCGGCATTCAGATCATCGACAAAGGCCGCGGTCATTCGCGCCAGCATGGGCGGCCCGCCGGCCAGCAGAAACAGCGTGACGATCACGAACGTGAGCAGGCTCACCATGACCTCGCGAGTCGCGTCCATGATGAGCACGGGTGCGCTTTCGTTGTCCGCCGCTGCAGGAGCGGCGGCCGGCGCTCCTGCCGGCTGACGCGCGGCGGCGATGCTCCCTGCGCTGTTGCGCAATTCCTCCACATGCGTGATGAATTTGATGGCCGGGTTCAGCTTGCGTTTGATGACTCTGACAGTCTGCGGGGCCGCGGCAAACCATTCTTGGGTGGGGGCCCACATGAGGTTCACGGCGCCGGCCACAAATCCCATAATGACGAACAGAATAATGGTCGCGCTAAGACTGCGCGGCACGTGCAGCTTGAACAGAGCCTCGACAGGGCCCGACAGGATCAGGGCGCAGAGCAGTGCTAAGGCGATGGGGATGAAGGCGACATGCGCCACGTACAGGAGTAACCCCACGGCTCCGAACAACAGGACGTTGATCGCGCTGAATTGCCCGGCGCGCAGTGGTGAGCGATTGCTGTCCGCCGATGTCGTTTTTGCTGTGTTCACCGCTTCAACTACCGATTTATAGGATTTAGTGCTGCCGAACATAGCGCATTAGGCGTTGCAGTGCAGCCATGGTGGCGATTATTGGGACCCGAGGCACTTTCCCACCCGCTGTAGGCATCCTCCTACCCGAGCACTCTATACCGGCGATAGCCGAAACAGCTTCGCTCCATGGCAGGGAATCTGCGGCACAAAGATGCCCCGCACGGTTTCTACCTCAGCTCGCCGCCATAGGTCGCGCACGCGGACCGGGCCGCTCAATCCCAAATCGGCGAGCTGGATGGGAAGGGTCGCGCCGGCGGACGCTGGCGTGGCGTCTCGTAGGTTGAAGACGGCGAGATAGGTGCCGGCGCCGCGGGTCGGCCGGGCCTGCCATGCTGCCAAGCCGTCGCCCCTGAAGATTTCCCGATTGTCTTCGCTCGACTGATTGACGCCGAGCACCTCATCGTTGGTGAGCAGCGACAAGGTGAAGTCGTCAAGCTTCCTCAGATCGCCTCCCATGATGAGCGGCGATCTCGCAATCGACCAGAGGGTCAGCAATGTGGTCTGTTCGGCGGCATTCAGCCGCGTCTTGCGACGCCCCATCCCCAGAACGCCGAGCGGCAGGATGTCGGCATCCGGCCAATTGCCGTCGCGACGGTAGATGCTCCAGTTCTTGAGCCGGTCGAACTGCTCCAGCAGCAACGGCCAGGCGTCCCGGAAATCGTCGCTGACGCGCCACATGTTGGCGTTTTGCGCGACATCGACCGCTGCGTCGAGCGGCGTTTCGCCCGGAGAGAGCGATAAAATCATCGCACGCCCGCAGCGATCGAGAGCGCGGCGCAGGGCATGAATTTCCGGCTGATTGCGCACGTAGGGCCGGCTCATGTCGTCGGCTTTGATGAAATCGACGCCCCACGAGGCGTACAACGCGAGCACTGAGTCGTAATACTCCTGAGCGCCGCGCTTCGACATATCAACGCCGTACATATCGGTATTCCAGGGACAAACATTCACGCGATCGGCTATGTCGCCGGCGCGATGCCGCGTACCCAGGATGGGCGTGTTTCGATTCGCCGCCAGACGCAGCACGCCGCGCAGCATGTGAAGGCCGAATTTCAGACCCAAACTGTGGATCTGGTCCGCCAACGGCTTGAAGCCCGCCCCCGCCGCAGCCGAGGCAAAGCGATTGGGAGCGGGTACGAGCCTACCCCATTGATCCATCGTCAACTCTGCGCCGTGGCGGGATTCGTCGCTGTTCGCACCAGGCTCATACCATTGGATGGCGATGGTAAAGATATTGTATCCATGCGGCAGCAACTGTTTCGCCATGACTGCTGCATTGGCGCGTGCTGCTGCCTCATCGATTGCAGGTCCGAAACTGTCCCAGGAATTCCAGCCCATCGGTGGACTCGGCGCCAATCTGCGAAAATCCGCCGTGGCCGTGGCCGTGGCGGCCGCTCTCTGCGCCGCGTCCGCTTTCCGGGCTGCCTGCGCGGTCCGCAGTACAGCCGGGCTCATCGCCATAAGAGTCAGAAGATCGCGCCGCGAAACGATTCCCCGTCGGGCTCGGCTCGTCACTCTAGATTCACCACGACCACCGATTTTGCCGGGAGCGTCAGCGATAGATTGCCGGCGCTGAGGACGGCGCCCACCAACGGCACGGGATGGACGGCCTGCGGATCTTCAAATGTGTTGCGTGCATCCATCGCAGAAGCGCTCAGGACCTCGCCGCTGACGTGTCGCATGCCGGCTCCGCTGATGCTGATGGAGATGGGCCGGGCGATTTTCGGGTCAAGATTGACCATCGAGAGTACCAGGGCACCGGTGACTGTACGCGCCGCCGACATGCTGACCGCAGGGACGGACACTTCGCCCAATGTATAGCGCGGCACATTGAGTTCCGTAGCCAGCAAAGTTGCATTCTGGAACGGCTTGAACATGCGAAATGCGTGGTAGGTCGGAGTGAGCACGAGCTGCGGCCCCTTGGTCAATATCATGGCCTGCAAGACATTTACCATTTGCGCGATGTTTGCCAAATGAACGCGGTCGGCATGATGCTGGAAAATGTTCATATTGAGCGCAGCTACCAGTGCATCGCGCAGCGTATTTTGTTGGTAGAGAAACTGCTCCTCGCGGCCGGGTTCCGGATCGTACCAGGTGCCCCACTCGTCGACCGCAAACGAGACCTTTTTCTGAGGATCGTAGCGGTCGAGCATGGCGACGTTCTGCGCGATGAATTCTTCCATGCGCAGCGTGTGCGCCAAAGTGGAGATCCACTGATCTTCGGCGAAACCGATCGCGGGACCTTTGGCCTTCCAGTCGTCTCCTGGAATGGTGTAGTAGTGGAAGCTAATGGCACCCATGTCCTCGTGAGCCTTCGATATGAGCGCTTGCGTCCATGAGGTGTCGTCGTCGTTGCCCCCGCTCGCTACTATAATTGGGCGCGCACCCGCGGGTGCCTTCAAAAAATTCGCATTTTGGCGAAACAGGTCTGCATAGCGCTCCGGCGTCATGTGGCCGCCGCATCCCCAGGCCTCGTTGCCGACGGCGAAATACGCGATCTTCCAAGGTTTGGGGTGGCCGTTGCGGGCGCGCTCCGCCGTCAGGGATGTAGGTTTGTCGGAGGTCATGTACTGCAGCCATTCGGCCATCTCACGCGCCGAGCCTGTTCCCAGATTGCCGTTGATGTAAGCATCCGCGCCGATCATTTGCGAGAAATCCAGGAATTCGTGAGTACCGAATTCGTTCGGGTCGGGAACGCCGCCCCAGTTGGTGTTTAATGTCACGGGCCGCTTGGCGCGCGGTCCAATGCCGTCACGCCAATGATACTCATCCGCGAAGCAGCCGCCGGGCCAGCGCACGATGGGCACGTGCAATTCGCGCAAGGCCGTCACGACGTCGGTGCGCAAGCCGCGCACATTGGGAATGGCGGAATGTTCCCCCACCCACACGCCTTCATAAATGCCGCGGCCAAGGTGTTCCGCGAATTGACCGTAGATGTACGGGTGGATTTTAGCGCCCGCTCGGTCGGCGTGAACTACTGCGGTTGCCGTCAACGCGGCAACCGCAGGGTGTTCTGCGGCGAGCACTGTGCCGGTGGTTAACGAAACGGCGAACGTGTACGCTACGGTCGCCAATGCATTGCGCAACTTCATGTTTGAGCTCCCCTCGACTACCCCGAGCGCCGTTCCTCGCCTCAGCGGGCGATCCTGCACCGATAACTCAGACAATAAACGAGCCCATGCTGCCGGGCAATAGCAGCCGTGCATGCTGTCTGAGTTTGGTCGGGCTGCTCTTGCGCAGTGAGAAGCCGGCCCGTGATCAGCACCGCCCGCCGCGGCAGGCGCCGCGGGTCCGTCCTCAGGTCGAGACGGGCTGATACAGGCGCGTGGGTGTTGAGCCGACCGCGAAATAGGGGCGGAAGATCTGCGCGCCGTCGGGCGTGCGCACCCGCCAGTCGGAGGAGCGCGTCGCGGTCTGCTTGATGGTCAGCAGTTCACGCCGCTGGAAGGGCAAAAAGCGGTCACCGACGGCGAACAAGGCCAGAGGGCCTTGCATCACGGCAAGCAGATCGGGATGCTGATCATCGACGGCTTCCAGTCGGACCGGCATGTCTAGCAGCAGCGATATTCGGTCCGTATCGCTCCAGGTTCGCCGGATTTCATGGAAGGCTCCCGCAATGACCGGGCGCTCGGTGCGCTTGCCGTTCACGGAGATTTCGGTGTTTGGTCCGGCCCACGCTGGGATGCGCAGGCTTATGGAAAAAGTCTGCGGCGTCGCAGTGCTGACGGTGATGGATACGCCCGAGTCGAGGGGATACGCGGTGGCTTGTTCCAACGCCAGCGTACTTCCATTCTGCCGCCAGCGCAGGCTCGATGGCGAATAGAGATTCACGAACACTCCGCGCTCGTTCAAAAGATAGGAACTGATGCCGTAATCCGCGACGATCTGGCCGAGCGTGCCGGAGCAGCAGGGGCATTTAAGGTCGAAATAGGTCTTCGATCCCGTGTCGTTATAGTCGGCATAGTAAAATGCGGTGCCATCCGGCTGCATCGGCAGGGCGCCGAGAATGGTGTTGTAGAGAACTCGCTCCATGCTGTCGCCATAGCGGCTGTCGCCGGTCACGCTCATCAGGTAGCGCGCTACCTTGAAGTGACCATAGGCGCCGCAGGGTGTTTCGAAACTCGAGTGCGTGGTGCTGAGCGAAGCGCCTAGTGCGCCGGTGCCCGGCACGATGAACCGCTCGTCCGGCCCCCAGCCTCCCGTGGCAAAACTCTGCGCCAGGACGAAGCCGAAGCCATTCTTCGCGGCCAGCAGATGCCTCTCATTGCCGTCGACCAAGTAGGCCTGCGCGGCTGAACTCAACGCGTTGACGTGGCTGTAGGCATGCTTGCCTGGCACGACATTCTCGCCGCGCGCCAGCGGCTCGAAATAATCACGGTCCAGCAGATAACGTGCCGCGAGCGTGCGATAGCGTTCGCCTGCACCGCGGCGCCATGCTAAATAGAGATTTTCCGGCAGGGTGTACGACTCATCCCAGGTAAAGGCGGCATTCGGATGAGGCCGCGCCGCCATCTCTGGGCGGGTCAGCGCCTTCTCCGGCAGGTGCGGCAGCGCCGCGTCCGTGGCCAGATTGAGAACCGCCAGCGCGCGCCCGTCGCCGGCAAAGGCGTGGGCGTCGATGAGCCCGATGGTGGTCTTATCGAAGGTGTAGGCGGGCAGCGGATAGCCTGCATAAAAATTCGGCGTGATGGTAGGAGCGAATCCGGCAACCAAGCGCTGCACCTTTTGCCGGGTGGCGGCATCGCCGGTCACCGCATGGGCGCGCGCCAAGCTCGACAGGTATTGCCCAAAGCTGTGGCCCGGAATAAACCCATGCATGTCCGCGGGCGGATTAAAGGCAATCGCAGTGCTGTACCAGCCGCCCAGGTCGTCTCCGGGCGCCGGCAGGCCGGCCGCGATGCGAAACGGCTTGAGCAGCGCATTCTCGTCCATCGCAAGCAGCGTTGTATGGTGTGCGCGAAACTGATCGAGCATGGGGCCCGCGAGCAGGCTGACGTCTGCATACCCGGCAGGGCTCATCAGCGGGGTGACCGAGCCGCTATCTCCCTTGCCGGCAACTCTTCCGGCGAACGCGCCAGCAATTGTCCATCCGCCCAGTTTGAGCATTGAGCGGCGGGAAAGTGGATCCATGACCGATTCCTATGTTGCGCTACGCCATCTGTATCACAGTGTAGCTGCGCGGCGGTAATTCGAAGGTGCTTCCGGTGACCTGTACGGATAGAAAATGGTCTGGCGCCACATACCGCGCTCGTTGGTCAATGGTTGTGGCGAGGTACGCCTTTGGTTTGCGCCAACCGTTGATACTTCACGGCCTCTTCGAGAACTGCGCCGGTGTCGAGTTGCCCAATGCTGCGCCGCTGAATTTCCTGCCGTGGCGTCTGGCTGGCCGGATAGGCGTAACCTCCGGTCTTCGCGGACCATATCGGGCTGCAGCTTTCCTATTTGATGCCGGGCGTGTGCTACGTGTATGTGCTCGGCTATGCGCTGTGGGGTTGCCGTCCTACGCAGGAGTTGCAAGCCGAACGCCTGGGGTGAAAGCGGTGTGGAGCTATCCGCCTAGGATGCAGTTGCTTGCGTGCGCTTGCGTTTCTTGGTGGGTTTTCGCTTGGCGAGAACCAGTTTTCCGCCGCGGGTGGTATCCAATAAGGCAAGCCGAATCAGCCGGGTCATGGCGGATCGCGCCGCAGCCGGGTCGCGCTTGGCCACGGCCTCGTACACCCGCTGATGATCGGGAATCGGATCGCGCGCCAAGGGACTCTTGCGCTGCTTATAGATTGTCGTCCATGCGACGCCGGCGGCCACGCCGCTGGTGAAGGATGCCAAGAAGGCGTTGCCCGAAGCCTCGAGCAGCAGGGAGTGAAATTCCCGGTCCGCGGCCTGGCCCGCCGGGCCGGCAAGCGAGCGCTCTGCCATGCGATCGAGGGAACGCCGCAGGCCCTGAAGATGCGCCTCCGTGCGGCGAGTCGCTGCGAGCGCGGTGGCTTCCGGCTCGATAATCGTCCGCAATTCGAACAGCGCTTCCAATAGCCGCTCATCGGGCTGATCGGCGCTAAAAATCCATGAAATGACATCCGGATCCAGCAAATGCCAGCGCCACGCCTCGCTGACTCGAGTACCGAACTTGGGGCGCGATTCCACCATGCCTTTGGCCGCCAGTATGCGTACCGCCTCGCGATACGCCGTGCGCGAGACCTTCAGCCGTTCGCTGGCTTCGATTTCGCCGTCCAGAATGGACCCGGGCTGGATGCGGCCCGACACGATGCGCACGCCGAGATCGCGCGCGATCGTGCCGTGCTTGCGAAGCGAGCCGCTGCCGCCGGCCGCGCCGCGGGTGCCGGTCGCCACCTTTCTAGCCAATGGCAATCCTCTGCGAAGGATTCGGGATCGGTGTCAAGAAATGCATGTGCAGCTAATTATACACAGGCGCCGCCGGCCGGCGCCGATCGATCAGCCAGCATCGCGATCACCGCGGAGCGTGCGCTCGCGGAATGCACCGGCAGGGCGAGCACGTCGCCGGGTCGCGCCCAGTCGAGCGCATAAAGAGCGGCTTCGACTTCGGTGTTGCGGACCGGCATGTTTGATTCTGGGTATCCCAACCGCTCGAGCTCGGCGCGAAGCAGACGCGGTATCTCGCCCGGCTCGCGGCCACGCAACTGGGCTTCGTTTTCCTTGATGACGATGAGATCTGGGCGAAACTCAACCGCAACCTGGGCCAACTCCGCGATGTCAGCGTTCTGGCGATTACCCGCATGACCGAGCAGCATTCCGAGGCGCCCGGCTGCGCTGCACAGATGAGCCGCAACCGTTAGAAATCCGCGCAGGCCGTCGGGATTGTGGGCGTAGTCGACCAATACCGTCGTGCCGTGCAAGTCGAAACGCATCATCCTCCCGGGATTATCCAGCAAGCTGGACCCAAAGCTTGCGAACACGGCGGCAATCGTCGCCGGTGAGATGCCGAGGCTGACCGCAGCCAACGCTGCGCCCGCCATATTGGCCACGTTGTAGCCGGCAATGCCGCCCATGGACAGAGGCATGGAGGAAATCAGCCCAAGTTCGTGATCCGCGCCGTGATGGGTCAAGTGCAGTCGTCCCTCACGTACTCCACAGGTGGAAGCGCCGCGCTGCGCGTAGCTGCGCAAGGTGTGCTGATCCCCGCCGACCGCAAACCAGCCGAGTGGCGGGCAACGCTCGAAGCGCCGCGTTAGATCGGGCGCCCGCGCTCGCAGCTGCGCGTCGTCGGCGTTCAGCACCAACATGCCCCTGTCGGACACGAGGGCGGCGACCGTCAGCTTGACGTCGGCCAGTCCTTGGAGATCATCGATGCCGTACTCGCCGAAGTGATCTGCGCTGACATTGGTGACGATGGCGGCGTTGGCCTGCGATACCGCAATTCCGCGGCGTAAAATGCCGCCGCGAGCGGTTTCAATTAGGGCTGCTTGAGTGCGGCGTTCACGTAACACCATGCGTGCGCCGGCCGGCCCCGAGTAATCTCCGGCCGCCAACACTTCATTGTCGAGAAACACCCCGTCCGTGCAATTGTAGCCGGCGCGCCAGCCGTGACGTCGTGCGCAGGCGGCGAGCAGGCGCACCGTGGTTGTCTTGCCATTGGATCCCGTGACGATTGCCGTCGGGATATCGTGCAGTTCCCGCCAGCGGACATCGGCAACTCCAGGCAATTCCGCCAGCGCAAAGCTGCGGCCGCCAACGCCTGATCCCAAGGTCAGCTCGGACTCGTCGATCACATGCGGCAGTCCACGCAGGGTAGCGGCATCGAGTAGCGCCCGAAGTTGGGGGTGAGATTCCAAGGGTGCGAGACGTTCGAAGCGCGCGAGCGCGGCCGCTTCATCCAACACCGGGCGCAGGTCCTGCGGCGACGGCGGCGAGTTCGCAGCGGCGTCCAATGCCGCAGCGATCAGTGCCTGTTCAAGTCCTGCCCAACGAGCCGGGTCGCGTTCATATAGTGCGGCGCACAACGCCCACTCATTGACCTCCGTGGCCAGGAAAAGCTCATCGTAGGGCGCTGGGATGGCCAGCAAGGTGCCGCCCGCATGCCGGCGTGCGACGGGCAGGCGCTTGCGCCATCCCAAGCGCGCGGCTGCCCGCGTCACCCGGGCGCGCCAGGCGTCGAGTAAGGCGTCATCCGTGGGCACCGCAGTGTCGAGCACGGCACCGGTGGACGCAAAGAAGAGATTGCCGCCCGTGAGGCGCCGCGAATCCTCGAAGGGCAGCGCTGCAGAAATGTTCAGTCCTCGCTCTCCGGCGCCATGCGAATTCCGCGCTCGTCGCGAATCAATCCTTTGAGGCTGAAGTCCGCAGCGGGTCCCGCGGCTAGCGCTGCACCGAGATCAACTGGCGCGCCTGCCGGCTCATTGCGGGTGCCATTGGTAACGTTGCCATTGCCATTGGCATTGGCGCTGGCATTGCCATTCCCGATGGTGCGAGGCGCCGGCGTAGCGGCGCGTGGAGCAGCGTCGACGGCGGGCTGCGACGGCGCTGCGCCGCTTGGCTTGAATTTGGTGATCTGCTTCCAGGAACGCACCAGGGCATCGGCGAATATCAGCAACAAGTCTCCTGTCTCGCCCATGCGCAAGGCTGTCTCGATGGCCGCTTGCTCGTCGGGAATGATCGAGATCTTGGCCTCGGGCACGCCGGCGGCGCGCAGCGCCTGCGCTTGAATGCGCGGAACTTCGTCCGGGGCACGCTCCCGCAAATTGTCGTCGCGGCGGCAAATATAGTGATCGAACCGGCCCGCCACGGCTTTTGCGATCGCCACCAGATCTTCGTCGCGCCGATCACCCGGCCCTGCCAGCACGACGATGCGCCGCCCCGTCACGTCGAGGCGTTGCGCCAAATCGGCGAGCATCCCCACCGCATGCGCATTGTGGCCGTAGTCGAACAGCACCTTGAACGGGTGCTCATTGAACACGTTCATGCGTCCGGGCGCTTGATAGAACGTTGAGTCAAAGGTACGCAGCCCTTGGCGAACCGCATCGAGCTTGATGCCGAGAGAGAAGGCTATCGCCGCGGCAAACATTGCGTTCTGCACGTTGTGAGTGGCGCGGCCCTCGAGAGTCGCTGGTATCAGGTGCGTCCAGAGCAGTGGAATATGGCTGCCGCGATCGTACAGCGTGATCATTTGGCCGTTGACGCCGGCCTCCAGCGCGCAAGCTCTGCCGCCTGCACGGATGTGCTCGCGTACCAGCGTGTGCTGAGGATTCATGGTCACATAACAGATGTTCTTCGCTTCGGTGTAGCCCGACATCTTGAGCACCAGAGGATCGTCGGCATTGAGCACGGCGCAGTCCGTCGCGACTTCCACCACAATGCGTTTCAATTCGCTCAGTTGCTCGAGCGTGTCAATGCCCTTGAGGCCCAGGTGGTCGGACTGGACGTTGAGCACGGCGCCGACGTTGACCTCTCTGACCCCCATGCCGGCGCGCAGCAATCCGCCGCGCGCGGTCTCGAGGATGGCGATGTCGATCTGTGGATCCGCCAACACCATGCGCGCCGAGATCGGACCGGTCATGTCGCCTTGTACAGTGCGCTGGCCATCGATGTAGACGCCATCCGTGGTCGTCAATCCCGGCGTGTATCCGCCCATTTTCGTCAGATGCGCAAGCATGCGCACGGTCGTCGTCTTGCCGTTCGTACCGGTCACTGCGGCAATCGGCACCCGCGAGGACGCGCCCGGGGGGAACAGCATTCCCACGACGGGTGCGGCGACGTCGCGCGGCGTGCCCTCGCTCGGCGCCACATGCATGCGAAAGCCGGGAGCGGCGTTCACTTCGCAAATGCCACCGCCGATGGTGCGGTAGCTTTCGGTAATATTCTTGGAAAGAAAGTCGACGCCGCCCACGTCGAGCCCGATGGCGCGAACCGCGCGCTCGGCCATTTCGCGGTTGTCCGGATGAATCACATCGGTGACGTCGGTGGCCGTGCCGCCCGTGGAGAGGTTGGCGGTGGAGCGTAGGTAGACGAGTTGTCCCGCGCCGGGCACCGAGTCGGCCTGCAGGCCCGCTTTCTCGAGCATTTTCTGCGCCTGCGCGTCCAGTTCCAGCCGCGTCAGCACCTTTTCGTGTCCCACGCCGCGGCGCGGATCCTGATTCACGGCCTCGATCAGCTGCACGATCGTATGTTGGCCGTCGCCCACAACATGCCCGGGCGTGCGCCGCGTTGCGGCAACCAGTTCGCCATTTACCACCAATAGCCGATGGTCGTCGCCCTCGAGGAAAGTCTCGACAATCACTGAGCGCGAATGCTCGCGCGCCACGGTAAAACCCAGCGCTACTTCCTCATCCGTCATCAGCCGAATCGAGATGCCGCGGCCGTGATTGCCGTTGTAGGGCTTGGTGACCACGGGAAAGCCGATGCGATGCGCTGCGCGCACCGCCTGCTTTTCGTTCTGCACCAGTTCCTGTTTGGGTACCGGCAGGCCGAGGGTCGCCAGGATCTTGTTGGTCTCTTCCTTGTCGCTGGCCAACTCCACCGCGATGTGCGAGGTTCTGCTGGTGACAGTGGCCTGGATGCGCTGCTGGAACTTGCCGTGGCCCAATTGCACCAGAGACTGATCATTGAGGCGCAGCCAGGGGATGCCATGATTCTCGGCGGCCCGCACCAAGGCGGCAGTGGAAGGTCCCAACGCCCGGCGCTGCGCAAAGCGGATGAATTCGTCGCGTGCTTCTTCCCAGATCCAGTCATCGGGTACCGCGTCCGCCGGCCGAATCGCTGCCGGCAGCAGCGAGCACAGCAGCCGCAAGGCAAGATCGCCCGCCGCGATTCCTTCATCGCGCTGCGCATATTCATAGACTACGGTGTACACCCCGGTCGGCCCGGCACTGCGGGTCTTGCCGAAGGTCACCTCTTCGCCCGCCATGTTCTGCAATTCGATGGCCACATGCTCGAGAACGTGGCCGAGCCAGGTGCCTTCGCCCTCACGCATGCGCCGGAAGAACCCACCGGGTTCCCTGTAGGAACAGCCGTGTTCGGCGAGTCCGGGGAGGGCGGCGGCTAGGGCATCGACGAACCCCGAGCCAAGGCGCCCCGTGGGCCAGGCCTCGAGGGCGCCTAAGTCCAATTCCAGGCGAATCACCGGAAAGCGCGCGTACAGGGACGGGCCTAAATAGACGGAACGATCGAGAATGCGCATGGGCGTTGCTCCGCCGCTGCCGCGGCTGTGTTATTCCTTAGCGTGCACCAGCCCACCGGCCTCTGCCAGTCGCGTGTGCAGGTTGAATGTCGCACCCGGGACCAGAATGTGCAACCGCAGCCCGAGCATGCAGACCGGCTGCCCTTCATTCACCTCGCCGATGGATGAATAGCTGACGTCAGCGGCGTCCACGACCGTGATCCCGCCGCTGCCCTCCACTTCGATGGTCTCGTCCGGGCCGATGAAGGCAGCCGTGTCTTCGTCGAGGCCGATGCCCACGGCAAAGGGGTTGTACGCCAGCGCAGTAATGAGGCGTCCCAGACGGTCGCGCTGGCGAAAGTGCTGGTCGATGATGAAGCGATTCGTGAGTCCCAAGCCGGGCGCCAGCCGCACACTGCCCGAGATCACGGAGGATCCCTCGTCGCCGAACGCAATCATGTGTTCGCTCAAGATACTGGCACCCGCACTGGTGCCGCCGACCGTGACGCCGTGGGCATTGCGTACGCGGATGAGTTTCGCCACCGGAGTGCCGCCGAGCAAAGTCGTCAGCCGCAGTTGATTGCCGCCGGTGAAGAATATGCCGGTGGCCTCCTCGATGCGCTGCAACCGCCCGGCTTCCTGGCAATCGCGGCGTGTGTCGAAGTCCATGACGGTTACCTGCTCGGCACCCAAATCCTTAAACAGCGTTTCGTAGCGCGAACCCGTTTCATGCATGCGGCTTGCAGTGGGGATGACGACGATGTTGGCCTTCGCACCGCCGGAGACGCGGATGAAGCGCTGCAGGATGTGGCGATCATTTTCTTTGTTCTCGGCACCGCCGATCGGCACGATCCAGCCGCGGGTTTCGCCTTGAGGAATTTTACTTGGCATTTGCTAGGGGCCCCTGGTTTTCAACGACCGCGACGGTACCATGTGACCGTAGAGTGGCCCCAGTTTAAACGAAACCCATGCGTCGCCGAATCGTCATTTTACAAGTTGCGCTGCTACTTATCGGCATGCCATGCCGGGGCGCGGAGTTCTTCTATATGGATCACGATCCGGTAACCGATGAGTACGTGGGTCCGGTCGGGCCCTTGGTGCTGTCCGGCGAGATCGTCACGGGGGACTATGACGCTCTACTGTCGAAGATTCTGGCCGACGAGAACCGCTTCCTGGCGCAGAACAAGATTATCCTGGCGTCCGACGGGGGCGATGTGGCCGAAGCACTGAAAATTGCGAAGCTGGTCAAGTCGCTGCATTCACGGCTCATTGTCGGGGCGCGCACCGGCCAGTGCGTCAGCGCCTGCTTTTTTATTTACGCCGCCGCCGCGGAACGCGAGGCCGACGGCGACAGGCTGCTCGGCATCAATCGGCCGTTCATCGCGGATACTGAGACTGCGCGCGCGACGCAGGCCGCACCCGTGACGGAACCCGCTGAGACTGCGGTCGAGGGCGGGGCGTTGACGCGGTTGCGGGCCTTTTTGCAGGACAATGCAGTGCCGAGCTATCTAGTGGATGAAATGTTCAGGCACGCGTCGGACGATGCGTACTGGCTATCAGCGGATGACGAGAAGAATCTTGGCTCCAGGTCGCGATCCTTCAAGCAATTTCTTGCAGCAAAATGTGCCTGGGGCGAGAAGATCGAGCGCGACGCGTACGCCGGCAAGAGGCCGATCGAGGAGTTGAAACAGCGGTTGAAATGCAAAGATCGCGCCACGCAGGACGCGGCGCACCAGGTATTGCTTGCAGCTCGCCGGCATACGGCTCACTGATGATCGCGGGGAATCGGTTCTTCCCAAGTTTTGCTGCGAATGATCTCGCCGTCCCGCAGCAGGGTACGGGTGTACTTATAAAAGAAGGTCCGGGCATTGCTCGACACATCAAGGCGGCCGCGCCAGGTGAGCACGTGATCCTGCACGGCTTGGATATATTCCGAATCTCCCCGTACGCTCGCCAGCTCCGGATGTGCGTCATCGACGTCATAGGTGAGCTGTTCCGTGTGATCGAATCTTCCCCAGGGATAGGACACGGCGGTTTGGCCTTTCCAGATCACCGTGCTGCGCTGCCTTGCCTCGTCGCGTAGTACGGTCCATTCGCCGGGCCATGCGCCGCCGCCCAAGGCGGCGATGCCCATGGGTGCCTCGATGGGTTGGGGCGCGGTGAATTGCGGCGCCTTGGGACCGTGCAGCGGTACGCGCGGCAGGACGATTCGCGATGCCGACTCGCCGCCCAATAGCAAGGAGGTGGTCATGGGATAGGGAGTCGGCCAATTCATCGGCCACAGTGCATTGGATACGGCGACGCGAATGCGGTGGCCCTTGGGAAAAACCCACGACGCCAGATGCAAGTCCAAGGAGAGGTCATAGAACGTGCCCGGCACCAAGTCCTTTGGATCAGACATGGAATCGCGTTGCGCGCCGTTGATGCCGGCACCGGCGACCATCGTCACGCGCCCATCGGGCGCGACGTCGGAGAGGCGCACGAACCAATCGGCCAGCCGCGCATCGGCGGCAACTCGCAGGTTCACGCGGGGCAAACCGAGGATCGCGACTTCGTTTACGAGCGGTTGCGAGTCATAGGTCAGGCTGAAGGCGTCGACCGGCCGTTGGTCCGTCAGAAGCTCTCCCCACCAGAAGCCCGCTTCAACGCCCACCGACGGAACGTAACGCAGCTGATCCTGGCTATTGTCGGACGCGGCATTCGCCGCGAGGCGATGATCGGGTTGCAAGTACAGAGTCATGGGCTGCAGGCCGGCGGGCGGCCAGGACTCGGCGCGCCATTCGCCGGGCACGTCTTGCGGCTGCGCTTCCGGCGGGTGCCAGTGCTGTTGATAAATGACCACTCGCGGATCCTTGAGCACACCCGTCTCGCGGCCCTTCAGCCAATAGTCGAACCAACGCACCGCCTGGTCGCGCCACTCCAACGCCGGCCCATAGTCACTGCCATTGGGGAAGCCATGATTCCAGGGACCGATCCAGGCCTTGAGCGGTGATTTCACTTTCTCGAGCATGCGCGGAATGCTGTCGCGATAACCATCCTGCAGGCCGCCGATCAAAAAGGCCGGCACTTGCAGAGTCTCGATCGGGCGCAGCGGCGCGCGCCAGAAGTCGCCGTCGCGCTGCTGCTTCATATAGGTGAGCGACCATGGCTCCGAATTCATGCGCGGCCCGACCACTGACTCATCCAGGCTGAAGTCCGGTGCACCGGGACGTCCCTGATCCAAGTCCATGGTGAGTTCGAATTCGTCGACGTGAAATACGCCGTCCATGTAGTGCACGTCTTCCTTGTACAACTCCTCGGTGGCGGCTACGGCCAGAATGGCCTTGAGGGCGGGCGGCTTGCGCAGCGCCATTTGAATGGAGTTAAAGCCGCCCCAGGAAATTCCGAGCATGCCCACCTTGCCGTTCGACCACGACTGCCTTGCCAGCCATGCAATGACCTGCTCAGCGTCCTGCTGTTCTTGCGCGGAATATTCTCGATTGGGGGGCACCCCTTCGCTGGCACCGAATCCGCGAATGTCGACGCGCGCGCCTACATAGCCGCGCCGCGCAAAATAGGCATGCGTGCCGTAGTCGCGGATGGCCTCATCGTCGTCCTTTCGATAGGGCAGATATTCGAGCAAGGTCGGCACCCGCGCCCCGGATTTCAGGCCCGCCGGCATGTAAAGGGTGGCGGCGAGGCGCACGCCGTCCTGCATCGGAATCCAAGTCTTTTTGAGTTCGACCTCATACGAGGGCGGCGAGGGCGGCAGCGCGGCGCGCGCCGCGGATAAAGTGGCCCACAGCAGAAGCATCCCGATCACACGGCTCGACATATGTTCCCCAAAGCCCCGAATTGCCCGTCAGGTCAATCCTTATACCCCGAAACGGACTGAATCTAGGCTGTTAACTCCATCGCGGACGCAGGCGTAACGGCCGGATATATTCCTCGAATGAACGAAGAACAAGCCAAGTCATACATGACCAAACTGCTGACGGCGATGAGCCGGGCAGAGGGATCCGACCTTTTCATCTCCAACGATTTTCCGCCGAGCATGAAGGCCCACGGCACCATGCGGCCGATGACGTCGCAGAAGCTCTCAGGCGAGTTTACGCGCGAATTGGCTAATTCCTTGATGAATCAGCGTCAGCGCGACGAGTTCGCCAAGGAATTCGAGTGCAATTTCGCGATGTCGATTCCGGAGGTGGCGCGCTTTAGGGTCAACGTGTTCATCCAGCAGCAGCATGTGGGCATGGTGATCAGGACCATCCCCGCGGAGATTCCCAGCTTCACGACCCTGGCTTTGCCGGAAATCCTCAAGGAAATCGTAATGACCAACCGCGGCTTGGTGCTGGTCGTGGGTGCCACCGGATCGGGTAAATCCACGACATTGGCCGCCATGATCGATCATCGCAACCGATCCGCCCCCGGCCACATCATCACCGTCGAGGATCCGGTCGAATTCGTGCACCAGTCGCACCAATCCCTGGTAACGCACCGCGAGGTGGGTATCGACACGCATTCATGGCACCACGCGCTGAAAAACACCTTGCGGCAAGCTCCGGACGTCATTCTGATCGGCGAGATACGCGATGCGGAGACCATGGAACATGCGGTGGCGTTTGCTGAAACCGGACATCTGTGCATGGGTACACTGCATGCCAACAGCGCCAATCAAACCATTGACCGCATCATCAATTTCTTCTCTGAGGAGCGGCGCAAGCAATTGCTGATGGACCTGTCCAGCAACCTGCGAGCCATCGTGTCGCAGCGCCTGATCCGCACCGTCGACGGCAAGGGGCGCAGGGCCGCCATGGAGATCTTGATCAACACGCCCATCATTGCCGAGAAAATTCTCAAAGGGGAGTTTCACGAGATCAAGGCCATCATGGCGAAGTCGCGCGAGTTGGGCATGCGCACCTTCGACTATTCCTTGTTCGAGCTCTACAACGAAGGCGACATCTCGTATGACGAGGCGATTCGCAATGCCGACTCGGCGAATGAGCTGCGATTGAATATCAAACTGAATGGTACGCGGCCAACCGCGGCGCTTGCCACTGCTCCCGAGCGAGTTCTGGGCGCGGCCTAAGAGGCGGGCCTGGTGGGCGCGGCCCAGTGGGTCCCGCCTTGGCTAATTACGCGCAATCCGCCAAATCATCCTCGGCGGCTTCCATCAGTGATTGATCGACGAACAGGGGGTTTTCGGCGGCAATCTGGCGGCCCATGGAGGCGATTCTTTCCCATTGGTCCGCGGTCAGGTGCTGGCGCTCGTGCGCGAATTTCTGCACCACATCGAGAAAGCCCTGGCGATTGGTGGCGGCGGCCGAGTAGTACAACTCCAGCAGCTTGAGACGCAGATCGTGGCGTTCGGGCTCGCGCTCGATTGCCAGTTTGAGCACATCCGCGAGATTGGTGCGCCGTTCCTTACGCACGGGTTCATTGAGCTCGCTCGGCAGGTGCACGTGTTGCGCGGTCATGTCGAGATCCAACAAATTGTAATCGAGCCGCGTCGGATCCATCCGAATGGTGCCTTGATCGGCCCGCATGTTGACGGTGGGATCCTGGGCGCGGGAAAAAGAGCCGCTGCCGATACTGCTGTGTCCCGCCGGCTCGCCGGTGGAAATAATGGGCAGCAAGGGTTGCGTCGCTTCGTTGCGCCTGGGTTCCAAAATGGCCTGCAAATCGGGGCGAGTGTCGCCGCTATCCACGACCGACATGTGTTCGTGCACGGGTCCGTAAGTGATTGCCACGGCTGATTCCGTGGTGTGCAGGGCAGTCATGCTGGGTACGGTTTCGGCGGGGCCGACCGCTCCGGCATTGCTGCCGACGCTCGAAGCCTGGGGCGGCGGAGTGCGGCGACGCATCCGAAAATAGAGCGCGGCAAGGGCCGATCCCAATACACCGAGGCCACCGACGATCGACAGTGCTGCAAAATCGGATTTGGCGCGTGGGGCCGGCGCCACCACTGCGCGCGGGGCTTCGGCAACCGCGAATTTTTCGGCGAGCGCGGGCTTCTCTGCGAGCGCGGGTTTCTCGGTGATCGCGGTGTTCTCGGCGATCGAGGGCTTCTCAGCGCGCGCCGCCTGCTACTGCAAGCTCTGCAGCTGCGCGTCGGTGCTATGCAGCACTCCTTTCAGGTCATTCAATTCTTGTTCCAGCGACTTCACTTGCCGATCGAGTACTTCGGGGTCTGAGCTGCCCGAAGCACCTGCTGCGGCGACCGCGGTCGCCGGGACGGGCGTCGATTCTAGGGTGGGCGCGGAGACTGCGCCGGAAGAGGCTGCGCCAGTGGAGGCGACCTGAGTTCCGCTGCGCCACGCCGCCATCTGTGCGTGGAATTCGCGGCGCGCGTCAAGTTTGGAGATGTCTGCCAACTCGGCATGTGCTGGGATGGTGAGCAGCGCGCCACGGTGCAGGCGGTTGATATTGCCGTCGAAGGCGGCCGGGTTGGCGCGATAAATAGCGATCATCATTCGTTGCAAGTCGGACGGGGTTCGCTCGCCGACACGCCAGGCGATGCCGCGCAGTGTGGCCTTTGCGCCGACCTTGATATGAGTCGTCTTGCGGCCGGTCTGCACCGCGGCCTCGGGCACGGAGTCTTGCGCCTGGGCTTCGAGCGGCGCCGCGGCGGGGGCTTGGGCCGCGAATTGAGTCTTCACGGAGTGCGAGTAGTCGGCCGGGTCGAGCAGCACGGTGTACTGGCGGACGAGTTCGCCATTGCGCCAATTCAGGTCAACCAAGAAGTTGACCACAGGCTCGGTGAACGATTCGCTGGAACGGACGGCGAGCACAGGGCGCCCGCGGCTGTCCTGAACCACCTTGAACGTAGCGGACGACAGGAACGCCGGACGATCGGCGCCGTAGCGTAGAAAAACTTCTCGGTTCGCCACCGAGGCGCGCAGGTCGGTGAGTTGTAGTGCAGTTGCGCCGACGAGGTCGATCTCGGCAGCGAAGTTTTCGTTGAGTGCGGAATCGACATGAATGTCGCCCAGTCCAATCGCATGCGCCGCGCCGGGCGCTGATAGGGCCATCATCAACATCAATGGGTTTTTTCCGCTCGGCATCGTCTACTCCCTACTACCTGAGGCAAATGCTATGCGACGCAATCCAGGCTTGGATACAAGCGAATTCAAAGACTTCGACGCAGTTCACGCATGGCGGACGGGGGACACGCTGCGACGGCCGTCCCGGCGCAATTTAGAGGTGAGGGAAGGCGTGTCGGCGCGGCCGGCTGCGCGGGGCCGCGACATCCGCGGTGCGCCAGATGCTGTGAACTCAAGCGGCGGTTTGCCCGGATTGAGATATTGCAGTAGAATGCAATCAGCCGAAAATTTTCTATAGACATATCATGTCGCGCACCTCCCTTCACAGCAAGCCTGAGCCCCGCCGAGTCCTGACCGGAGCAGTGTTGCGGGCATCCGCATTACTCGACATTACCCAATCGGGGCTCGCGCAAATCTTGGGACTGAGCCCGTCCACCGTGTCGCGCATGGCAAAGGGCGCCTATGCCTTGGACACGCAAAAGAAGGAATGGGAGCTTGGCGCTTTGTTCGTGCGCCTGTTTCGCGCGCTGGATGCCGTGATCGGCTCCAACGATGCGGCGGCGCGCGGCTGGCTGAACGGAGAGAACGTGGGTCTCGCCGGTCGCCCGATCGACCTTAT
>JANXZQ010000240.1 GCA_025355445.1 Gammaproteobacteria bacterium
AAGGAAGTTTCACTGGGAACTGCCTTGCATTCTCTCCAAAGGATAAACAACCCAACTGTAACAATTACAATTCAACACGTGACCAATAGGACCCACCAGCATCACTCGTCGCCGCGCGCGGCGTCCGTCTGCTACCGAACATGCTATTCACAGTTCTCTGCTCCGCATCGACTGCGCGGAAAGAGTTTGACATTGGCGCATAACGGTTGCCTATATGAGGAAGTACCTCAACCTCGCGTGGATGTACGTATAGATATCGAGACGCCCGCACGATTATCTTTGAATCTATCCAAGGTAATTACCGAACGGCCAATCGTGGGGCGAAATCGCACTAATTAGTATCGGAATGCTCGCGACGCGATGACTTCGAAGAAGTCCACATTTAGCAAGACCCTAATCGTCTCGAACACGGTGATGTGCTCTCCCGCGTAGTCCTACAATTTTGAGAGAACCCAATGAAAACGCCAATCGCAACACCCATCGAATTCTCCTGTCATGCACCCGGTGCGAAGGCCGTCTTCATCGCAGGGACTTTTAATGATTTGAAACCGGATGCGACCCCCCTGCAGCCCGAACCGATAAGCGATCAATGGTCCGTGAGCCTTCCACTTCCCGCCGGCCACCACGAATTCAAATTTGTGGTGGATGGGGAATGGGGCTGCGAGCCGGGATGTGGGCATGCCTATACGGGCTGCCCCAAATGCGTCGCGAATCCCTTCGGCACGATGAATCGAGTCCTAGAAGTCCTTTGAATCTACGGTGGCGATTTGAATAGCTTGGACAGATCGATGCTTAAATGACTTCCGATCCTAATTCCGTCGTAGGCGTTGTGGTGCTGGTCGTGAGCTGGCTGAAGCTCGGGGTCGAAATCTTCGGTGCTGCGCTCGTGACGCTGGGCGTGTGCGCGGCAATCCTGCAACTTGGCCGTAGCCTCGCAGCGGACCGGCCGGCGGAATTCAACACGACCCGACTGATCCTCGCGCGACATCTCGCCCTCGCGTTGGAGTTCGAACTTGGCGCCGACATTCTGGGTACAGCTATATCGCCGAGCTGGGATCAAATCGGCAAACTCGGAGCGGTTGCGGTGATCCGCACCGGACTCAACTTCTTTCTCTCGATGGAGATGAAACGGGAGAGCCCCGCGCAAACACCAAAACCGGAAGCAATGAGCGCTCCCAGTTTAGAAAGCACCGAGAGATCCTTGGAAAAGAGCGCGTGAGGCCGCCGCGGTGTCGGACCTTGTTGTTAATCAGGATGGGGCATCGGGTATGAAAGTCCTTGCGATCGACATCGGCGGAACCCACGTCAAAATTCTTGCCACCAAACAATCGCCACCGCGAGAATTACCTTCCGGACCCACGATGACCGCGAAGCGGATGGTCTCGGTTGTCAAGAGACTCGCCGGCGATTGGAAATATGACGTGGTATCGATTGGCTATACCCGGCCCCTGATGCATATGCGCTTGCAAACGCTCGTTAATTTTGTGCCTGGTGGCGTACTGAGCGTCCAGACAGTGCGTGAATTTAAAAAGCAGCGGCAGACCAAAGGGGCAAACTATCGGGCCCTGATTCCCAGCTTAGCAGCGACATGTGCGCTCGTGCTCTTGAGCACCGCCTTCGCCCTGGCGGACGAGCACGCGAGTCACCATCCGGCACCTGCCACACCGGCGGCGTCTTCGATGGCGCCGGCCCCCAACACACCCGCTCCAGCGGGCGGTGGCATGGGCGACATGATGAACAAAATGATGACGCCGACTAATCCCGGCGGTGTCGCGGCAGTTCCTCCGATTGCATTACCCACCGCACCGGGCGGGATGCCTGCCGATACTGCGCCCGGCGCAATTCCCGCCGCCGCTGGAGGGATGCCTGGGATGCCGGCGCCAGCTACGGCGGGGCCGACCAATGCCGCTGGTATGGCCGGCTCGCCTGCCGCTGTCTCACCAGGCGGATGCATGGGAGGCGGGTGTGGATCGGGAACCGCTAAAACTCCCATCTATTCCTCGCTCATGACGCTACCCGCGCTGACGCCGGAAAAGCGCGCTGAGATCGATGCGCTGGCGACCCAGCAAATTGGCGAAGGCAAGGGACGCCTCGAAATGGGGCTGGCTGCGTTGAACCGTGCGACGCCCGCTGGCGACAATGCCGCCATGCAGCAATCGGTTGGCGTGATGCACGAGGGTCTCGATCAGCTCGGTGCGGGCATCGCCGCCCGGCGAGTCCTTGCGGAAGGCAAGGCCCCGCGCAACCTCGCCCTCGACTGGTTCAAGCGTGAAATGAATCTCGCCTCTCCCATCCCAATCGGCGAGCCGGGGACGGATCCTGGCGTGACGCCATTTCACCTCTTTTCGATGGTCGTGCTCATCACTTTCGCGGCGGCAATGCTGATCATGTACTTCTTCAAGATGCGTCGCGCTGCCGCTCTATTTGGGCGAATCAAGCCCGATCCCGCATCACCTCCGCCCGGATCGTCTCCGCCTCTGGGTGGCTCGCCAAAAGCACCGCCAGTGGGCCCGAGAGGGTCACCGCCGCCGCCGGCATCATCGTCCCCGCCGGCCGCTGCACTGACGTCGGCAAGCGCATCCGCACCGGGCCCTCCAGCGATACCTCAATCGCTAAAAGCCCCAGCCACAACCAAAGTTCCGTCGACTACTGACTCACTATCTGGTGCGTTTAGCGCGAGTCGCGATGCGAACGCAACGTCTGGAGTGCCTCTAATTGCGAATTGGCGCGGACGGCTACGCATTGGGAGCATCGTTACCGAGACGCCCAGCGTGAAAACATTTCGCCTTTTGCCCGGGTCCGACGAGGCGCTCCTGCCGTTTACCTTTGTACCTGGGCAATTCTTGAACGTGGCGTTCTGGATTGGTGGCGCGAGAATGAACCGGTCCTATTCGATCTCCTCATCCCCGACAAAACGCGAACATGTCGAGGTCACGGTTCGTCGTGAGCCGCGAGGAGCGGTCTCGCGACATATCGACGATCTGCTCAAAGTAGGCGATGAAATCGAAGCGGGTGGGCCGGTGGGCCGGTTCACTTTTACAGGGAGCGAAGCAGGCAGCATCGTCCTCATCGCAGGTGGCGTTGGAATAACGCCCATGATGAGTATCACTCGTTATCTCACAGAGCATTCGTGGCCGGGAGATATTTTTCTTTTCTACGCATGTCGCGCCCCTGCTGACTTCATTTTTGCGAAAGAGGTCGCTGCTTTGGAGCTGGCGAATCCAAAGTTGCACGTCATCGTGACAATGTCGGACGCGGAAGGCACCGATTGGAATGGCCCGCGCGGGCGTCTCACGAAAGAATTGCTCGAGCAGTCCGTTCCCGATCTACCGTCGCGCCGAATTCACTTGTGCGGACCCCCGACGATGATGGAGGCGACCAAGGCGATTCTGACTGAGTTAGGAGTGCCTCCGGATCAAGTAAAGACCGAGGCCTTTGGCGCAGTAAAGCCTGCACTCTCGGCTGCCGGGACAACCGCGAAACCGACCGCCCCAGCGACTGGTCCACTGGTGACGTTCTCAAAGAACAACAAGTCCGCCAAGATTCATGCCGATCAGACCATTCTGGAACTGTCTGAAGAACTCGCCATCGGGATCGAGTTTTCTTGCAGAGTCGGGACCTGCGGCGTGTGCAAGACAAAAATGATCTCGGGTGAGGTCGACATGGCAGTACAAGACGCGTTGGATGCGGACGATAAAGTAAACGGCATCATTCTTGCTTGCCAGGCTAAACCTAAGGTCGATGTCGCGGTGGAAGCGTAACCGTGAAGGAGCGCCAGGGCATTTTATTCACGGGAGTCTTCGGCCTGCTGTTGCTCACTTGGCTTGGCTTTCTATTGCACCGATCACCGCTCTTTGCTGGCAGCGGATGGGGAGCGGTATTCGGGATCGCGGGCGCCGTACTCATGGTGGTGCCCTTGGCGTACCCGATGGTCAAACGCATCCCGTATTTGCGTAGTCATGTCACACCGCACGTTTCGTTGCAGTCACTAATGACTCTGCATGCCTGGGCCGGTATTTTGGGCCCTTTATTTGCGATCATCCATACCGCCCACAAATTCGATAGTTGGTTGGGGATTGCACTGACGGCGACGATGCTGCTCGTCGTCGTGAGCGGGTTCACCGTTCGTTATCTGCTCACGTATGTTTCACATGATATGACTGACAAGCTGGTCTTGCTGCAAACCGCCAGGGGCGATCTTGACAGTGCATGGGGAGTGCTGGAGAACTCGCCGCCGGAAAAGCGAGTGCTGCCCAAGGCGACCCTGCGAAATGCCACGCTAGCTTCGCTCGGAATCGATACGTCATACAATGAACCCGCTGTAAGCGTCGTCAACATCGCCGAGTCCGTCGCGGATTTGGAATATTCGATCCGCTTACACGAGCTTCTAAAACTATGGTTTGGCCGGTCCTTGAAGGTCCACATCGTCATTTCGATTTTCTTCTACGCCTTGCTCCTATTGCACATTGGCGCGGGGACCTATTTCGGACTTCGGTGGCTCCGATGAAGCAATCAATGCTTTGGGTCGCTCTCACGATCGCGGTGGTCACGGCCGCGTGGTTCGCCACTCTGCACTTCAAGCCCGCATCCGCGGCGCTGCAACAGGCGATAAGCCCTGGACCTCTGTCCCCGCGGCATGCCTATTTAGCCAGCCGGTGTGTGGCATGCCACGAGGCAACGGTTGGGGTGACGGTCGCTAAGTGCACGGCATGTCACGCAAACGCCGAGCGACTGCTCGGTCGTCAACCGACAGAGTTCCACGCGAGTGTTCAAGAATGCAGCGCCTGTCACATCGAACACCAAAAGACGGGCGTGCGCCCTCTCGTAATGGACCACGTGCTGCTCGCCCAACTGGGCGCGCGCACACTTGCGCGTGCAGCTGGTCAGGATCCCGACAGCGACGCCACGCTCAAATCGCTTGAAACGTGGTTAAACGTTAAAAAGCCCTACCAACTTGACACGGGCACGGCCCTTAAGTCTCTCAACTGTGCCGGATGTCACGACCGCCGTGATCCTCACTTCAAGCGCTTCGGGAGTGATTGCGCGCAGTGCCACGTGTTCAAGTCGTGGAGCGTTGCGGGCTACCAGCATCCCTCTTCCGAGTCGAAGGACTGTGTGCAGTGCCATCAGCCGCCGCCGAGCCACTTTATGGAGCATTTTTCGATGATTTCCCAAAAGTTTGCAGGCAAGGAACACGCCCAAGTGGACCAGTGTTTCGAATGCCACAATACTACCAGTTGGAATGACATCGTGGACGTCGGCTTCTATAAACATCATTGAAGCATTATTAATTTATTAAACAACAGCGGAAAAAGGAGTGAATGTATGCGTACGACTTTGTTACACACTTTCGTCATTGTCGGCCTCGCCTTGGCTAGCGCGAACACTGCGTTCGGAGCAGATCAGAGCGCAGGAAAGACATCGAAACCGAGCCAGATGACGCCCGAATTAAAAATGGACATGGCGGACATGTACCAAAAAATGGCGGATTGCATACGCAACGGCAAGTCAGTGGAACAATGCAGCCAGCAAGTTGCGAAAGACTGCCCTGTTGTCAAGAAGACGAGGCATTGCCCCATTATGGAGGGGATGAAGTCCGTCACCGGTAAAGAATAGGGCGGCGAGTCTCGTTGTGACCGCGCTGATGCCTGTAATCGCAGTTTCACCGCCGCCACAATTGTGCCAGGGTGTTGTTTCTCATGCATGAATCGTGCGTTCGCGGGGCGTTCACTTGTTGATCTCGACTTGTGCCCCCGCAAGCGTTCATTTAGCTCTTTAAGACTGCGATGCATCCTCTCACCGCCGCATCGGACACCGTATTGCTCAACGAGCTACACCGCCGCGCGTTTGGTTACATAGAGGATTT
>JANXZQ010000277.1 GCA_025355445.1 Gammaproteobacteria bacterium
TTTGATCTCCGCCACATCGCGAAGCTGAATGGGGGTGTCATTGCGGGTGGCGATCACCGCCTTACCTATGACATCGAGGTCCGGCCCCGGAGTGGGTGAACGCAGCAAAATACGCTGCGACGGAATGTCGATGAAGCCCGCCCCCCGCAGCGGCAAACGAGCTTTGGCTGCATCCGCTACGTCGGTGAGGGTCACCGCGTACGCGGCGAGCTTGTTCATGTCGGGCACAATCTGGATTTCCCGCACGCTGCCACCGAACACGATCGCATGAGCGACGCCGGGCACGGATAGCAGGCGTGGCTTGATGATGTAGTCGGCGGTGTCGCGCAGTGAGTATTCATCTTGGGAATCGGATACCAGCCCGATTTTCAGGAGATCCATGGTGCTCGACACCAGCGGCGAGAGCTTGGGTGTCCCAACGCCGGCGGGCAGGCTGCTGCCTAATTCGGATAGCCGCTCGGAAATTCCCTGGCGCGCGACGTGAACGTCGACTCCGTCTGCAAAGGTGATGGTGACCACGGAGAGTCCCGGTATCGACTCTGAGCGCATGGTGGCAAGCCCCGCTGCGCCATTGACCGTGTTCTCGACCTGGCGCGTGACCAATTCCTCCACTTGCTGGGGCGCGAATCCCGGCGCCTCGGTTTGAATGTCCACCTGCGAGGGAACGAACTCGGGAAACACATCGAGCGGTGAATTCAAGGCACCCATGCAGCCAAGCACGAGCGCAAACATCGTGAGTGCGGTCACCGCACCGAAATGTCGGACACAGAGCGATACGAGTTGGCGCATCAGATCAATCCGGCTCGGCGCCGGAATTCGTCTCTTGCGCCAGCAGTTGACCGGCGGCCGAGACGACGAGCTTGTCACCCTGGGCGATGCGGTCGAGCACGACATAGCCGCCCGCGGTGGGCTTATCGATGTCGACCTCGGTGCGCGAAAACTTGCCGGGTTCCTTCTCGAGGTAGCACCAGTATTTACTCTCGTGCATCAGAATCGCGGCCAATGGCACCACGACGCCCTCCTCTGCCTCGCCCGTTGATGCCCAAACCTGAAGCCGTTCTCCCTCTGCGGCGTAGCGGCTGTCGAGCAGCGCGAACAGGCTGCGGCCAGGCACCGTGGCGTCCGCGGGCGCATTCCATATTTTTTTCGTGGCCCAGGAATTCGCGGGCTCCGAGGCGCCGATATGCGCCGCACGAACCTGCCAGGGCATCTTTTCCGACATCACGTCCTGAGGAAAAGTCATGCGCAGCAACTTCAGTTTTCCCGTGGCCAGCTTTCCCAGCTCCGCATTGTCGGAGTCGGCCCAAGGCGGATCCTGTCCCACCAGCGCTGTTAACTTCTGCTGACTGAGGTGTAACTGCGCAATGCCCACCGCTTCTTGCGCAATGGAGCCCTCCAATATCTCCGCCGACACGGCCCCCAGTGTTCCGGCCAAACGCTGCTGACGAGCCAGCGCTGATTGCACCTGCCGCGCCGTTGCCTGGGCGGCGACCAGTTCCGCCACCGCCGTGGCGATTGGCTCATGCGGCATCACAACGCCGAATCCCGGTATCTCCCTGCCGTACTTCACGGATTTTGCCGCTTCGGTGACCAATCCCAATTTCTTGATCTGCTCGGGAGTCAGCGTCACTGCCGCCGCTTTTTTCTCGTCGCCGGCGGCCTCTTTTGGATCAGCGGCGACCGTCGTCGTTGAGACCGCAGGCGGTGTGCTCGGCCCGTGGCAGCCGGCCACAATCAGTGCCAAGAGGGCGACGGAGGCGGCGACCCGACGGCCGCAACGCAGCACATCCCTCATCCTGCAAGACTTTGCGCATTCCCAAGTTGGTGTTCTCATCGAGTACCTTGTACAAACATGGCTTGAATATTCGCAGGCGCGGAGGGTGAACGGGAAGAGGCGGCTTGCTGACCGGGCGCTTGCCACCCCCCGCCGAGCGCCTTGGAGAGACTCACCAGCGCGTGCAGTCGTGCGAGCCGGTATTGGCTGTAGCCATCGCGCGCCGTGAACAGCAGTTTCTGCGCCTCGAGCACGCTCAAGTAATCCCCGTACCCCTGCTGATAGCGCAACTTCGCGCCCTCGTACGCGCGCTCGCTCTGCGCCAGGCCTTCAATCTGAAACGGGCGCGTCGCATCCAGATGATGGAGCGCCGACAGCGCATTTTCCACATCGCCCAGCGCCGTGAGGATGGCGGCTTGGTAGGTGAAGAGCAGCTCACTGTCTTTGGCCTGCGCCGCGGCGCGCATCGCGCGCAACCTTCCGCCATCAAATATGGATTGCAGCAAGGAGCCGCCCAGATTCAACGTGGGACCGACCCCGGTGAGCGTATTGACCGCTGCGGCCACTGCCGGATTCGCAATGCCACCGTCTGCGGTCAACG
>JANXZQ010000291.1 GCA_025355445.1 Gammaproteobacteria bacterium
CCGCCTCCCGGTCGCACCGCGGGAATGGACTTATTATCTGGCCTTCAACATGTTCCGTCTGACCGGGATTCTGCAAGGAGTGCTGGCGCGAGCCATCCCTGTTCGGCCAGAGGCCGCGCCCGGCGTCCCGCCTCCAGCGCCGTCGCGCTCGAGGCATTGCCTTGGATGGCTCGCGCCAGCACTCCTTGCAGAATCCCGGTCAGACGGAACATGTTGAAGGCCAGATAATAAGTCCATTCCCGCGGTGCGACCGGGAGGCGGCCGCGGCGCCGGCAGTAATCGGCCACGCACTCGGCCTCGCTCGGAATCTCGAGCGCCGCGACATCCAATCCGGCAAGGCCTCGAAATTGATCCGCCGATAAATGATAGCGCATGCAGAGGTAGGCCAGATCCACGAGCGGATGGCCCAGTGTCGATAACTCCCAGTCCAGCACGGCCAGAATCTTCGGCTCGCTGGGGTGGAATATCGCATTGTCCAGCCGAAAGTCACCGTGCACGATGCTGGTTTCCTCGTCCTGCGGAATGTGCCGCGGCAGCCACTCGATGAGACGCTCCATGGCATCGATATCCTCGGTCTGCGCGGCGCGATATTGCTGCGTCCAACGCGACACTTGTCGCTCGATGTAGCGGCCGGCCTTGCCGAAGTCGGCGAGGCCTGCCGCGGCATAGTCCACCGTGTGCAGGTCGGCGATGACCCGGGTCATTTCCTGGTAGATGGCGCGGCGGTCCGGCGGCGCCACTTCGGGCAGAGCGGCATCCCAAAACAGCCGGCCCTCAACGTAGTCCATGACGTAGAACGCGGCACCAATGACCGTCGCGTCTTCGCACAAGGCATACGCCTTTGCCACCGGCACCTGGCTGTTAGCCAGGGCCGTGATCACGCGATACTCACGATCGACGGCGTGCGCAGAGGGCAGCAGCTTGCCCGGCGGCTTGCGCCGCAGCACGTAGCGATGGGCGGCCGATTGCACCAGAAAGGTGGGATTGGATTGGCCGCCGGCAAATTGACTGACCTCGATGGGGCCGGCGAAGCCGTCGATATGCACCAGCATCCAGGCCGCGAGCCGCGGCGTGTCGAAGGCATGCTGATCGGGGGGAGGCCGCAGTCCGGCGGCCGGGCTGCTCATACCGCCGACGCGCCGCCGTCCACGGCAATGTATTGGCCGGTCACGTGACGCGACGCGTCCGACGCAAGGTACACCGCCGCTCCCATCAGATCGGTATCGCCGCCGAGCCGTCCTAAGGGAGTGCGCTCGATGACCGCGGCCTCGATGGTCTCGAGCAAGCCGTTGGTCATTTTCGACGGGAAAAATCCGGGGCATATGGCGTTGACGCGAATGCCGTGCGGCCCCCATTCCGCGGCCAAGGCCCGGGTGAGATGCAAGGCCGCCGCCTTCGAGGCGTAATAAGCGGCCGCTTTCATATGCGCGCCGACCCGCAGGGCCGCCACCGACGAGATCACGATGATATTGCCCGACCGCTGCGGGATGAAGCAGGCGTTCGCGACGGCCTGGCTGAGTGCGAACACGCTGGTGGCATTCAAGCTCATGACCTTGTTCCAAGCCTCGAGCGGATACTGCTCGGCGGGCGCACCCCAGCTCGTGCCGGCATTATTGACCAGGATATCGATCCTGCCGTAGTGCCCGACGACCGCATCGATCAGCGCCGCCACTTGATCGGGCTTGGTCAGATCATTCACCACCGTCAACGCGTCGATCCCGTGCTGCGCCAACTGCGACTTCGCGTCATCGAGTTCAGCGGCCTTGCGGGCGCTGATGGCAATTCTGGCGCCCATCTCTGCCAGACCCTGTGCGATCTGCAATCCTAAGCCGCGCGAACCGCCCGTCACCAGGGCTACCCGGCCCTTGAGCTCGAATAATTCGCGCACCGCCATCAAGTCACCTCGAATAGTCCGGCGGCACCCTGGCCGCCGCCGATGCACATGGTAACGACCACGAGCTTGGCGCCGCGGCGTTTCCCTTCGATGAGCGCGTGTCCGGTGAGACGGGCACCGCTGACCCCGTAGGGATGTCCCACGGCAATGGCGCCGCCGTTGACGTTCAAGCGCTCATCGGGAATCCCCAGCTTATCGCGGCAATACAGCACCTGGCAGGCGAAAGCTTCGTTGAGCTCCCACAGATCAATGTCGCTCACCTTGTAGCCGGCCCCCTGCAGCAGGCGCGGCACCGCAAACACCGGGCCGATTCCCATTTCGTCAGGTTCGCAGCCGGCGATGGCGAAGCCGCGAAAGATCCCCAACGGCTCGAGGCCGCGCTTCTCCGCCAGCTTGGCATCCATCACGACGACGGCGCTGCTGCCGTCGGAAAACTGGCTGGCATTGCCGGCCGTGATCACCCCGCCCGGGATGGCGGAGCGAATCTTCGCCACCGCTTCCAGAGTCGTGTCGGCGCGTATGCCCTCATCGCTCGAGATGGTCACCTCGCGCGTCCCGATCGTACCGGCAGCTTTATCAACGACTCCCATGACGGTGGTCATGGGCACGATTTCATCCTTGAACTTGCCTGCGGCCTGTGCCGCGGCAGCGCGCAGCTGGCTGCGAACTCCGTATTCGTCCTGAGCTTCTTTGGAGATGTTGTAGCGCTTGGCGACGGTTTCGGCAGTCTGCAGCATGCTCCAGTACAGCGTCGGTTTGTGTTCGATCAGCCACGGATCGCGCCGCATGTGCCGGTTCGCCTCGTTCTGCACACAGGAAATGCTCTCGACCCCGCCCGCCACGATGACGCCGGCGCCCTCGGTCATGACCCGCTGCGCCGCCAGGGCGATGGATTGCAGTCCCGAGCTGCAAAACCGATTGATGCTCAAGCCCGCGGTGGTCACGGGAAGCCCGGCGCGCAGACCAATGGCACGCGCGATGTTGCCGCCCGTGGTGCCCTCGCCAAAGGTCGATCCCATGATCACATCTTCGACTTCGGCGGGGTCGATGCCGGCGCGCTGCACTGCATGCCGCACCGAGTGCGCGCCGAGAGTGGCGCCGTAAGTCATGTTGAATGCGCCCTTCCAGCTCTTGCCGAGGCCGGTGCGCGCGGTAGAGACGATGACTGCTTCTGTCACGAGGCTGATCCTTTGTAGGCGCTGAATGTCTGGCCTTGGGCGGCCAGGCGAATGAGCAACGGCGCCGGTGTCCAAGCGTCCGCGTCGCTGCCGGGCTCAACCGCGATGCGTGTCAGAGCGCGCGCGATTTCGTTCAAGCCCGTCTGCTCGGCGAAGAACATGGGGCCGCCGCGATACGCGGGGAATCCATAGCCATTGAGGTACACCAAGTCGATGTCGGACGCGCGCTGCGCGATGCCGTCCTCGAGGATGCGGGCGCCTTCGTTGACCAGCGCATAGATGCAGCGCTCGACGATCTCGGCGGGGCCCACTTTGCGCGGCGCAATGTCTCTGTGTCGACGGTACTGCTCGATGATGGCGGTGACCTTGGGATCCGCAATGGGATTGCGCGAACCCGCTTCGTATCGATACCAGCCGGCATTGGTTTTTTGCCCGAATCGGCCGGCCTCGCACAGAGCATCCGCCACATTGGAAAAATCCTTGCCGGGAAATTC
>JANXZQ010000390.1 GCA_025355445.1 Gammaproteobacteria bacterium
ACCACTCTGGGGATGGGCTCGGCCGCCTACTTTGCCTTTGAGCAACCCTGGCAATCCGCGCTCATCATCGGCTTCGGGCTATCCATGTCGTCCACCGCGCTGGTCCTGCAGCTGTTGGCGGAACGCGGACAGCTCAATTCGCAATACGGCCGCTCGGCGTTCAGCATACTGCTGTTTCAAGACATCGCGGTGCTGCCCGCCCTCGCCCTGCTGCCCTTGCTGGGGGGCGTCGCCGCCGCCAGAACTGCCGGACCCGGCGGCTGGCTGGCGATCAAGTTCGTGGCCGTGCTCGCCACCGTGATCATCGGCGGGCGCTACGTGCTGCGCCCGATGCTGCGCATCGTCGCCGCCACCGGGGTCGCTGAGGCCTTCACCGCGGCGGGTCTCCTGGTCGTCATCGGCACTGCGCTGCTCGTGAGCCAAGTGGGCCTGTCCCTGTCATTGGGCTCCTTTCTGGCCGGCGTGCTGCTCGCGGACAGTGAATTCCGGCATGAGCTCGAGGCCGACATCGAGCCGTTCAAGGGCCTGCTTCTGGGGCTGTTCTTCATCACCGTCGGAATGTCGGCGAACCTCGGGCTTGCGGTCGAGAAACCCTTGACGCTGCTCGCGCTGATCTTCGGCTTCATGCTGCTGAAAGTGGCTGTGCTGCTGGTCATCGGGCGCTTGTCGGGACTATCCGCAACGGCCGCCGGCGGCTTGGCGTTCAGCCTGCCGTCGGGCGGGGAATTCGCCTTCGTGCTGTTCGGACTCGCCGCCACTTTCGGCATCATGGACACCGAGATTGCAGAGTTCTTGGTGCTGGTCGTCACCGGCTCCATGATCTTGAGCCCGCTGCTGCTGCTGTTGCACGACGCGACCTTCGTGAAGAAGGATGCCGACGAGCGGCCGTTCGATACTCCCGAGGAGCTGTATCCGAAAGTCATCATCGCGGGCTTCGGCCGCTTCGGCCAAATCGTCGGCCGCATTCTGCGCGCCCGCAAGATTTCTTTCACCGCGCTCGAAGCAAGCCAGACTCAGGTGGATTTTCTGCGCCGTTTCGGCAATCAGGTTTTCTACGGCGACGCCTCGCGGCTCGAATTGCTGCGTGCTGCCCACGCCGAGAATGCCGAAGTGTTCGTGCTCGCCATCGACGACGTCGAATCGTCGGTGAAGACCGCGGAATTGATCCGCAAGCATTTCCCGCATTTGAAGATTTTTGCGCGCGCACGCAATCGCCAGCATGCGTTCCGCCTGATGGAGCAGGACGTGCGCTACATCATCCGCGAGACCTTCGTATCGAGCCTGGAACTATCCGAGAGAGTGCTCGAAACCCTGGGACTGTCGAAATCACAGGCACTCGACACGGTGCGCCGCTTCCGCGCGCACGACGAGGAAACCATGGCCAAACAGGCGGCCGTGAAAGACGACGAAAAAAAGCTGCTGGCAAGCGCGCGCGAATCGGCGGAACAGCTGCTGACGCTGTTCGAGGCCGATGCCGCCGAAACGCAGGAAACCAAGCCTAAGCGACGCGCCGCGGGACCCTAGTGCGGGCCGCGGCGGCTAGTGTGGGTTCAGCAGCACCGTGGTATCGAAGCTCTCGAAGCTGGTGAGGACACGCCGGTAGGCATTCTGCATGATGCGCTCCGCGTTCTTATCGGCACGCGTGCCGAGCAGCATGCGGATCACAATATCATCCTGGGGGCGCGCCAGGTCCTCGCCCAGGATTTGGTAAGTGAAGCGCGCCAGGCGCTGGTTCATTTCATTGGCGAAGCGCAGACGAATCGCGTCGTTGCCGTCGCCGGCGCCCACCTTGGCCTCTTCGGCGACTTCGAAAATCAGGCGCGTGACGAAACGGGCCTTGTCGACCAGCCCCAAGTCGCTGAAGAATTCGATTTCGGATTGAATGTTCATCCGGCTGGGAAAAAGTCTATGGGTTTGGTGGCAGTGAGCATGGCAACATCCTTGGCGTCAAACTTGAACAGGCGGATACGCGCCAGCAACTTACTCTCGAATTCCTTGTCGTTGAGCTCCGAGGAGACGATACGCGCGGCCGTGATGTCTCCTGACGGCGCGATGGTCAATTCGAGCACCACCTTGCCCTGCAAGGCAGGATTGTCGCGCAGCGCGCGCGCGTACATGGAGTCGATGGCGCCCTTGTTCTTGGTGAAAACCAGGGCAATCTCATCGGCGCTGCGCGAAGCCTTGCCGCTGCCGCCGCCGCGCGTGGCGCCCTGGCCGCCTGCGCCCATGTTCGGATCCTTCACCTGCGTGGTGTAGATGCCTCGCAAAGAACCCGACCCCGCGGCGAGGCCGCTGCTGGTGGGCCCGCTGATTCCGCCGCTGCTGCCGCCCACCTTCGAGGAGATGATGTTGCGGCTTACCACACTGACGTCGCCCGGGTCGGTCGTCTTCGGCTGGTTCTTTGCGAATTTATCGAGGTCGACATCGCGCAGCGCCGCGAGTTGGTCGAATACCGCGAGGTTCTTCTGCGCCTTCACCCGCGGATCCACGGGCACGACCGGCTTGGGCTGGACCGGCGCTTTCTCGAGGGCCTTTTCCGGCTTGGGCGGCGGCGGAGGGGGTGGGGGCGGCGGCGGCTCCATCACCAATTGCACCACTCTCTCCGGCAGTGATTCGGTATTCACGACGACCTGATGCCGCGGCAGAAACGGCATGATGACCGCGATGATCCCGAACACAATGGCGAGATTGCGCAGTATCTTGCGAAAGCGCCGCTCCGTCTCCTCGGAGGGCGACCACGGCAATTCATAGCGCCGGTAAAACGGTGCGAGCCCGGTGGGAACGCGTTGCGCGGGGTTGGCGGCCGTCATTTAAGTTGCCGCTCTTTCGCGCTCGACCACGGCGAAGGACACCTTGCCGTAATCGGCATCGCTGCAGGTCATCATGATCTTCTTCAGCACGCTGTAGGGCGTGTTCTTGTCTCCCATGATGGTTACTTCGCGCTTGGCAGGATCGGATTGCTCCGCCCGCAAGCTGCGTGCGTTCTGCGACATGAGAGCGTTCTTGAGGGGTGCGAAGGACGTCCCCTGGTTGGCGACGATGTCGCCCACCGAACCGACCAGCGCACCGTCCACATAAATCGAGTCCTTCGTGACCATGACGACCACGGCGGCGCTGGGCTTGCGGTCGGACAGCGACTGCGGAATCGAAATGTTCTTGGTATTCGGCAGAATGTCCACCTCCGCCGTGTGCGCCAGCAGGAACACCACCAGAATGGTCATCATGTCGATGAACGGAATCAACGCGAAATGATTCGCGCCATGGCGCCGTTGACGATGGCGTTTGATCCGGTAGGACGTCATGTGGGCGCGTCCCCGATGGAGATGTCCGGAAACAGCTCCGCCTTCGAGAATGGCGTCACCGGCAGCTGGTAAACGCGCACCGTGTCCATGACCTGCACCAAGGTGTCGTAGGTGGTATTGGGGCCGGACAGGATGGTCGCGTCGGTCATTTGCGGATACTGCGATTTGATCCTGCGGATGAATTCCGAGAGATTCTCCAAATCATAGCCGGCCGGCGTATTGGCGAGGACCTTGAGCGGACCTGAATTGCGGTCGTTGATCACGAGGTCGCCCGGGCGAATGATGACTTCGAGCTTCAGATCTTTGGGCAGATCCAGCGGAGCGGCGCTGCTGCTGTTGGGCAGATTCATCTGCAGGATATTCGTCTTGGAGAACACCGCGGTGAATATCAAGAAAAATACCAAGATCACCATCATGTCGATCATCGGCACGATATTGAGGTCATCACGGCCCTGATGGTAGCGGGCGTGATTGCGTCGCACGAGGCGCTGAGACTTTGATTTCATGACCCTACGTACTAGATGCTGCTGCGGGCAGCGGCAGGAGTCCGGGGAGCGGGTGTTGCGGCCGGCGGTTCTTGAACCGGCCGGTCGGATTGGCG
>JANXZQ010000400.1 GCA_025355445.1 Gammaproteobacteria bacterium
AGCCGCGCCCATCATGCGCCTCCGCGGAGCCTGTACCGGCGAGCACCCGCAAGGCTGCCACGCGATTGCCGCGCGCGGCGTAGAAGGCCGCGCTTCGATGCTCGACATCGACGCCCTTGGGGTCGGCGCCGTGCGCGAGCAGCAATGAGATCAGTTCTGCGGGTGAGGATTCGGCGGCGATCATCAGCGCCGTGGCTCCCTGCGGGTCGGATGCGCCCACATCGGCACCGAGGTCCAAGAGCGCGGTCGCCGCGGCCACGCTCCCCGCTGCCGCGGCGTGGTGCAAAGCATCGCGCCCGAATTCATCGTGTATCTGGACGCTCTTGACCCCGAGACGCCTGAGCTCTGTGGCATTGTCGTTACGCGCGCACGCGATTACCCATGCCGTAAGCAGCGCCGGATCAGCGGCAGCGGCTGATTCCCGCGCCCACAAAGGACCGCCGGTCTTGACGGCTTCGAGCGCACGGACATAGCCGAGCTGTACGGATCGCTGCAACAGTATTTGCGCGGCACCGGGCGCCGTCTTCGGGTCGCGCGCGGCCTCGCCCGCGAGCACATAGGCGGCCGCGCCGTGGCCTTGACCTGCAGCGGAAGTGAGCAGCGCGCGGGCCCGGGCCGCATCCGCTTGAACGCCCACGCCGTTGAGATAGATCAATCCCAACAGGTATTGCGCATCGGCGTTGGTGCGCAGTTCGCCAAGCAATTGGATGGCTTTGGCAAACTGCAGGGATCGTAGCGCAGCGTGGGCCGGCGCCAAAGCAGCTGCGGCGTACGAACGACGAGGCGGCGCGGCGGTCGCGCCGGCCGCAATCCCGGTGAACGCCGCCGCGAGCAGGATGAACAGCGCGATGGCGCGCTTCATGCCGATTTGTACTTGACCGTCTCGCCGGCAGGAGTGGCCGGTCTGGTCTTGCGCGCGGTGTCGACGCCGATAGCGGTGCCGAACTTGGTCTCCACTTCAATGCCGATGGAGCGCAGGAAATCATTCGGCAGAATGCCGCCGGCGCTGACGATCACCGCGTCGTTGGCCAACCGCACTGTGAGGGCTCCTTGCTGCAGCAGCACCGAGTCCGCGAGGATCGCTTTGACCTCGGATTTCAGCAGCACTCTCAGCCGGCCCAGATTCTCAGCCTCCGTAGTCCGATCGCGATTGCGCTGCTTCGCGCGCTGAAATGCATCGCCACGGTACGACAATGTGACGTGCGTATCGCCCAACTCCGCAATACTGGCAGCCGCTTCCAGCGCGCTGTCGCCGCCGCCGACCACCAGCACGTTGCGTCCGCGGTACTGTTCAGCATCAATGAGCCGGTACACGACCTTGGGCAACTCCTCGCCGGGCACGCCGAGCTTGCGCGGGGTGCCGCGGCGGCCAATTGCGAGCAGCACCGCGGCCGCACGGTATTCGTGCCCTCCCGCCTTGACTTGAAAGGCCCCTGCATTTGAAACGATGCTGTCGATGCGCCGTTGATAATGGATCGCCAGGTCATTCTTGCTGCAAGCGTTCTGCCAAAACTTCAGCAGCGCCTCCTTGGACGTATTGCGGAAGTGCACTTTGCCGATGAGCGGCAATTCCACCGGCGCAGTCATCACCAATTTACCGCGTGGATATTGGAATACCGCGCCGCCCAGCGAGTCCTGCTCGATGGTTTGATATTTCAGGCCGAGCTTCTTCGCGGCGAGCGAAGCGGCGAGTCCCGCGGGCCCCGCTCCCACTATCAGCACATCCAGCGCGCCATCGAGTCTGATGCCGGCTTTTGCGATGGCGTCGATCGCCTGATGGCCTTGGGTCAGTGCATTCTTGATGAGGCCCATGCCGCCCAATTCCCCCGCCACATACACGCCGGGCACGTTGGATTCGAAGTTGGGCTTGAGCACTGGAATATCGATGCCGCGCCGCTCGGTCCCGAGCACCAAGGTGATGGCATCAAACGGGCAGACGGTTTTGCATGCCCCGTGGCCGATGCAGTCTGTAGGGCCCACCAGAACGGCCTTGCCGCCGATCAGGCCGAGTACCTGATGCAGGGGTTGTTCGGGGCACGCCTTGACGCAGGCGCCGCAACCCAGGCACCTGGCCGCGTCGATTATAGGGTGCAACGAGGCCGGTTCCGTGAGGCCTGCGGCGATGGATTCTTTATGGGCAAAACTATGTAGTTTCGTGCTGCGTCGCCGGGGCAGCAGGTAGGCCACGAGGATTATCGCGAATGGAATCACATAAAGCGTGGCTGAAAAATTCAAGTTCATGGCGCGCGTTGCTGCTGGAACATGCCGACAGTGTGGGATCGATAAGGTATGTATTCTGTGATTTACGTCTCCGTGCGCGGCTCGGCAAGGTGTCGCATTTCCCGCACACTGTTAGTGTTTGCACGCCGGCGCTAGACTTCTCTGCACTACAAAGTGGATGGACAATTCCCAAGGCTTTTCCAGCACATTCGGCGCTGAGTTGGCAACTGGGTAGAGGAGACAACAATGGCCGCATTTTGGTTCATTGCCGGCATGCTCACGGTGTTCGCGGCCATCATGGTCATGCTCCCTTGGCTTCGCACCATCCCGCGCTTTGAAGCCCTGCCGGCGATACCGTGGCAGGCGCCGCTGCTCGGCCTTCTCGTGGTCGGCGCCGCGCTCGCAATGTATGCCTGGCTGGGCCGTCCCGAATTGATTGCCAAATCGCCGGCAACCGCCCAACAAGAATCGAGTGCGGGTCCCGTGACTGACGCGGCCGCCGCGCGCGGTCCGAGTTCCGCGGCAAGGTCGATGAATGCCGCGGTCGCATCGTTGCGCGCGCGGCTCGGCAAGGGCGGCGGCGGCGCGGATGATTGGGAACTGCTCGCCAAATCCTACGAGTTCCTGGGCCGCACGGAGGATGCGCGGCTGGCGCGCACGCATACTTTGCCGTCTGCCGATTCGCCCATAGCCGAGCCCGATCCGGCGCCGGCTCCCGCGGCGCTGTCGCCTGAATCGCTCGAGGCTTTGAGCAAGGCCGCGCAAGCGCGTGCCGGCAAACAGTACGCCGCCGCAGCAAAAATCTACAAGCAGCTGGCAAGCGCGAATCAAATGAACGCCAATGCCTGGGCGGACTACGCCGATACCGCCGGCTCATTGCAGAACAACAAGCTCGCGGGAGAGCCTGAAGTCTACGTCGCCAATGCGCTGGCGTTGGACCCGGCGAACGCCAAGGCGCTATGGCTGAAGGCCAGCGCGAACGAAGAGGCGGGGAGGTACGGCGACGCGATCGCCGCGTGGCAGAGTCTGCAGAATGTCCTGCCGCCTGATTCGCAGGATGCGAAAATAGTCGCGGCGAATCTGCAGCGCGACCGCGACGTGGCGGGGAGTGCGGGTAGCGCTGTGCCGGACGGCGCACCTGCGCCGTCGGGCACCCGCATCAGCGGCGAGGTATCCATCGCCGGCGCGCTGAGCGGCAAGGCGGTGCCCGGCGCGACGTTGTTCATCGTGGCCAAATCGGTCGACGCTCCGGGTCCGCCCGTGGCGGTGTTTCGCGGCAGCGTCGGGGCATGGCCGGTCAAGTTCACGCTGGACGATTCCTCCTCGATGTTGCCGGGCCGCAATCTCAGCACCGCCAAACATATCACCGTCGAGGCGCGCATTTCACGAAGCGGCCAGGCATTGCCGGCGTCGGGCGATTTGCGCGGCACGACGGGCGTGATCGATCCGTCCAGCCACCAGCTACTGAAAATCGTGATCGATGATGTGGTCTCATGAGCGCCAGCGCCGCCCAAATGTCCGTCGAGAAGCCGCGTCGCCGCTTGTATTGGCCGCTGGTCTGGACGACTGTGGTGGCTGTCGTGCTGTACTGGGGCTATCACGCCCATCTGGAACGCTACATCACCCCGCAGCGGGGGCTCGGCTATTGGCTCGGCATCACCGGCGGTTCGATGCTGCTGCTGCTGCTGCTGTATTCGGCGCGCAAGCGCATCCGTTGGCTGCGCTGGATGGGCAGCATTCCCGCCTGGTTTGAATTCCACATGACCCTCGGCGTCATAGGTCCGGTATTGATCTTGTTTCATTCGAACTTCAGCTTGGGCGCCACCAACAGCAACGTCGCGCTGATTTGCATGTTGACCGTGGCGGCCAGCGGAGTTGTGGGCCGCTATTTCTACACGCGTCTGCACGCGCATCTCGAGGGACACGAAGACAATTGGGATCAATTGAAGGCAGCGGGCCAGCGTATGGCATCGCAGTCCACGTCGCTGGCGTTCCTGCCCGGATTTCTCCAGAGGCTGGAGTGTCTCGAAGCCCGCTGGATTCAGCCGCCGCGCAATCCGCTGCTGCGGCTGCCGCACATGCTCAGCGGCGGCATCCGGCTTGCGATCGCCCGCTGGAGCATGCGCATGGAAATCCGCCGTGCGGCGCGGCGGGCGCAGGCCGGCAATTCGGCGCTGGTCGCGGAGCACGCACAGCGGCTCGCCAAGGCCGCGGGCATTTATGCGAGCAAGCGCCTCGAGGCCGGGCGCCGCACTACCGAGTACCAGGTGTACGCCAAGTTATTTTCGCTCTGGCACGTTCTGCATCTCCCTCTGTTCTTCATGCTGCTGATCGCGGGGATCGTGCATGTGGTTGCAATCAACATATATTGAAATCAGATGCGACGGCAGCAAGGACGTCTTGGCATCTTCGGGATTCTCTGCGTGGCGTCGCTCATCTCATTGAGCGCCACCCGCGCGCTTGCGGGCAATGTCGAAACGCTGCTGATGCCCGGGAAAGTAAGCAACGCGCATATCAAGCAGGAAGAGAAATGCGGCAATTGCCATGACCGAACCAACAAGGTTACGCAAACTTCGCTGTGTCTGGAGTGTCACAAGGATGTCGCCGAGGACGTACGCACGCGCGTCAATTTCCACGGTCGCATGCTGAACGCCGGCGTCAGCGAGTGCCGTGCCTGCCATACCGAACACAAGGGGCGTGATGCGGACATCACGCAGCTCGACGCTGCGCAATTCAACCATGCGCTGGCGCAGTTTCCGCTGGAAGGGGCTCACGCATCGCTCGACTGCGCCGTCTGCCACAAGCGCGGCGAGGCATGGCGCAAGGCGACACCGAGTTGCGTCGGCTGTCACAAATCGGACGACGCCCATCAGGGTCAATTCACCCAGTCTTGCGGGGATTGCCACAGCTCGCTGAGTTGGACCGGCGGCAAATTCGACCACAGCAAGACCGAATTTCATCTGAACGGCGCGCACGTTGCAATCGCCTGCGACGCCTGCCACGTGGGCGGCCGCTACAAGCCCACGCCCAGGACCTGCGTTGGCTGCCACGCGACCGATGACGAGCATCGCGGTTCGCGCGGGCCGGATTGCGGCAAATGCCATGCCACCAAGGAATGGAAATCGGCAAAATACGACCATTTAAAGGAAACGGGCTACGACTTGCTTGGCGTGCATGCCGATATCGACTGCCTGGCCTGCCACAAGAGCGGTAATTACAAGGACAAGGTTCCCCAGGACTGCGACGGCTGCCATCGCGCCGATGACGCGCACGCACGGCGCTTCGGACCCAAGTGCGAAGATTGCCATGACAACGAACACTGGCATCCAGTTGAATACGACCACCTCAAGCGGCATAAATTCTCGCTCGAAGGTGCACACGCGAAGCTCGAGTGCCATACCTGCCACACGGGCATCGCCGGCGAGCAAAAGCTTGCGACCGACTGCAAGGGCTGCCACCGCAGCGAGGATCCGCACGCCGGCAAGGTGAAGGGGGATTGCGCGGCTTGCCACGGTCAAAGCGGCTGGCGCGCGGATATCATTTTCGATCACGACTTGACCGACTTTCAACTGCTTGGCCTGCATCGGGTGGTGAGCTGCGTGCAATGCCACAACAGCCTGGCGTTCGGCAAAGCGCCGTCCACCTGCAGCGGCTGCCATGCGGCCGACGACGTGCACAGGAATGGCCTGGGCGACAAATGCGCGAGCTGTCACTCCAGCAACGGCTGGCCGCTGTGGGTCTTTGACCACGCCAAGGATGCGCATTTCCCTCTGTTGGGTGCTCACGCCAAGCTGCAGTGCGCCGATTGCCATAGAGAGCCGCCCGGCACCCGCAAGATGTCGCAGGAGTGCGTGGTCTGCCACCGCAAGGACGATCGCCATCTCGGTCAATACGGCGGTCAGTGCGACCGCTGTCACTCAAACTACTCCTGGAAAGGGGCGCGCATTCAGTAGCGCAGCGAATGAGCCTCAGGCACATAGGGAAGGGGTTGATCGCTCTGCTGCTGTTGGCGGCAGGTCTGCCGGTGCCGCGGGTGGAGGCGGCGCAGTCGGCGCCCCCGGTCACGATCAACTTCGATCACTTGTCGACCGGATTCGAACTCGATGGCGTGCACCGGGATTTGCCCTGCGAATCCTGCCACGTCAATGCCGTCTTCAAGGGCACGCCGCGAAACTGCGGCACTTGCCACATCACCGGAACGCCGTACAACGCGACGCCCAAAGTCGCGAATCACGTTACCAGCAGCAACAATTGCGCGGCCTGCCATAACACCATCGCGTTTCGTCCCGATGTGCATTTCGATCACGCCGAAGTCATGGGCAGCTGCGTCAGCTGTCACAACGGCAGCATGGCGCAGGGCAAGGGTCCGACGCATCCCGCCACCAGCGACAGTTGCGCCGCCTGCCACACCGTGGTCGGCTGGAATCCTCCGAAGGCCGTTGATCACAGCCAAATTCCGCTGGCGGTTGCGGGCTTCTGCATCATCTGCCACAACGGCGCACAGGCCGGCGGCAAACCAGCCAACCACATCGCCACCAATCAGGAATGCGGGGATTGCCACCTCACCAGCACCTGGCTGGGTGCCAACTTCGATCACACCGGCATCACGGCCAATTGCAGCAGCTGCCACAACGGCACCAAGGCGGTAGGCAAGCAGGGCAATCATATGCCCACCAGCAATATTTGCGAGATCTGCCACACCACCGGCATCGGCACCAAGACTCCGAGCTGGACGCCGTCGAAGTTCGATCATACGCAGATGAGCGTCACTACCTGCGCCACCTGTCATTCGGGGACCGTCAAGATTTCCACGGGTGTCGTGTCCGGGCAGCCGGCAAACCACGTGCCGCCGATTCCCTCCAGCATCGATTGTGGCGTTTGCCATGGCAACAAGCCGGCAGCGGAGACCTGGGACTTGCTCGCCGCCAGCATTGCGACGCTGCATTCCGGCCTGGCGGTGAGCAACTGCCTGATGTGCCACGCCGGCCAGAACTTTGCAGGCAAGCCCGCTCCCTACATACCGATGTCCATATCGGGCGTCTCCCCGTATAAGAGCGCGCCGTTGGCGCCGCCGCACATTCCGGTGCTGGCGGGCAGCGACTGCAGCGCCTGCCACGGCGCCGCCTATCAGTCCGGCGGGTTTGGACCCGCCACCGCGATGACCAGCGCCAAGCATGCGTTCGTCTCCGCCACATGCAATGTCTGTCACGACACCGGTAAGAGCTTTTACGTGGGCGGCGGCACCGCGCTGCAGTTGCGTCCCGCCGATCACACTTCCAGCCCCGATCCGAACATGGTGAGCGGCGATTGCTCGATGTGCCACACCACCGTCGATTGGAACAGCAATGCCCTGCCCGCGGGGCATATGCCGAATCCCAGCAACTTGAGCTGCACGCAGTGTCATGCGAAAGCGCCGAGCGACTACACGCCGGCAACCTTGGCGGCGGTGTCGGCCCTGCACAGCGGCATTGCCAACAATTGCGGGCTATGTCATGGCAACACTGTCTCGGCGCTGACCTGGTTCAACAATTTCACGCCAACCGACGCCATCCTCACACCGGCGCACATTCCCTATTTGACGGGCGCGGACTGCAGTTCCTGCCACGCGAAGACCTATGTGACCGGCGGCTTTGGGCCCACCTCGATGAGTCCGGCCAAGCATGCCTTCGTACCGACTTCATGCAACACCTGCCATGAGGCGGGTTTGAGCTACTACTTGGGCGCTTCGACACCGCCGCTGCAAGGCCGTCCCGCGGATCACGTAGCGGCGGGCGGACAGCAAGCGACCGGCGATTGCTCGGGCTGCCACAACCCCACCGATTGGGGCGGCAATTCCATGCCGGCGGGGCATATGTCCAACCCCGGCAACCAGGCATGCGCGGTGTGTCATACCGCCATTGGTTCGACGCTGGCGAGCTACGCAACTCTGGCCGGCATCTCCGTGCTGCACACAGGCATCCGCAGCGGTTGCCAAGCCTGTCACGGCAGCCCGAGCGGTGCATTGACTTTCTACAACAACAATGACAATCCCAAGGCCGCCGCGGGTCTCACGCCGGCTCACATCCCGTATCTCAACGGCGTGGATTGCGTGTCCTGCCACGCGACGAATTACGCGGCCGGGGGATTCGGACCGGCCACCGGCATGAGCGCGGTCAAGCACGCCTTCGTGCCGGCCACCTGCAACACCTGCCATGAAGCGGGATTGAATTTCTATCCGGGTGCCGCGTTGAATTTGCAGGGACGCCCGCCGACGCATGTGTCTGCGCCCAATCCCGCTAGTCAGGCAACAGGCGATTGCTCCCTATGCCACAACACCACCACTTGGACGACTCCGACCACCTTGCCCGACGGCCATATGCCCATTCCCGGCACGCAGACCTGCTCGGTTTGCCACACCGGCACGCTTACCGCGAATCCCACGAGCTATGCGCAGCTCGCGAGCATCGCGGTGCTGCATACCGGCATTACCAGCGGCTGTGCGCAGTGTCATGGCGGCGCCACGCAATTGACCTTCTACAATAACAACGATAATCCGCGGGCCGCCGCTTCCTTGTCGCCCGCGCACATCCCCGCGTTCACCGCACAGGATTGCAGCAGCTGCCACAAGGCCAACTATGTAGCCGGCGGCTTCGGCCCCATGAACATGACGCAGGCCACGCACGCAGGGGTGGGCAGCACCTGCAAGAACTGCCATGAAGCGGGGCTAAACTTCTACATGGGTGCGGCCAACCCGATGCTGCAGGGCCGTCCCACTGACCATACCGGCAGCATGGCGGCGCCGGCGGATTGCAACCAATGCCATACCACCGCGAACTGGAACAGTACCGCGCTGCCCGCCGGTCACATGCCGAATCCCGGCAACCAGGCCTGCGCTGTGTGCCACACCGGCGCGCCCAGCAACTACGCCACCATGGCGAGCATCGCGGCCCTGCACACCGGCATCAGCAACGGCTGCGCGGTCTGCCACGGCGTGACGCAGCTGACCTTCTACAACAACAACGACAATCCGAAATCGGCGGTGTTGACGCCGGCGCATATTCCCATCTTGACGGGTACCGATTGCGGCACCTGCCACAAGGCCAGCTATGTGGCCGGCGGCTTCGGCCCGATGAACATGACTCAGGCCTCGCATACCTCGGTCAGCACCAAGTGCATCACCTGCCATGAGAAGGGCTTGAGCTTCTACATGGGCGCTGCCAGCCCAGCCTTGCAGGGACGGCCCTCGGATCACACCGCGGGCCAGATGGTGGCGCCGAATGACTGCAGCCTTTGCCACACCACCGCCAACTGGAACAGCACCGCGCTGCCCGCGGGGCATATGCCGAATCCGGGGAATCAGGGTTGCTCCGTATGTCATACGGCGGCGCCCAGCAATTACACGACGCTGGCGGCGAACGCCGTCCTGCACACGGGAATCACCGGCAGCTGCGTTACCTGCCACGCGGCGTCGAATGCGGCGACCAAGGTGTTCTACAACAACTTCTCGCCGAAATCAGCGGTGCTGTCGCCCGTGCACATCCCTTCCAGCAGCACGGCCTGCGAAAGCTGTCACGCCGTGAGCTTCACCACCTTCAGCGGCACGACGATGACCGCCGCCAAACACACCGCCTTGCTCGCGGCGACCGGCAATACCTGCGATCAGTGTCACGATCTCAAGACCTTGAAATTTTACGGGGTCACCAATCTGACCACGAGACCGAACGGCCACCACACGGGACAAGACTGCAACGGCTGCCACACTCCCGGGAACTGGGGTGGCAACGCACAGAGGGCGACCGCGAAGTCGGTGAAGACCGCGATCACCACTGTGGTCAGTGCGCCGGCGGTAGGCACGGCGACGGGCCGGGCGCCGGGTCCGGAGGGAAGGCGCGGGGTGGGTGTGGCGAATCCGCCCTCGCATCTCGGTGTCACCAGCAACTGCGCGAGCTGCCACAACGGTACGCTCGCGGCCGGCAAAGGGCCGCAGCATATTCAGAGCGATAACACCTGCCAGAACTGTCATACCACGCTGGAGTGGCTGCCGGCACGCTTCGATCACCGCGGCGTAGGCGCCACCTGCGCAAGCTGCCATAACGGAGCGGTGGCGGCGGGCAAACCGCCGAAGCATGTGACCACCGCGCTGGACTGTTCTGCATGCCACGGCGTGATTTCTTGGAGCGTGGCGCGCTTCAATCACCTTGGGATCGGCGCGACTTGCGGCAGCTGCCACAACGGCATCACGGCTGTCGGTAAGCACATCAAGCATGGGGTGACCGCGCAGGATTGCGCCGGCTGCCATAACACCCAAAGCTGGGACATTGTCGCGCCTCGTCCACCGGCGCGATCCTTGCTGGCGCCGCCGCGCGCCAAACCCGGCAGCCCCTCGCAGTGAGAATCACGTTGCGGCGGCGCTCCGTTCGGCATCGGGCGCGGGGGGCTGCCTTCATCGGCTTGCTGCTGCTATGCGCGGCGGCTCGTGCGCTCGGTGCGGCGCCGGCATTGGGCCTGCCCGGCGGACCGCTGGTGCAATTGATCGATACCAATCTTCAGCCGGATCACGCGGATATTACCGTGCAGTTCAGCTGTTCGACGCGGTACATCACGAACATGCCCGCGAACTACGGCAGCAGCACGCGCATCAGATTGCGGTTGGGGCCGGACTGCGGATCCCTGTTAAGCGTGGTCCCGGCGGAATTTCCTCAAGTGGGCGGGGGCGGCGAACTCGTGACCGGGGCCCGGCTCGAGTCGGTGGTGCCCGGAGAGGTCGCGCTCGAACTGAGCTGGTCCCGCGATCTGGATTTCGTCATGGCGCCCACGTCCAATGGCCAGGGACTGCGCTTGCGCCTGTACAACCTGGTCAAACGCAAGGGCAGCGGGGCGGTGTACGAGCCCGAGGCGCCTCAGCCCTTCATCATCAACCTGGAGTCGTCGCAGCAAAGAATCGAGCATGACACCGTGGAGAAGGCGGCCGCCGGCTTCGGCACGCAGGCGTATGTGTCGGAGATCGACATCGAGAGTGAGCACTGGTTTCGCCTGCGGATCGGGCCTTTCGCGTCGCGCGCCGAAGCCGAGCGGGTGCTGAAGGCGGCGCTCGGCCAATATCCGCGAGCGTGGCTGGGTTTGAGCGACGACCAGAGCGACCTGCTGCCGGTGGAACGCGCTGGCGTGCAGCCGGCTCGCAGCGCCGCGCTCACCGATGCGCCGCTCGCCGATGAGGAACGGGCGCGCATACTGCGCGAAGCCCGTTCCGACCTCCAGAAACATCAGTATCCGGAGGCAATCGACCTGCTCAATCGCCTGCTGCGGCAGCCGGAATATGCCGGCCGGCCGGAGGCGCAGGAACTGTTGGGCTTGGTGCGCGAGCGCGCGGGCCAGTTGGCCCAGGCCAAGGCCGAGTACGAGGAATATGTTGCGCGTTATCCGGCAGGGGCGGGCGCGGACCGGGTGCGGCGGCGTCTTCAGGCCCTGATGACGGCATCTCTCATTCCGAAGTCCATGGGCGAGCCGGGCGTTTCGCAGCAGGGACGTTGGTCCCTGGTCGGCAGCACCGCGCTCGGCTATCAATACGACAAGGCGCAGACGAATTCGGGAGGTACCACCACCAGCACCACGGCGGTCAACGCTGCGCTGATGTACGGCGATTTGCTGGTTCGCGAGCGCGGGACCCGCTTCGATTTCACCGGGCGTGTGAACGCCGGCTACACGCATAACCTGGTCACCACGGCGGGCGGCAGCCAGGACCGCACCACAGCGGCCTTCGTGGCGCTGGATGATCGCGCCTCGGGCTTGGGCGGGCGGCTCGGCCGGCAGACCTTGGTCAACCAAGGCACGCTGGGCCTGTTCGACGGGATCGCCCTCAGTTATCAGATCAATCCGAAGATCTCGGTGTCTGCCGCCGGCGGCTATCCGGCATACACCGGTTATTCAGCCTTCTCCTCCAAGCAGCAATTCGAGACGTTGAGCGCGGAGTACAGTCCCTCGCTGTCGCTGGTGTTCGACGGGTATCTATTGAATGAGACCTTCGATGGCACCACCGACCGGCGCTCACTCGGAATTCAATCGCGTTTCTCGCGACCCGGCTATACCGGGATTCTGCTGTTTGACTACGACATCTACTTTGCCAACCTGAATTCCGTGACTTTCATCGGCAACATGAAGGTGGGGGATCATTGGATGCTAGGCCTGAATATCGACCATCGCCACAGTCCGCTGCTCGAGACGTTCAACGCCCTGATCGGCCAGACGGCGACGGACTTGCGCACCCTGCAGCTGCTGTTGTCTCCGGCACAAATCAAGCAATGGGCCACTGCCCGCACGGCGCAAAGCGACACCTTCGTACTGTCGGCCAACCGTTCGATAGGCGAGCGTTGGCAGTTCATGGCCGATATTTCGGCCTTGCGGCTGGGGGGAACTCCTGCCACCGACGGAGTTCTCGCGCCCGTCGGCGCAGTGCCGGTCATCGCCGTACCCGCCACCCTCTCCACCGGGATCGATAAGAACGTGTCCATGCAACTGGCAGGCAGCAGCCTGCTGCAAGCGAGCGACCTGCATATTTTTGGGGTGCGCTTCGACGATGCGCCGCAGTCGCGCAGCGCCACCTTGAGCTGGGACGCGCGCTTCGCCCTACCGGGAGCCTGGCGCGTCGGGCCGCGGTTCAGTGTCGAGCAGATCAAGGATTCCTCGTTCGGCGGCAAGCAATTGCTGTATCTGCCGGAAATACGCGGCGATTGGACCAGCCGCCGCCAGATATTTGAGATCATCGCCGGCTATCAGGTACAGACCCGGCAGGAACTGCTGCAGCTGCAGAATCAAACCGGTCAAACCCAAACCCCTACGTCGGACCAGCGCAATTTATACTTATCGGCCACGTACCGATTGCGATTCTGATTCATGCGCTTGATCGCGGTTTATGTCGCAACCCTCGTCATGCTTGCGGCGTGCGGCGAGTCGCACGCGGTGCGTCCGCGCGAGCTGCTCGATGAAACCACCGGCAATACGCTATCGGTTGTCTCAACGCCGCTGGTGTTCGCCCGGCAGCGCACCGACGTCGCGGCGTATGCACGCGACTATGCGACGTTGGTCGCGGCCGAAATCGACCAATCCGGCACCTATCAGGATTACCTGCTGCTGTACCGCTGGTCGACGGTCGACCGGCGCATGTCGCCGCCGCCCGAGGCCGGCGCCGGCGCGCTGCGCATTCTCGCCGAAGGGCGCGTATTCAATCTCGCCCCGCTCGATTCAATGCCTACCGGCCTGGCACATCACCGTGAGCTGTATGTGCCGCCACACGGCGACATCGTGGCGCATGCCTACGCTGTGAATGGGGAAATGCTGCGCTATATCGCCAACAGCAAGACCCTGAGTGTGCAAATGCCGCAGGAACCGCTGACTGAGCCTTTCGCCCTTTGGCAGGACGGGCGCGCGGCGCTGCTTGAATTTGCCCAAGACGCGCTTCCCTGAGCGGCATACCCCGACGACGCGCCGAGCTGCAGCTATGTGCGCTGTCGGACTTCTGTCCGGCTGGGTAGTTCTACCCAATCCGCAATCAACGCGCGGGTAATAGTTCCCATTGTGACGCGGTAAATCGCGATGCAATGTAGGCGCGTCGGCAAATCGACTCGCGACGAGCGGGACGCAAAATAAGGGATAACGCGGGGGAAATCACATGTTAAACGGATCTGGCGCTCCGCTGGGACGCCGTCGTAGGTTTGTTGCGTCCGCCGGAATTGCGGTAGCCGCCTTGGTGGGATCGCTGGGGATGGGGCCCGCATTGGCGGCCTATGAAGTCGTGACGGTGACAAACGGCGGAACCATTGACGGCGTCGTGACCCTTTCCGGCGCAGCACCTGCCGGCGCGCCGATCAAAGTGACAAAGAATCAGGATTATTGCGGACAAACGATCCCTGACCCGGTTTACGCGGTGGATGGCAGCGGCGGTTTGGCCAACGTGATCGTCTACCTCAAGGACATTGCGAAGGGCAAAGCCGCACCCACGGAGCCGCTGTCGTTGGTGAACACGAAATGTATGTTCTCACCGCGCGTTCAAGGCGCCATGGTCAGTGAGCAGGTCAAGATCTCGTCCGAGGACACAGTGCTCCACAACACGCATCCCCAAAATGCCGAGACCAACGCGACGATATTCAATGTGGCGCTGCCGTTCAAAGGGTTCTCGGTGACGAAGCCGCTGCCGAGCATGCCGATGATGATCAAGGTGAAATGCGACGCGCACGAGTGGATGCATGCGTGGATCATGGAACTCGACCATCCGTACTACGCGACGACCGGCGCCGACGGACATTTCAGCATCAAGGACATTCCGCCGGGCAGCTATACGTTGGCAGTGTGGCATGAGGCGGCGGGCGAGAACACGGTGCCCGTCACAGTGGCAGCGGGCCAAACCGCAAAATCCAAAATCACGCTCGCGGCCAAATAAATACTATTGATCGTTAGGGGGTAGTCATGACACGAAATGGATCGCTGCGGGTAGTCCTGCAGTTGGCGGTATTCGCGATCGTCATGTTTGTCTTTATCTCACCGGCCTCCGCCATTCCCGCATTTGCACGCAAATATTCCTTGCGCTGCACGGCATGTCACGAGTCGTGGCCGGTGCTAAATGATTTCGGCAGGAATTTCCGCGACAACGGTTATCAGCTGCGTTTGGGCAAGGACGATACCGTGACCGCCGATCCGGGGTACTGGCCGGTGGCCATTCACGTTGTTCCGAACTATCTCTATACGAAGGTCACGAATCAGGCCACCGATCAGGGTGTGAAAGACGTCGGCTCGGGCGGAGTAGCGGACGCCTCGATGGATCTTCTCATGGCAGGTGTTTTGACCCAGAACATTTCATTTCTGGTGGTGCCTACCGGATTTGCCTCCGACGGCAATGTGCATCTGGAGTCGTATTGGGCATATTTTTCGCGCCTGATCAAGAACTCCGATTGGTTCAACGTCCGCATCGGTCAGTTCGAAATCGACTTGCCGGCATCCTCGCATAGAAATTTGGAGCTGACGGACAGCTATCTGCTCTATTCATACCACCCCTCGGTGCCTGGCGGCGCGAACGTCGCGGCGTATGACATGGGTGAGAATCAACGCGGCGTCGAGATCGTCGGTCATGACGCAAATTCGCAGACTCGCTACACGTTCACGATTTTCTCGGCGCACGATTCCGTGGGCTCGGCGAACGCTCTAAGTTCACCCTCGTTCTATGGGCACTTCCAGAAGTACTTCCGGTTCAAAGACGGGCCGGTGTCGCAGGCCGAGGTTGGAGTGTGGGGCGCCGTCGCGAATTATCCGACGACATTCCTGACCAGCGGCGGCGCACCAATCGCTGGTACCGGCGGCAATCTGCAGGCGTCTACGCGGTATGGAATGGAGGCCAACGTCTGGCTCGGATCTTTGGTGGCGCCTTTGCATCTCGATTTGGTCTACGGGCATGGTATGGATAAGAAAAATCTATTCCTGGGTTCGGCTGACCGAAGCGGCACGTTCAATGGCGGCTTTCTCGAGGCCATCTGGGTGCCGGCTGCGGACCTGATGCACTGGAGCGTATTCGGTCGCTACGACATGATCCGAAACCAAAACCAGCCGCTCATCACGGCCCCGTCGAACTTCGGCGACCAGAATCAGTGGACCGCCGGGGTGATCTATACCATTGCTTACAGCATTCGCGATGAGGTGGCATTGCACGCCGAGATTTCATCGGACAAGGCCAAGGGCGTTGGTTACGCCGGCCTGGATCAGCGCACGGATAGCATCATGTTCGGCGTCGATTTCGCCTATTAGCCGAGCGACGTCTCGCAGCGACGCGAGCGTCGCGCAGCAGAGTAGAGGCATTCGCCGCATGACGTTGGGAATGAGGGCTGCCGAACAGGATCTGGAAGGGGGTACGTATGTTTTATCGTCTCGCGCAATTGATGCCGGTATTCGCCGGGCTACTGCTCGCAGCCGGTCCGGCTGGGGCGGCAGACAACGGCGATGTGGGGACCGGCAAGCTGGTCTATCAGCGCTATTGCATGTCGTGCCACGGAGCACAGGGCAACGGTCAGGGCGAGGCGGCCGAGTACATGAGTACCAAGCCGCGCGACTATAGGCAGGGCACCTATAAGTGGCGCAGCGACCGTGCGCAGCGGCCAGTTTCGCGACGTTGAAGAGGGCAAGTATCAGATTTGGCCGAAGGACGCTGAGGACATGAGCGAGTCGACCGCACCCGTGGGGCCGTAAGCCTCGGGGAAAATCGTGCACTCGCATCACGCACGGAATGGATCCCGATACGGTCGAGCGGATATTCGAGCCGTTCTTCACCACGCGTTCGGTGGGTCAAGGCACCGGCCTGGGACTCGCGGTGGTTCATGGAATCGTTGAAAGTTTTGGCGCCAGTATTACAGTGGATACGAAAATTGGCGAAGGCACGACATTCAGGGTGTTTTTTCCGGCAGTCCTCGAGGTTGGCGACTAAATGCAACGAATACTGATCATCGACGATGAGCGCGATGTGCGCGATTCAGTCAAGTGTGTACTGGATCTCGCCGGGTATGAGGTGCTCACTGTCGACAATGCAACCGACGCCCTGGAGCAGCTCGGGCGCACGCCGATGGATCTCGTGATCACCGATATCATCATGCCGAAGATGAACGGTGTACAGGCCATTGAATCGATCCGCAGGGCGTTCCCGAAGGTCCGCATCGTCGCAATTTCCGGGGGCGGCAACTTCGGCGTGGCAGGCTACCAACCCGCGGCGATAGCGACCAATGCCTACCTTAAATCGGCCGAAGAGGCGGGGGCCCACGTGGTGCTTACCAAGCCGTTTGAGCTCGACGACTTGATCGGGGTGGTCGAAAAACTTCTCGGGGTCGGCCACGCCTGATCGGGGCACGAGTGCGCCGGCGACGTCCGCCAATCAGGGGCCCGGGCGTGCCTCCCAATCCGGCAAAAGTATGCTCCAGAGGCCTTGAAGATAGGCCCTTTAACCCCCCTGGCTATTCCAGAGCGTTAAAGGCGCTGCCGGAATCGCGAAAGAGATATGAAATTTAGGTGAAACACTCTAAAATCGCAGCGGACATTTGGGTGGAAGCCCAACAACAGGCTCGGCCTTAAAATTTTATTCTTATTATTTCTGGGGTATCGATAGATGAAGACCAAACTTGCTTTAAGCGCTTTTGTCGCCGCATTCGTGCTGAGTGCCTGCGGCAGCAAGACCGAGGCTCCTGCCCCGGCTGCTGATACGACTCCTCCGGCCGCCGCGCCGGCTGCGGAAGCTGCCGCCTCGTCCGCCGATTCGGCTGCGGCCGCCGCGAACTCAGCTGCCGACGCAGCCTCGAGCGCAGCATCTGCTGCGAAGC
>JANXZQ010000410.1 GCA_025355445.1 Gammaproteobacteria bacterium
ATCATGGATGCGCTCATCCGCCATCGGCGGATGCAGGGCTTCGATACCTTGTGGCAACCCGGCACGGACCATGCCGGCATCGCCACCCAAATGGTGGTGGAGCGACAGTTGAACGCCGCCGGCCAGAGCCGTATCGATCTCGGACGTGAGGCGTTCATCGCGCGCGTCTGGGAATGGAAGGAGCAATCGGGCGGCCAGATCGCCAATCAGATGCGCAGGCTGGGAGCCTCGGTAGATTGGCAGCGCGACCGCTTCACCATGGATGCCGGTCTGTCGAAGGCGGTGACCGAAGTCTTCGTGAGGCTGTACAAGGAAGGCCTGATCTATCGCGGCAAGCGCATGGTGAATTGGGATCCGGTATTGAAGACCGCGCTATCGGATCTGGAGGTGGTGGCGGAGGAAGAAAACGGCAGCCTGTGGCATCTGCGCTATCCCTTGGCTACAGGGGATGGTTTTCTCATCGTTGCGACAACCCGGCCGGAAACCATGCTGGGCGACGCCGCGGTTGCCGTGCATCCCGACGATGAGCGCTATCGGCATCTGATCGGCCGCCACGTCCGCTTGCCGCTCACCTCGCGCGAAATTCCCATCATCGGCGACACCTCCGTCGACCCCACCTTCGGCAGCGGCTGCGTCAAGATTACGCCCGCGCATGACTTCAACGATTACGAAGTTGGGCAGCGTCATGGCCTGCCCCTGATCAACATCATGAACCCGGACGCCACCCTCAACGATGAAGTGCCCGCCGGCTACCGCGGCATGGATCGCGGCGCGGCGCGAACGCAGGTCCTCGCGGACCTGGAGGCGCTAGGGCTGATGGGACATGTCGAGCCGCACAAGCTCACCGTGCCACGCGGCGATCGCAGCAACGCCGTCCTCGAGCCCTTGCTCACCGATCAATGGTTCGTCGACATCAAGCCGCTGGCGGAACCCGCCATCCGAGCCGTCGAGGCGGGCGGCATTCGTTTCGTGCCGGACAACTGGTCCGCCGTCTATTTCGAATGGATGCGCAAGATCAAGGATTGGTGCATCAGCCGGCAGCTGTGGTGGGGGCATCGCATACCGGCCTGGTACGACTCCGACGGCCGCTGGTATGTGGCGCATAGCGAAGCGGAGGCGCGCGCCGCGCACGGCATCGATCCCAGCGTGCCGCTGCGCCAGGACGACGACGTGCTCGACACCTGGTTCTCCTCAGCGCTATGGCCATTCTCCACCCAAGGTTGGCCGGAGCAGACCCACGCCCTCGAAACCTACTACCCCACTTCGGTGCTGGTCACGGGCTTCGACATCATCTTCTTCTGGGTCGCGCGCATGATCATGATCGGCGTGAAATTCACAGGTAAGGTGCCGTTTCGCGAGGTCTATGTGCATGGCCTGATCCGCGATCACGACGGCCAGAAAATGTCCAAGTCGAAAGGCAATGTCATCGATCCCCTCGACATCGTGGACGGCATCTCGCTGCCGGAGCTGCTCGCCAAGCGCACCAGCGGCCTGATGCAGCCGCAGATGAAATCCGCCATCGAGAAGGCCACCCGCAAGCAATTTCCCAACGGGATAGCGGCTTACGGTACCGATGCCCTGCGTCTGTGCATTGCGCGGCTTGCCACACAAAGCCGCGATCTGCGCTTCGACATGACGCGCGTCGAGGAATATCGCAACTTCTGCAACAAGCTCTGGAACGCCGCCCGCTACGTGCTGATGAACGTCGAGGATCAGGACGCGAGCCCCGAGGGCGCTGAGCTGAGCCTTGCCGACCGCTGGATTCGCTCGCGGCTATCAGGGATGCTGGCCCGCGTGGAGTCCGGCTTTGCGGAATATCGCTTCGACGCCGTCGCCAACGCGCTGTACGAATTCACCTGGCATGAATTCTGCGACTGGTATCTGGAGCTCTCGAAAGCGGTGCTGCAATCGGACTCAGCCGGCATTCCCGCAAAACGCGGCACGCGCCATACGCTGATCAATACCCTCGAAGTGCTGTTGCGGGCGCTGCATCCGCTCGCACCCTTCATCAGTGAGGAGATCTGGCAGCGTGTCCGGACGAGCGCAGGGGTGTCGGGCGACAGCATCATGCTATGCGCCTTCCCGAGCGCCGCGAGCATCGCAGTTGACACCGGCGCGGAGCCGGAGATGCGCTGGGTCATCGGCTTCATCGAGGGCGTGCGGCAGATCCGCGGCGAATTGGACATCCCACCCAGCCGCAAGCTCGAGGTGTTGCTGCAAAACGCGAACCAGAGCGATACCGAGTATCTGGGGCGCAACTTACATTATCTCGTACGCCTCGCCGGAATTGAGCCGCCGCGCGTACTTGGGCCGCCGCACACCGGGCCTATGCAGGCCGTGCCTATACAGGCCGTGCCTATCTCCGCGGTCGCACTTCTCGGAACGCTCGAAATACTGGTGCCCATGGCGGGTTTGATCGACCCCGCCGCGGAGTTGGATCGTCTGGCCAAGCGGCAGCGCAAAACGAACGCGGACTTGTCGAAAATGGAAGGCAAGTTGAGCAACGCCGAATTTGCCAAGAACGCGCCGCCAGACGTCGTGGCCAAGGACCAGCAGCGGCTGTCCGAGTTACGTACCGAAATCGGCCAATTGAACGCGCAGATCGCGCGAGTGACCAAGCTAAAAGATCATTGATGAACGCCGCACAATCCGCGATCGATGCCGTGCTCGCCCAAATCAATCGGGTGATCTTGGGAAAGGATGTGCAGATCCGGCTATGCCTAGCCTGCCTGCTGGCGCGCGGGCACCTGCTCATCGAGGACATTCCGGGAGTGGGGAAAACCACTCTCGCGCACGCGATCGCCAAGACCCTCGGCTTGTCTTTCCAGCGCGTGCAATTCACCAGCGACCTGTTGCCCGCGGACGTGCTGGGTGTGTCGATCTATGACCGTGAAACCGGCAAATTCCGCTTTCAACGCGGTCCGATATTTGCCCAGCTAGTACTGGCCGATGAGATCAATCGCGCCTCGCCCAAGGCGCAGAGCGCCCTGCTCGAAGCCATGGAAGAACATCAGGTCACTCTCGACGGCCAGACGATGCCGCTGCCCGAGCCCTTCTTCGTCATCGCCACGCAAAATCCGCAGGACCAGGCCGGCACCTTTCCGCTCCCCGAATCTCAATTGGACCGGTTCCTGATGCGTGTGCACTTGGGATATCCCGGGCCTGCAGCGGAGCGTGAACTTCTGAACGGCTTGGATCGGCGCGACTTGGTGAACTCGCTGTCCACGATTGCGACCGCCGACAGCCTGCGCGCACTGCAGGCAAGCGTGCTCGGTGTGCACGTGTCGCCGGCGCTGCTCGATTACGTGCAAGCCCTGGTTGCGCATACCCGGCAGGCACCCGGGTTGGGTGTCGGCCTCTCGCCGCGAGCCGCCATTGGTCTGTTGCGTGCAGCGCGCGCCTGGGCGCTGATTGCCGGCCGCGACGCCGTCATCCCAGAGCATTTGCAGGCGGTATTCGGCGCGGTGGTCGAGCATCGCGTGCGGCAACGAGGCAGCAGTTCGGCGGCGGTCGCCCGGCTGCTCGAGGCTGTTCCCATTCCTTGAGCGAGAGGCGATCTTGAGCACTCTGCGGCAGGCAGCAATCGGTAGATTACGCGCCTGGGCCGCGCGCCGTCATGGCCGTGACTCGCTGCCGATCAAAATCAACCGGCGCCGAATTTACATTCTGCCGACGCGGGTCGGGTTCATGCTGGCGTTCACTCTGGTCGCCATGTTGATTGCGGGGTTGAACTACAACAGCAATCTGGGATTGGCCTTTGCCTTTCTCATGGTGAGCGTCGCGCTCGTCACCATGCATCATTGCAATCGCAATCTGCTCGGACTGCAGGTGGATGCCGGCACCGAAGTGGACGCCATTGCAGGCCGCGACGCAGAATTCGAGTTCGTACTGCGCAACGACACCGGCGTCGACCGGCGCGACGTCGAGATCCACTGCCTGTCGGCTTCCGGCGTTTGCACCGTGGCGGCACGATCGAGCGAATCGATTACCGTCGCCCTCCCGGCGCCGCGGCGCGGTATCACCCGCCTCGATCAATTCGAGCTGCGCACGCGCTATCCCTTCGGCTGGTTCCATTCCTGGACCTACGTGCAAGGATCGCTTACCGCCTACGTTGCCCCTGCGCCCCAGGGCACGCGAACGCTGCCCTCGGCCGGCGGCACAGGTTCGTCCTCGCGATCGGAGGTTCGCGGCGATGAGGATTTCGCAGGACTGCGTGCCTACGAGCCCGGCGTGCCCTTGAAGCACATGGCCTGGAAAGTGTTGGCGCGCGGCGGTGAGGCGGCGGTTCGCAGCTATACCGGCTTGGCCGCGCAGCCCGAATGGCTGGAGTGGTCCTCGCTCGAAGGCCTGGACGCGGAAGCTCGCCTATCGCAGTTGTGTCTGTGGGTGGTGGAAAGCGACGCTGCGCAGCGCATCTATGGGGTTCGCATTCCAGGCAAGGAGATCCCTTTGGGACGCGGCGCCGCGCATCGTTGCGCCTGTTTGCGGGCGTTGGCCGCCTATGGAACCTAGGCCCACCATGGCGCCCAAACCCATAGCCTTCGAGCCACTTCTCGGGATCAGTATCTGCGTGGCACTAGCGGTCGCCGCACACCTAGGCTCGCTGCCAATGTGGGTACCGGTCACCGTGGCGGTGTCGGGCGGCATCAGGCTGCAGCTCGCCTATCGTGGGCGCGGCGCGCCTCCACGCGCCCTACGATTGGGCATGGCGGCGCTTGCGATCGCCTTGGTGTTCGCGCAATTCCGTACCTTCAACGGCTTATCCGCCGGCACGGCCCTGCTCGCCTTGATGGCGGGATTGAAGCTGCTCGAGGCCGAGACACCGCGGGATATCTACATCGTCACGCTGTGCACGTATTTTCTGAGCCTGGCGGCGCTGCTGGAAAGCGATTCCTTTTGGCTGCTCGCCTACCTCATCTTCATCCTGTGGCTGACGACGGCCAGCCTGCTGCGCGTCACCACGAGCCGGCCCGGACCCGATTGGCGCCGCAGCCTGCGCTACGCCGCACGCATGCTGGGGCAGGCACTGCCTATCGCGCTGGCCTTGTGGCTGCTGTTCCCGCGCCTGGCCGGACCACTCTGGCACATGCCCGATGACGGCAGCAGCGCGACGACGGGCTTGAGCGATACCATGAGCCCGGGGGACATCGATCAGCTGGTGCAGTCGGATGAAGTCGCATTTCGCGTGCGCTTCGAAGCGGCGGCGCCGCCGCCGCTGGAACGTTATTGGCGCGGACCCGTGATGCACGATTTCGACGGGCATACCTGGCGCCGCACGTACTTAGGGGGCGCGCCGCCCCGCTTGCTCATGCAAGGTCCAGCCTATCGCTACACCGTGAGCATGGAACCGCACCGGCACCATTGGATTTTCGCGCTCGACTGGCCGGCGCGGTGGGACTTGCCGGGGGGCACGCTCACCGGCGATTACACGCTGGTGCAGCGTGATCCCTTGTCCCGCCCCATCGACGTCGCGGCAGTCTCCTACACCCACGTGCAAAACCAGGCCCCCTTGAGCATGCTGTTGAGAAAGCGCGACACCGCCCCGCCAAGGGGTAATCCGCGCACACTGCAACTCGCGCGGACTCTGCGCGCACAGCACCCGGACGATTTGGAGTATCTGAGTTCCGTGCTCACCATGTTCACGCAGCAGCCGTTCTACTACACGCTGACGCCGCCCAAGCTCGCCGGCGACTCCGTGGACGCTTTTTTATTCGATACCCGGCGCGGATTTTGCGGCCACTACGCGTCGGCATTCGCCGTGTTGATGCGCGCAGCCGGAATCCCGGCGCATGTCGTAACCGGCTACCAGGGCGGCACCTTCAATCGATTCGCGGACTACTGGATCGTGCGGCAAAGCGATGCGCATGCCTGGGTCGAGGTTTGGATCGAAGGACACGGCTGGCTGCGAATCGATCCCACGTCAGCGATCGCGCCGAGTCGTGTCGAGCAGAGTGCCGCGGACACACTCAGCGCCGATGGAGCGCTGGCGAGCCGCTGGCAGCACCGCACGCCGTGGCTCGCGGATGCGCGGCTACGCCTCGATGCGCTCGGACAGTTGTGGCGCGAACGCATTTTGCTTTTCGATGAGGACTCGCAAACGCGACTGCTCGAGTGGCTGCACATTCCCGAGCCCGACGGCCAAAAGCTCGTGCTGGTGCTGGCCGCGGCGCTGACACTCGTGATGTGCTGGCTCACCTGGACGGTGCGCCGGGAACTCGAACCGGCGCGGCAGGAATTATTGATCAGGGCCTATTCGCGACTGTGCGCCAAACTGGCGGGTGTGGGAATTGCACGTTCGGCGCACGAAGGTGCCGAGGCTTACGCGATGCGCGTTGCCGAGCAGCGGCCGGACTTGGGGCCCGTAGTCGCCGCACTCTGCCGCCAATATTCGCGTCTGCGCTATGGCGGCGAGAGCCCGCACGTCAGCGCCGGTCAGTTCGACGCCGCAGTGCGCGAGTTTCGGCCGCAGCTCACGCCGCGAGATTCTCCCGCGTCTTGAGGAATTTGATCTCCGGCCAACGCTCCTCGGTCAGTCCCATGTTGACCCGCGTCGGTGCCAGATACACGAGTTCCCCCGCATGGTCGATGGCGAGATTGTCGTAGGCCTTCTCGCGAAACTCCGCCAGGCGTTTCTGGTCGGTGATGTTCACCCAGCGTGCAATAGCCACGTTGATCGCCTCGAATACGCACTGCACGTTGTATTCGTCCTGCAGCCGAAAAGCGACCACTTCGAATTGCAGCTGGCCGATGGCGCCCAAGATGAGATCATTGTTGCGCAGCGGCTTGAACAACTGGGTCGCGCCCTCCTCGCAGAGTTGCGACAAACCCTTTTGCAATGCCTTCATCCGCAGCGGATCCTTGAGGACGGCGCGGCGAAATAGCTCGGGCGCGAAATTTGGCACGCCTGTGAACGTGAGTTCCTCGCCCTCGGTGAACGTATCGCCGATATTGATGGTGCCATGATTGTGCAGGCCGATGATGTCGCCGGCGTAGGCCTCCGCGGCCTGGCTTCGATCGGCGGCCAGGAAGGTAAGGGCATCGGCGATGCGCACATCCTTGTCGAGGCGTACCTGGTGCAGGCGCATGCCGCGTGCGTAACGTCCGGAACACAGGCGCATGAACGCAATGCGATCGCGATGGCCCGGATCCATGTTGGCCTGAATCTTGAACACGAATCCCGTGAGCTTGGGTTCGCCGGCCTCGACCTGGCGCTGCAGGGTCGGCCGCGGCAGAGGACCGGGCGAATGTCTGACGAAGGACGACAACAATTCGCGGACGCCGAAATTGTTGACGGCGGAGCCGAAGAATACCGGCGTCTGCTGCGCGGCTCGATAGCGCTGTAGATCGAATTCGGGGCTGGCGCCGCGTACCAGTTCCACGTCTTCCAGGAATACGCGGTAACGGTCGCCAAGGAACTCGCGGGCGCCCTCGCTGGCGATGCCGTCGATGGTCTCGTGGGTGCCTGCCCGCCCCTTCTCCATCGGCACGTAGACGTAAATCTTGTCTTCGAGCAGGTGATAAACGCCGAGTAGGTCGCGCCCCATGCCGATCGGCCAGGTGATGGGCGAACATTGAATCTTCAGCACGCTCTCGATTTCATCGAGCAGTTCGATCGGCGCGCGGCCGTCCCGGTCCAGCTTGTTGACGAAGGTCATGATGGGCGTGTCGCGCAGCCGGCACACGTCCATGAGCTTGATGGTGCGTTCTTCAACTCCCTTGGCGCAGTCGATGACCATCAGCGCCGAGTCCACCGCCGTCAGCGTGCGGTAGGTGTCCTCGGAGAAGTCCTCGTGCCCAGGCGTATCGAGCAGATTGACGATGCAGTCCGCGTAAGGAAATTGCATCACCGAAGAAGTTACGGAAATACCGCGCTGCTGCTCCAGGCGCATCCAATCGGAGGTCGCGTGGCGAGTGGCCTTACGGCCTTTCACGGTTCCCGCCATTTGGATGGCACCGCCGAACAGCAGCAGCTTTTCGGTCAGGGTGGTCTTGCCCGCATCGGGGTGGGAAATGATGGCAAAGGTTCTTCTTCTGGTTATTTCTTCGAGTAATTCGGCATTCGACATTCGTTAACTTCTGCTGCGTAGGCGAAAGGGCGGTGATTGTAAGGCTTGGGGCACGGACCCGTTTCACAATCCCGCGTTGGCAGATGGGCCAAGTACAGCCCTGTAACTTAAAAAACGGACTACGCGATACACCAAAAAACTTTAATTCTAAAGAAGATTAACTTTCACATTCAATCCATTGATTTATTTGAATATTTAATCGGAACAAAAGAAAGGAGAGGCTACTTCACATCCGGCGTCAGCACTCGCCGCAGCACCGCGGCATCTTCGCGGCCGGCGGTGGCCTGATAGTAGCCGCGCCGCATTCCCACCTGCTCGAAGCCCATGGAGTGATACAGCTGAGCCGCAGCCGTATTCGATGGCCTGACCTCGAGAAATGCCTCGCGCATGCCGCTGGCGCGGGCCCGGTCCAGCAGGTAGAGCAGGATCTTCCGGGCAAGGCCGCGGCCGCGAAACTCCTCGCGTATGCATACGTTCAAGATATGCGCTTCGCCCGCACCCACCGACATGATGCCGTAGCCGGTGGGATCGCCGCCGATGTCGACCACACGGCATACGTACCCCACTCGCAGGCAGTCGCGAAAAATCCCCTCACTCCACGGAAATTGATAAGCCGCACGTTCGATGGCCACGATGACCGGCATGTCGAGGTCGTGCATGGGCCGGATCTGCGCCGCGGCGAATTCCATTTCTTGCTTGACGCTAGACACGTGCGCACACCTCGCGGGCGAATTTCAAATCCTCCCAAGCCTTGCGCTTATCCGCGGGCGTGCGCAGCAGGTACGCCGGATGGTAGGTCGCAATCAGGGGCACCTTCGAGACGCCAAAGTGGTGCACTTGCTGGCGCAGGCGTCCCAGCGTCACATCGGTGCGCAGCAAGTTTTGCGCAGCGATACGCCCCACCGCCAGCATGATCTTGGGCTTCAACAGCGCGATCTGCTGCTGCAGGTAGGGCAGGCACTCGGCCGCTTCGGTTGCGGTGGGATCGCGGTTGCCGGGAGGCCGGCATTTCAAGACATTGGCTATGAACACCTGCTCCCTCGACAAGCCGATGGCACGCAACATGGAATTCAGCAGCTGACCGGCGCGGCCCACGAATGGCTCACCCTGGCGATCCTCTTCGGCACCCGGCGCTTCGCCCACGATCAGCCATTGCGCCTGCAGGCTACCCACGCCAAACACGGTTTGCGTACGCGTGCTCGACAGCGTGCAGCGCGTGCAGGCGGCCACCCGGGCGCGAACCTCGGCCCAATCGGCGCCCGCCTCCCGGCCGCCGTCGGCGACGGGCACAGCGACGGACACAGCGGCTGGCACGCGCGCAGCGGGGGGTGCCCTCTCGGCGTCGGGCACCGGATCAGCGGTAGGCTGGATTGCCGCCAAAGACGCGGCATCAGGCGCATCGGGCGCATCGAGCGCATCGGGCGCATCGGCCTCGGCGGCTGTACGGATTGAGTCGCCGCGCAACCGCCAGGCATCCAGCTTCAGAGCGGCAAGATAATCGCGGCGCAGGGCGCGGTTCAAGCGTGCTTCGCCCCGCGCGACCGGCGGCGCACCTTGCGGTACAGCCAGACGGTCGGCGCAGACAGTGCGTAAATGCCGAATATCAAGAGCAGCGTGATAGCCGGGTGCAAGAAAATGAACACGAAGGCGAGCGGCACCAGCACGATATACGTGAAGCGCACCCTTGCCCCTGGGTTCACTTGCTTGAAGCTGTTGAAAGCAAAACGGCTGATCATGAGTGCGCCGGCGGAGGCCGTGACACAGAAGGCCAGCAGCAGGCCCGGCAACCCGATATTCGTTTGGTCGCTGGCGAGCCATACCAGGGCCGCGACAATGGCGGCTGCGGAGGGACTGGGCAGACCCTCGAAGTAATGCTTATCGGCGGTGGCCGCGCGAGAATTGAACCGCGCCAGGCGCAGTGCGGCCGCCGCGGCGTAGAAAAAGCACACCAGCCAGCCCAGCCTGCGCCACAGCGGCCCGTACTCTGCGATCCGCGCCACGCCCCATTGATAGGTGACGATGGCGGGGGCGACGCCGAACGACACCATGTCGGAGAGGCTGTCGTACTCCTTGCCGAACGCGCTTTCGGTGTGCGTCCAGCGCGCCACGCGCCCGTCCAATCCGTCGAAGAACATCGCGACGAACACCGCCGCCCCGGCGAGCTCGAACTTCAAGTCGATCGCCGCCACGATCGCATAAAAACCCGCGAACAGCGCACCCGTGGTCAGCAGGTTCGGCAGCCAGAACACTCCTCGTGGCCGCGCTGTTGAGTCGTCGTCGTCGCTCATGTAGCCCATAATACCAGGGGGCCTGATGTAAGATATGCGGCTATGCGCTTATCTCAAAACCCCATTTCCACCCTCAAAGAGGTGCCCGCCGACGCGGAGGTCATCAGCCACCGGCTGATGCTCCGAACCGGCATGATCCGGCGACTTGCCGCCGGCCTGTATGTCTGGCTGCCGCTGGGCCTGCGCACCCTGCGCAAGGTCGAGCGCATCGTGCGGGAGGAGATGGACCGCGCCGGGGCGCTCGAACTGTCCATGCCCACGGTTCAGCCGGCTGAATTGTGGAAGGAATCGGGCCGCTGGAGCAAGTACGGACCGGAGTTGCTGCGCTTCAAGGATCGGCACGACCGCGAATTCGCCTACGGACCCACTCACGAAGAAGTCATCACCGACATCGCGCGCCGCGAATTGCACAGCTACAAACAATTGCCCGTCAACTTCTACCAGATTCAAACCAAGTTTCGCGACGAGATACGCCCGCGCTTCGGCGTCATGCGGGCGCGCGAATTCTTGATGAAGGATGCGTACTCCTTTCACGCCGACGAGGCCAGCCTCGCCCAAGGCTATCGCCTCATGTTCGAGGCTTACTCGCGCATTTTCTCCCGCATCGGCTTGAAATTTCGCGCCGTGCAGGCAGACGGCGGCAGCATCGGCGGCGATGTATCGCAGGAATTTCACGTGCTGGCGGAATCCGGCGAGGATGCCATCGTGTTCTCAGACGGCGACGATTACGCCGCCAATCTGGAGGCGGCGGCCGCGATTGCACCCACCGCGCCCCGTCCGGCCGCTTCGGAAACATTGAGCAAAGTGCCCACCCCGAACGCGCGCACCATCGCCGAATTGAGCGCACAGCTCGGCGTGGATGCCAAGCGCTGCGTCAAGACCTTGCTGGTCGACGGCAGCGACGGCGGCGTGGTCGCCTTGATGGTGCGCGGCGACCATGAATTGAACGCGGTGAAAGCGCAGAAACTACCCGGCGTGGCCAGTCCGCTGCGCATGGCGTCGGCCACCAAAGTGCGCGAAGCCACGGGCACCGAGCCGGGTTTCATCGGGCCCTTCGGCTTTGCGGGCAAAATCTATGTAGATCATGCCGCCGCCCACTTGGCGGATTTTATTTGCGGCGCGAACGAAAAAGACCTGCACTTCCGGGGCGCCAATTGGGTCCGCGACCTGCCGGAGCCGCAGTCGGCGGATATTCGCAACGTCCAGTCCGGCGACCCGAGTCCCAACGGACGCGGAACCCTGCAGATTGCCCGCGGCATCGAAGTAGGCCATATCTTTCAGCTTGGCCAATTGTACAGCGCGGCCATGAACGCCAGCGTCTTAGACGAGCAGGGCAAGGCACTGACCATGTTCATGGGCTGCTACGGCATCGGTGTCACGCGGATCGTGGCGGCGGCCATCGAACAGAATCACGATGCTAACGGCATCATCTGGCCGTCGGCCATCGCGCCCTTTCAAGTCGTGCTGGTGCCGATCAACTATCAAAAGTCGACGCGCGTACAGAACGCCGCCGATTCCTTGTACAGGGACTTCACTGCCGCCGGCATCGATGTATTGCTCGACGATCGGGACGCCCGGCCTGGGGTTAAATTCGCCGATTCGGAGCTCATGGGGATTCCGCACCGGATCGTGATGGGGGAGCGGGGCCTGGATGCCGGAACTCTCGAGTACCGTCATCGCCGCGCGACTGAGTCGACGGACATCTCCGCGGCAGATCCGGTAGGCTACATTCGAGATATGTTAAATAGCTGAGGATACCGATGCGGCGCCCGCTGCGTGCGACTCTGGTCTGCGCTTTTATTGCTCTGGCCGCAGGCTGGGTTGTGCCGCGGGCAGCCCGCGCCGATCAGCAACGCGATCCGGAACTCAAGGCGCTGCTGCAAAAAATCATCGGCAGGTCGGATTGCTTCGCCGACAAGTTTGATTCAGTGGTTTGGTACAAAACCATGGAGCCGCGGCTGACCCGGCTGGTACCCACGCACGAGGCGCGCATGGAGATTCTCGACCATGTGTATTGCGAGGCGAAGCGCGATCCCTCCCTGCAGCTGCCGCCGGATCTGGTTCTGGCGCTGATCGAGGTCGAAAGCCGCTTTGATCGTTGGGCGGTATCGCCCGCGGGCGCGGTCGGCCTCATGCAGGTAATGCCGTTCTGGCCGCGCCAGCTCGGTGTCCAAAACCAGCTGGTGCAGGTGGAGCCGAATATCCGCATGGGTTGCGAAATTCTGCGCTACTACCTGCGGGTCGAGAATCGCAACTGGTCGCGCGCGCTGGCCAGGTACAACGGCAGCGTCGGCCGCAACACCTATCCGGCGCTGGTCATGCAGCGCTGGCAGCGGGCTTGGCGCTTCTAGAGAATGCCGAGCTTTTAAAGGACGCCAAATCCCTCTAAGAACGGCGCAGCATCGCCCGGCGGCATGTCCCGAACCTCCTCCACCCGCGCCTGAGGTGGCCCACGGGTGAGCCATGCGCGCATTTCCTCCACCGCGGCCGGCGAGCCATGCGCCAGTACTTCGACGCAACCGTCAGGTAGATTTCGCGCGTAGCCGCGGATGGCGAGACGGGCCGCCTGGAGCCTGCAGCTATGGCGGAAAAACACGCCTTGAACTCTGCCAAGGACTAAAAAGCGGCGGGTGACTTCGTCCAATTCGAGGCGCAGCTCAGCGCGGCGTGGTCGCCGGCACCTCGGCGTGTTGGCCGCCGGCATTGGCGTTGAGGAGAGCCGCTGCGGCGTGGCGCTTGGCCTCCATTGCGGCCAAGCGTGCTCGCGTAAATTCCTCGGCCTGCAGATGACTTTCCGCGCGACCGATAGCCGCCTCGGCGGCATAGAAATCCGGCGACGAGGCGGTGGTCGCGCCCGCAGCTCGGGCAGCAGCGATGGCCTGGCGCGCGTCGCTCATTTCCTGCACGGGAGCGCCGGCGCATCCTGCGAGGCAGACAACACCGACAAATACAGCGAGGAAGCGCAACATAGGATTCGCCGACACTAGCAACAGCCGCCAGAGCCGTCAAACAAGCCGCCGTTGTACAATTCAGGCCGGGCCGCAACGAATCCGTTGCGCGAACGCTGCACCCACGCTAAATCTAGAGAGATTTCTCGCAAGAGTAACGATGAACGAAATCCTGGTTCTGTATTATTCGCGCCAAGGCAGCACCGCGGCACTGGCGCGGCAAGTCTGCCGCGGCGTAGAGGCCGTCCCTGGAATGCAAGCCAGATTGCGCACTGTGGCACCGGTCGCCGCCACCACCGAACGCCTGGATCCGCCGGTACCGAACGAGGGTCCACCCTACGCCACGCAGGAGGATTTGGTGGAGTGCTGCGGGCTCATCCTCGGAAGTCCAACGCGATTCGGCAATATGGCTGCGCCGGTCAAATTCTTCTTGGATGGCACCAGCGCGTTGTGGCTGTCCGGCGCTCTCGTAGGCAAACCGGCCGCTGTGTTTACCTCCACCCAGACCCTGCATGGCGGACAGGAATTGACTTTGATATCCATGATGCTGCCCCTGCTGCATCACGGGATGTACTTGGTCGGTCTGCCATTCACCGAACGCGGATTGACCGATACCCGCAGCGGCGGCACTCCCTACGGCGCGAGTCATGTCGCTGCCGTGAGCGGTCATGGCGAATTGTCGGAAATCGAACGCGAACTGGGGCGCGCGCTGGGCACGCGAGTGGCCACACTCGCATCGCGCTTGCAGGGCCATCCTTGATTCGCTGCGCATGAGCATCGAGACCACCGCGCGTGCGCTGACCATCTGGCTTTGGGCCGCGCTCGCCTTGAGCCTGCTCGGTTGGATTAGCGCCGGATATCCGTGGCCTATTTGCGTCCTCGCCGTATTGCCGTTGCTCGCACCATTGCAAGGCCTCCGGCGCGGCCGCCGCAACACCTACGCCTGGGCTACATTATTTGCAGTCCCCTATCTGGCGTTTGCGTTGACCGAACTTTTGGTCAACCCGGCTGCGCGCTGGGTAGCCTCCATGAGTCTGCTAATAGTCTTCGCTTGGTTCTGCACTATGATTTTGTTTCTGCGTGTTTCTCGAGCGCATCGCGGATGAAGGGAATCGTGAGCCGGCGCTGCGCCACCAAGGAGGCCTCGTCGAGTTGCTCCAGGACGTCGAACAGAGAATGCAGGTCTCGCGGCATACGCTTCAGTAAATACTCGGCCGTCTCATCAGGCAGCTGCAGCCCGCGCTGCACCGCGCGCAGCTGCAACGCTGCAATGCGCCCGCCATCATCGAGCTCCCGCAGCTGGTAGACGATGCAGGCTGCGGCCCGAGAGCGCCAATCCTCGAGCAGCCAATTGCTCTGGCGCGGCGCGGCGGCGGCCGCAAAAATCAGCCGGTTGCCGAGCTCGGCCGCCTCGTTGAACAGGCGGAACAGCGCCGTCTCCCACGCCAAATCTCCGGCCACCGCATCGACATCATCGACGCACAGCATGGGAGTGCGCTCATAGCCCGCGAGCGCAGCGGGTGGCAGCGCCAGCGAGCGGTCAAGAGGGAAGTACGCGGCGTCTTCACCCGCGGCGGCGCACACGGCTTGCAACAGATGGGTCTTGCCCGTCCCCTGCGCTCCCCATAGCCATAGGGGCGCCGCAGTCGAGGCTTTGAGCGCAGCGACGACTTCCGCGTTTTCACCGGGCCAGAAGCTCGCGAATAGCGCCTCCGCCCGCAACCGGACCCCAAGAGCAAGCTGCTTCACCGGCGCCGGTCTACGTTGGGCGCCGCGCCAGGGTCATCCGCTTGCGGCCGCCTCAGACTCAATGCTCGCCGGCCGTAAATCAAAACATAGTCGATGCCGCTGACCGTCACGGTCACGAACACCAAGGCGCCCAGCACCATCACCATCCACGCCGGCGGTATCGAGAATTCCGCCCTGCCCACCACCGCCATGATGAATCCCGCCTGGCACAGCGTATTGAATTTGCTGACCACCGACGGACGCACGTTGAGCACGCCAAAACACAGGCGATATAGCAGCGCGCCGAGCACGATGACGGCGTCTCGCGCCACGGCCGCCGCCATCAGCCACAGCGGCACCAGTCCAAGGTAAGCGAGCGTGATGAACACGGTGGCGAGCAATAGTTTGTCCGCCGCCGGGTCGAGCACGGCGCCCAATTCGCTCTGCCAGGCAAAGCGTTTGGCGAGAAAACCATCGGCGAGATCCGAGATCGCCGCGATCCCAAAAAGCACGATTGCGGCCAGCAATTGACGATGCGCCAGAGCCACGGCAATCGGCGCCACCAGCAGAATTCTTAACGCGGTGATGACATTCGGGATTTGGCGCGGGGACCACAACACGGGAAGGCGCCTAACGGCTAAACTGAAAGCGCTGGATCCCGTTGTCGCCGGCAGCTATGGATTGCAAACGGCTGTTCAACGACAGCGTACGCTGCAAAGACTCGGCCCCGCCGCGCGTGGCCAGACGAAAGCGGATGGTATCGCCGGTCAACGCCACCACACTCACGTGGGAAATGAACGTCAGCGATTCCAGATACGTTTGCACGCTTGCGTAATCCCGCAAATCGCCGACCCCGGTCACCTCGATATCGACGGGCACCAGCGTGCCGCTGGCGGCGAATAACTCCGCATACAAGTCCGCTGCGCGATTCACCCCTTCCAAGGTTCCCGAATATTCGCTGCTGCGGTCCCGGAACAAATGCGTCCACCGCACATTGGCAGAGGCGCTCGTGCCGTTGGCTCTGCCGATGAGCACGCCCTCGCCGCCCAAACGCCGCGCTAAATCCGCCAGAGTCGACGCAGCGCCGCCGCTCACGCCGGCGTAGTCGAGGTGATTTCTCTGCACGTCCGCGGCACTCGGCCAGAGCAGCGGCAGGCCGCGCGACAGGGCCGCAGCATCGATGGCGGCCTTCAGTTCGGAGGTGTCGTCGGCGGTGACGACCGTGCCGGATTGGGAACCGGTAAGGGTGCCGGTAACGGAGCCGGTTTGAGCGGCGAGCCAGACAAAGGTCGCCGGCCGTTCATGGCCCCACAGCGGCTGGCTGTTCTGCGTCAGCCAACGCTCGATGGCCGGACCGTCGAAGGCGACCGACAATTGCTTGTCGGCGGCCGCTCGGCACTGCTGCACGTAACGATGCGCGTTGCCGAGCAGCGGCGCCAGCGCCGGATCCTCTCCGGCCGTGCTGCGTCCGGTGACGCGCACCAGCACAATTTTCATGGCCGCCTGGAAAGCCGCGGGTGGCGCCGACTCGCAGCGCTCGGCAAACGGCACAGTGGCCTGGTACAGTTCGGCGCGCGTCAGCGCAAAGCCCGCGTGGCCCCAAAATAGAGCCGCCAACCCCAAGAAAAAGACACTGAAATGCTGTGACATGGTGTCATGTAAAATACCACAGCTGGCCGGCCTGCCGCGCCGACAACAAAGGATCAGAATGACCGAGCGAGTCCCCGTAACCTACGCCCAAGCCGGCGTCGATATCGACGCCGGTGAGGAATTGGTTGAACGCATCAAGCCCCACGTCCGGCGCTCGATGCGCCGCGAGGTGCTGGGCGGCATAGGGGGCTTCGGCGCGCTGGTGGAAGTGCCCTTGGATCGCTATCGCAAGCCCGTGCTCGTATCGGGGACCGACGGGGTGGGAACCAAGCTGCGCCTTGCGATCGACACCCAGCGGCACGATACCGTGGGCATCGATCTGGTGGCCATGTGCGTCAACGATGTCGTGGTTCAGGGCGCTGAGCCGCTGTTCTTTCTCGACTATTTTGCAACCGGCAAACTCGACGTGGGCGTGGGCGAGCGGCTCATCGCCGGCATCGTCGAGGGGTGCGTGCAAGCGGGATGCGCGCTGGTGGGCGGCGAAACGGCCGAGATGCCGGGCATGTACCACGGCGAGGACTACGATCTGGCCGGGTTCTGCGTGGGCATCGTGGAAAAGGACGCCATCATCGATGGATCGGCAACGCGCGCCGGCGACGTGGTGCTCGGCCTGCCTTCCTCGGGCCCGCACGCGAACGGTTTCTCGCTGATCAGAAAAATATTGCAGGTGTCCGGCGCCGATCTCAAGACCTCTCTGGACGGTGTGAGCCTCATCGACCGCCTCATGACCCCGACCCGCATCTACGTCAAGCCCTTGCTGCGCTTGCTCGCGGAGCTGCCGGTGCATGGCCTGTCGCACATCACGGGCGGCGGCCTGGTGGAGAACATCCCGCGCGTGCTTCCTGACGGATTGGAAGTCGTTCTGCAGCGTGACTGCTGGCGCCGCGAAGCGGTGTTCGAATGGCTGCAGCGCGAAGGCCGGGTTGCGGACGCGGAAATGTATCGCGTCTTCAATTGCGGCATCGGCATGACGGTACACCTGCCGCGAAGCCACGCCGATCGCGCCATCGCCGTGCTGCGCGAAATGGGCCAGGAGGCGGTGGTGATCGGTGAAGTGCGCGCCGGCACCCGCGGCGTCATCATCGCTTGAACAGCGGGCAACCGCGGCAGCCGATCGTCATCCTCATCTCAGGACGCGGCGGCAACATGCGCGCGCTCATCGAGCGCAGCCGCGACGGCGACTCGCCCTACACGGTCGCCCAGGTATATTCCGACCAACCCGATGCAGCGGGACTGCGGGTCGCCGCTGAATTCGGTATTCCGGCACGGGCACTGGCTGCCGACCCCGGTGTTGGCCGCGCCGCCTATGATGCGGCCCTGGGCGCGGCCATCCGCGGCTGCTCGCCGTCGCTGCTCGTGCTCGCCGGGTTCATGCGCATTTTGTCCGCGCAGTTCGTCGAGGGCTTCGCGGGAAAGATATTGAACATTCATCCGTCGCTGTTGCCGAAATTTCCAGGACTGCACACTCACCGGCGCGTTCTCGAGGCGCACGAGCCGGTGCACGGCGCCACCGTGCACTTCGTGACCGAGCAGCTCGATGGCGGACCACCCATCATTCAGGGTCGCGTTGCCGTGACGGCAAACGACGGCGAGGCGAGCCTGGCGGCACGCGTCCAGACGGTGGAGCACCGGATCTACCCGCTCGCGGTCCGCTGGTTTTGCCAGGGACGCTTGCGTTTCAGCGCGGGGCGGGCGTGGCTCGACGGCAGCGCGTTGCACGAGCCGGTGCAGTTCACCGGCGCCGACACATGAGGGGACGATTAATGCGCGTTCGAGGAGTCACCTGGCTGTCGCTCGCCCTCATGGCCGCCCCTGCCATCGGTGCCGACGACGGACTTGCGCCCTTCGCCGCCCACTATCAGGCCGACTGGAAGACCATCAACGTCGGCACCAGCGATTTGGAACTGAAGCAAGACACTGAGCCGGGCCGATACCTATACACCTGGACAATCACCGCCCACGGCATCTTTCGGATGGTTTACCGGGATGATTTGATTCAGAAAAGCTGGTTCGACATCAACGCCGATCATGTGCGGCCGATGAAATACCGGGCTGTGGACGGTTCATCCAGCGTCGATCTGGATTTCGATTGGGACGGCGGGCGGGTCCGCGGCACATCCGAGACCAAGCCCGTGGACTTGAAGCTCAAGGAGGGGACACAGGACGTCATGTCCATCCAAATCGAAGTCATGCAGGACTTGAAACGAGGCAATCTGCCGAAGATTTTTCAGATCATCGACAAGGATCAAACGAAGGAATTCATTTACACGCAGGAGGGGCCCGCCAGAATCAGAACGGCACTGGGTCCACTCGATACCCTCGTCGTGTCCAGTCCGCGCGCGGGCAACAACCGCCTCCTGCGCATGTGGTTTGCGCCGTCCTTGGGGTTCATACCGGTGCAGGCCGAACGAACGCGCGACGGCAAGCTGGAGTTTGCCATGCGGATCAAGACGCTGAAGCGCTAGCGGCCCCAGGCAGGAAAATCCGCGTGGCTCACGCCTTGCCTACGTCTTCGGCAAGGTCACGCCGCGTTGTCCCTGATACTTGCCGCCGCGATCCTTGTACGAAGTTTCGCAGACCTCGTCGGATTCGAAGAACAGCATTTGCGCCACGCCTTCGTTCGCGTAGATCTTTGCGGGCAGCGGCGTGGTGTTGGAAAATTCGAGGGTAACGTGGCCTTCCCATTCGGGTTCCAAAGGCGTTACGTTACATATTATCCCGCAACGCGCATATGTCGAATTATGAACGATAAAATCGTTGGCGACGAAGTTGTGCAGCGCCGGCACGGAGATATCAAATACTTCTTCTTCTCCGGCAGGCTTGATCGTCTCGACTACGTCCCACATCGGACCCTCCATGAGAGGACTGACGTACACGTCGCCGGTCGCGAATGCCACACGGGCTGCCGCAGAAAAAGGCGCTGACTGGTGCGAAGACGCGTGCAGATCGAGCGCACTCGAGGATGTGCCGCCGACGCGAGCAGCCATCCCGATCATGGACCACGCCTCCTGGGGCAATGTGTCAAAGTTGCTCTTGCGCCGTGGTAGCGCGCGAATCATCGGCAGCAACTCGGCGTCGAGTCTCTGCTGTTTCACCGAGCCTGGAGAGAAGCCTAACTTCTCTGCGAAGCGCCGGACCTGATCCTTGTCCGTGATTTGGATTTTGCAGGCACGCGTTCCGAGGGCCGTAGTTTTCTCGCGAATCAACGAGAAAATCCCGAATCGCAGCAGCAGATGATGAACATCTTCGACCAGTCTGCGGGCTTTGGAATAATACTCGAGAAACACTCCGGCCTTGGAGTGATAGACGCCGCCGTCCCCGCTGAACAAGGATTGCAAAAACAAGCGCACCGAATTCTCGGGCGCGGTAAATACGGCCTGAGGAACGAACTTCTCGCCTGCCCCGACATTCAATGCGTATTTTTGCAACAACAGCGCCACCAAGGCAGGATCGGCCGTCGTGCAGGTCGGACTATGTCCAGGCGTATCGCCCTGTCCCTCAGAAAGCATCAATCCCAGCAAGCTGGCCTCCCAATCAGGAATGGCGGTCTTGCCGAAAACCGGAATATCGCGCGCAACCGCGATGCGATCGCCGGGGCGCAGGTCGCTCAAAGGCGTCCAACCCTGCAACTGGCGAAAGGGGTGATTCGCGGTGGCGCGAATGCGCAATCCGGCGCTTGTGCGCAAGTCGAACACCTCTTTCCGTCCCTGTGGGATAAAGGCCGAAACTTTGGCCGGCTTGAGCCGCCAGCCATCCAGAGCCAATGTCGATCTGCCGAATCGCATCTCGGTGATCGGTACATAACCGCCGGTGTCCGCGTCCACGACCCGGGTATCGCCCGTGACGCATTTTCCCAAGCAAACCGTGAGCACACTGCGAGGAATTCTGAAGTATTCCACAGTGCTCGACAGCACAAAGGAGTTCGGCGGAATGATGCACACCGGTCCCTTGAAGTCCACGAAGGATTTTTCATCGAAGCTCTTCGGATCGACGATGGTGGAATTGATGTTGGTGAAGATCTTGAAGTCTTCGCCGCAGCGCACGTCATACCCATAACTGGACGTACCGTAGGACACTATCTTGTGACCGTCCGCTGTGCGGACTTGTTCGGGCGAGAAGGGCTCGATCATGCCGTGTGACGCAGCCATGCGCCTGATCCATTTATCGCTCTTGATGCTCATTACGTCGCTTCTACCGTGATCTTAGGGAATGCCTTGCTGTAATCCTTGTTAAAGGTCGCCAAGCGCGCGGCCGTGCGTCGGGCCATCTGAAAATAGGCCTTGGCGCGCGCGCTGCCCGGTTCAGATACCACTGTGGGAGACCCGCCGTCCGCATCCTCGCGAATGCGGATATCCAAGGGCAGCTCTCCCAGTAATTGCACGCCGTACTGCGCCGCCATCCTCGCGCCGCCGCCGCTGCCGAACACATGCTCGACGTGGCCGCACTGGCTGCACACGTGCATGCTCATGTTTTCCACCACGCCGAGCACACGGACCTCAACCTTCTCGAACATCTTGAGGCCCTTACGGGCGTCCAGCAGGGCGATGTCCTGGGGCGTCGTGACGATGACGGCGCCGCTCACGGGAACCCGCTGCGCCAAGGTCAGCTGAATATCGCCGGTGCCCGGCGGCATGTCGACCACCAGATAATCGAGCTCGCCCCAGTTCGTGTCGCCGAGCAGCTGCGTCAGGGCCTGGGTCACCATCGGTCCGCGCCATGCCATGGGCTGCTCTTGATCGATCATGAAACCGATGGACATGACTTCGACGCCATGCGCGCGCAAGGGAGTCAGGTGCTTGCCGTCGGCGCTGACCGGCTTGGCGCCGGCCAATCCCATCATCAGCGGTTGGCTGGGACCATAAATATCAGCGTCCAATAGTCCGACTTTGGCTCCTTGCGCGGCCCAAGCCAGCGCCAAATTCGCGGCCGTCGTGGACTTTCCCACCCCGCCCTTGCCCGACGCCACCGCGACGATGTTCTTGACATTTTCAAGGGGTTTGAGCGTGCGCTGTACCGCGTGCGCCGTGATATTCGCCCGCAGATCCAAGTCCAGCCGAGCGGCTCCGAGCAGCGGCCCCAGGTGGTTCTGCAGCGCGGACTTGAGTTCGGCGGCATAGTCGCCGCACGGAAACCCCAGGACCAGCTCTGCCGTCAGCACCGCGCCGGTCAATGTGACGGATGCCACACTCCTGGCATCCGCCAGGGACTGACCAAGATAGGGATCGACATAAGTGAGCAGGTGTTCGCGGATCACGTTTACCGCGGCGGTATCTTGAGTCATATGAGGCGCTTAGTGTACCGCAGGCGGACAACTGCGTGCGGTGTGGCATAATCTGGCGTTATAAATCGAGACCCCAGTGGCCCCCACTATTTACGGTGACGATGGATGGCTGCAGAGGGATGTGCAACCTGAAGGCACCGAATGAGTTTATTCGCCAATTACCGTGCCGACCGGCTCATCGCCGAGGTTAAATCCAGTCCAGGCAGCCCCGTCGCACAAAAGGCCTTGGACAAACTGGTCGCTCTCGGATCGAGCGCGATCGAGCCCATCGTCGGCGCCCTCACGACGGCGGAAAAGAAGGAAACCCTGGCCTACGTCGAGGCATTGTCTCGGCTGATCGACGCGAAATCGCTGCCGCAGTTGCTGAAGACCATGGCTGAAGCGAACGGCCGGGCCATGTCCGGAATCGCCTGGGCGCTGTCCTCGAGCAAGAACTATCCGCCGGGTGCGTTGCTCGACGCCTTGAGCAAGCCCGGCATGCCGAGGCAGGCCATTCTCGACGTCATCGCGGCGCAGAAAGGCCGTTTCACGGTGCGCGAGATGTTGAACGCCGCCTACGCGCAGGAGCCGAACGAAAGGGCGGGATTGTTCAAGATCATCGCCGAGATCGCCGACGAGTCCTCGATCGACGATTTGATCGCGAGGATTGAAGGCAAGGATTCCGTTGCCCGGCTGCACATCATCAATGTCCTGGCGCGCTTCAATACGCCCAAAGTGCAGCAAGCGGTGCAAAAGCAGCTCAAGGACAACAGCAAACTCATCCGTTCCGCGGCGTTGTTGGCGCTATCGCGAATGGATGGGCCATTCGACATGGCGGTCCTGATCAACATGCTGCGCGATCCGGAAATCGAGGTGCAGAACAAGGCGGTCGACGTCGTCGTCCACGCCAATCACCCCGATACGGTCAAGTACTTGGTCGACGTGCTCAAGGACGAGAACGAATACGCCCGGCGTGCGGCGGTCGAGGTACTGAACGTGGTCGGCACGTCGAAATCGGTCAAGTATCTGTTGGAAGTGATCGCCGACAGCGATTGGTGGGTACGCACCCGCGCCGCAGACGCCCTGGGCAAGATCGGTGGCCCGCGCGTGGTCGATGCCGTGCTGACCCTGATCAAGGACGAAAATCAGGACATTCGCCGCGCGGCCATTGAAATCCTCAACCAGACCAAGGATGAGCGGGCGGTCGCGCAATTGATCGACGCCACCAAGGACTCTGACTGGTGGGTGAGCGAACGCGCCGTGGATGCGCTTGCTGAGATCGGCAGCACCAAGGCCCTGCCCCGTTTCGTCGAAATGCTGACCACCGGCCAGTCGAAGTCGATGCCGACCGTCATTCGAGCCATCGGCAAGATCGGCGATCAAAAGTGCGTGGAGCACTTGCTCCCCATGCTGCTGAGGCCGGAGAACGAAATCAAGGCGGAGACGATCGCTGCGCTGACCAAGTTGTCTGATGAGAGGCGCGCGGACACGATCCGCACGCGCCTGCAGGCCGTGGCGAGCAACGCCGATCCCACCATCAGTCAAGCGATTGCCCGCGCCATGACGGAATTGGACAACCGCTTCTCGACGACGCAACTGGCCGCGAACCAGCGCGCCGAAAAAATGCAGGAGCCGGCAAAGACGCTGCTCATCGACAATCAGGATCTGGCCAAGGTTGTTGCGGATGCCGAGATCCAGGCCGGCAAACTCGACATAGCGACCTTGAAATC
>JANXZQ010000436.1 GCA_025355445.1 Gammaproteobacteria bacterium
TACTCGCGCGTGCCGCGCATTCAGGCGAATGCGCTGTGGCCCATATTGAACAGCCAATTTGAATTCGCACTGGACAGCGAGGCCGTGAATTTCGTGCGCGAAACCGGCGCAACGGGAGCGCGCGTGAACATCGCGCCGGAGCTGCGCTGGTCGACGCGCGGACTCGGCTATTTCTTCGAGCCCGCGATCGGCTACGATTTCACGCAGTACGACTTGAGGGATGCCTCCGTGGGTGCCTCCAGCACACCGACCCGGGCGCTGCCCTACGCCAGGGTGGATGCGGGATTGGTATTCGAGCGCGACGCCGGCTCACAGGGACAGCGCACCCAGACCCTTGAGCCGCGCATGGTTTACAGCTACGTGCCCTACCGCAATCAGGATGCTCTGCCTATATTCGACACCGGACTGCCCGACCTCAATCTCACTGAGCTATTCCGCACCAATCGATACGTGGGTGAGGATCGCATCGGCGACGCGAACCAGGTGGCTGTTGCCCTGACCACCCGGCTCTTCGACCATGTCTCGGGAGCCCAATACTTGTCGGCCACCCTGGGTCAGATCCGGTATTTCGACATCCCGCAGGTCGGCCTGCCCGCGGATGTGGCCTTGGCGGGCCAGACCCTGGTCACTATTCCGGGAGTCAATCCCTTCGCCCCGCCGGGGGAGGCCGTGGTGAACTCACGCGGCCAGATACTCCAGATCTTGCCCGGACATTATGTGTCCGGCCTGCCCTATCAGACGCGAAGCTTAGTCGCGCCGGGCCAGGTGCTGGAGGCCTTCCCGGCCTCGGATCTGGTGGCTGAGGTGGCGGTGACCGCCTACAAGCACTTCAGCCTCAATTTTGACTATTTATACAACCCCTACACGTCGCAAACCGATAAATCCGAGGTTTCGGTGCAGTACCGCCCAGACCCTACGCGGGTGGTGAACTTAGGTTACCGCTTTCAGCAGAACGCGCTTACTCAAGCACCCATATTGAAGCAGTGGGATGGGTCGTTCGCCTGGCCGATCACGGACCACTGGAATACCGTCGGGCGCTGGGTATATTCCCTGCAGGACCACCAGACCATCGAGCAAGTGGCTGGATTTGAATACAAAAGTTGCTGCTGGAAGATTCAGGTGGTGCAGCGGCGCTATGTCCGGGTTACCAACGGCACCCCGGGACTAGACACGTCGATTGCATTACAATTGGAACTCACGGGCCTAAGTTCGGTCGGAAAAGCTGCGAATACCTTCTTGGAACGAGAGATTCGCGGCTACTCGACCCGCGATCCCAATGTCCAAAATCCGGCCCCCTGACCAGGACGACCTCGATTCATGCGTAAATTTGCCCTGCTTTGCTTCAGTTCGGCCGCGGCTTTGCTGCTCTCTGGGGCACCCCATGCGCAGACCCGGGATATCGGCGTTCACGGCGAAATGCTCGACCGCATTGCCGCCATCGTCAACGACGGCCTGGTGCTGAAAAGCGAGCTGGATGCGCAGATGGAATCCGTCACCAAGCGGCTGCAGGAACAGAAAGTCGAGCTGCCTTCACAGAGCGTGCTCAAGCAGCAGGTGCTCGACCGCTTGATCTTGCAGGAAATCCAGGCGCAGCACGCCAAGCGCGTCGGCTTGACGGTATCCGACGAGCAATTGAACAGTGCCCTGCAGGAAATCGCGAGCCGCAACAAGATCCCTTTCGATCAGCTGCCGACGGCGCTCGCCGCGCAGGGCGTCGACTACAAGCAATATCGGGAGAGCATGCGCAAGGAACTGACCTTGAGCACTTTGCGGCAGCGCGACGTGATTGCTCATATCAATGTCAGTCCGCATGATCTGGAGCAGTTCCTGACGCGCCAGCAGACTTCCGCGGCGAATGATGAATTCAATGTATCGCACATCCTGCTGTCGCTGCCCGAAGCCGCCACCCCGCAGCAGCTCGAGGAAATCACGCACAAGGCGCAGGATTTAGCGGCACGTGCCACCAAGGGCGAGGACTTCGGTCAGCTTGCGATCGCCAATTCCAACAGCCAGACGGCGTTGGACGGCGGGCAGCTCGGCTGGCGCAAGGGTACCCAGCTGCCGCAGTTCATTTTGGATCTAGTCACCCGCATGAAGCCCGGCGATGTGAGCGAACCTGTGCGCACGCCGAGCGGCTTTCATATCGTCAAGTTGAACCAAAGACGCGGGGGCGAAGCCCAGGTCATCATCAACCAGATTCATGTCCGACACATCCTGATGAAGACGAACGAGCTCGATGACGACGAGACGGTGCGCCAAAAACTGGCCAAGCTGCGCGACCGGATCTTGAAGGGCGAGGACTTCGCCGGGCTGGCGTCGACCAACTCGGCGGATCCGGGTTCTGCGCCGGACGGCGGTGATTTAGGGTGGAGCGGACCGGGCACGTTCGTGCCGGAGTTCGACAAGGCGATCGCGGACTTGAAGGACAAGGAAATCAGCGAGCCGTTCAAGTCCCGCTATGGATGGCATATCGTGCAGATGCTTGGCACGCGCACCTACGACAGCACCGACGATGTGCGCCGCCAGCGCGCGTTCGCAGCCATCCGCGAGGGCAAAGCGGACGAAGAAACAGAGCTGTGGCTGCGCCGCTTACGCGACGAAGCCTTCGTTGAAGTCAAAATGTAGTTGTGGCGCGCTTCCTCGTCATTTTTGCCGACATCAAGACGTAGGCGCGCGCGGCGGTGTACATACCGCGGATAGTCATCACTTCGGGTGAACCCGCTGGAATTGGGCCCGACACCTGCGTCTCGCTGGCTCAGTCCGCTTGGGATGCAGATCTGATCGTCGCCGCCGATGAGAGCTTGCTGGCCGCCACCGCCGACAGCTTGGGGTTGCCGCTCGTCATCGAGCGCTACGATTCCTCCAAGCGAGCGGCGCCGCATCGCGCGGGCAGGCTCATCGTCATGCACATTCCCACGGCCTGCCCGGTGGTCGCGGGCGAGACCGACGCGCGCAACGCCGACTACGTCATCGACATGCTGAATCGCGCCTGCGACGGCTGCACGAATGGTGAATTTGCGGCCATGGTGACCGCGCCCGTGCAGAAGAGCACGCTGATGGATGGCGGTTATTCGTTCACCGGCCATACCGAGTATCTGGCGGCAAGAACCCGAGCCGCGATGCCGGTCATGTTGTTGGTCAGCAATCAGCTGCGCGTCGCGCTCGTGACGACTCACCTGGCGCTCGCCGACGTACCGCGCGCCATCACGCGGGATCGGCTGCGCACCACCCTGCGTATCGTCCACATGGATTTGGGACGGCATTTCTCCTTGGACAAGCCGCGAATCGCCGTGCTGGGTCTGAATCCGCACGCGGGTGAGGCCGGCCATTTGGGAACCGAGGAAATCGACGTCATCCGGCCCGTCATCGAGGAGCTCAAGGCCGAGGGTTTGAACATTCAAGGGCCCGTGCCCGCGGATACCGCATTTACTCCGCGCTTCCTGCAAACGGCCGATGTCATCGTCGCCATGTACCACGATCAAGGATTGCCGGTGATCAAGCACGTGGGATTCGGCGACGCGGTGAACATTACCCTAGGATTGCCCATTCTGCGCACCAGCGTCGATCACGGAACGGCGTTGAGCTTGGCGCGAAGCGGCAAAGCGGATGCCGGTAGCTTGCGCGCGGCCTTGGCTCTGGCCATCGACTTGACCGGTGGTGCTTCCCGTCAATCAAGTGCGGCCGCCGGTCGCCTGTCTTAGTTCATGCCGGTTCGCAAACGATTCGGCCAGCATTTTCTGCATGATCCGCAGGTCATCCGCCGGATCATCAACACCGTCGCACCGATCGCCGGCGAGCGCATCGTAGAAGTCGGCCCGGGCCGCGGCGCGTTGACCTGGGGCCTGCTGGAGCGTGCCAAGCACTTGGACGTGATCGAAATCGACCGTGATTTGGCGCAATTGCTCAAGGCCGATCCTCGGGCGGGCAACGGACTACAAGTGCACGTCGAGAACGTGCTCGACACGGACTTCATGCGTTTGCGGGGAGCGGGTGGACCGTTGCGCATTGTCGGCAACTTGCCCTATAACATTTCCACTCCCCTGCTGTTTCGCCTGCTGAACCAGCGTGCCGCCATATCAGACATGTACTTCATGCTGCAGAAGGAGGTCGTGGACCGCATGGCCGCGCAGCCTGGAACCAAGGACTATGGGCGGCTGACCGTCATGCTCGCGGCCGTCGCCGAGGTGGAAGGACTATTCGACGTCGGACCCGGCGCGTTCCAGCCGCGGCCCAAGGTGTGGTCCGCCATCGTGCACCTGCGGCCCGCGCCGAGCCCCCGCTTCGACATCGGTCATGAGGGGGTGCTGCGTACTTTGGTGACGGCGGCGTTCTCGCACCGGCGCAAGACCTTGCGCAACTCTTTAAAGGGCTTGATCGCCGCGCAGGACATTGAATCCTGCGGCATCGATCCGCAATTGCGGCCCGAAACGCTCGCCCCGGCGCAATTCGGTCTGCTCGCCGCCCATTACTCCCGACTGGTCGGCTATACTTGAACGCATGGCCGGATACCACAAGCTGCTGGTGCTGCTGGATCTGTCGCGGGACAGTGAACAGGTTGCCGTTGCCGCACGCACCCAGGCCGCGTACTCGAATGCCACCATGGTCGTCTTGCATGTCGTGGAGTTCGTACCGGTCGAACCCATGGGCGAGTCACTGATGCCTTCGCCGCAAATCGAGAACGGCTTAATCGACCGCGCTCGGGAGAAATTGAGTTCGCTCGTCACGCGGTTGGCGCTGCCGCGCACCACCTGGCGCGTCGAATTCGGCCACACCAAGACCGAGATTCTGCGGGTTGCCGAGGAGGAGCAGGCGGATCTTATCGTGCTCGGCAGCCGTGAGCGTCACGGACTCGCGATCCTGATGAATTTTACGGAAGACACCGTGCTGCACGCAGCGCATTGTGACGTACTGGCCGTCCGTCTGAAGTAGCGCAATGCAAGACTTGACATCCGAGCCGGTGAGTCCCCGAATTCGCGTCGAGGTCGAAACTTCCTACATTGAGGAACAATCCGACCCTCGCGACAAACGTTTTGTATTTTCGTACACCATCACCATTCGCAATGAAGGCCAGGTTCCTGCGCGCCTGCTGACGCGCCACTGGATCATCACGGACGCGAACGGCAATGTGAAGGAGACTCGGGGCGACGGCGTGGTCGGCGAGCAGCCCTACCTGAAGCCGGGCCAGGGATTTCGCTACTCGAGCGGCGCGGTGATCGAAACGCCGGTGGGCACCATGCAGGGCAGCTATCAGATGGTGGCCGATGACGGCCAACAATTCGATGCACCCATCGCTCCGTTCAGACTGGCAATGCCTGGAGTCCTGCACTAGGGGCCGCCGGCGAATGGCGCTGTACGCAATCGGCGACGTGCAAGGCTGCAACGCGGAACTTGGCGCCCTGCTCGAGGCCATCCGGTTCTCCGCGGATCGCGACCAACTCTGGTTCGTCGGCGATCTGGTCAATCGTGGGCCCGATTCCCTCGGGGTGTTGCGCAGAATTCGATCCCTGGGCGATGCCGCAACGGTCACTCTGGGGAATCACGACCTACACCTCTTGGCCGTGGCGTTTGGGTCGGCGCAAGCGCGCGACGATGATACCTTGGGTGACATTTTCGCCTCCGCCGAGCGCCACGCGCTGCTCGAGTGGCTCGCCGGTCTGCCGCTATTCCACGAAGACCCGACGCTCAATGTCTGTATGCTGCACGCCGGATTGGCGCCGCAGTGGGATTTGACTCGGGCACGGCAATGCGCCCGCGAATTCGAGAGCGCGCTGCGGCGCGACCCCAAGAGCCTATTCGACCGCCTGTATGGCGATCAGCCGGACCTTTGGGACGACGGTCTCGAAGGCGAGGCGCGGTTGCGATTCATCGCGAACTGCTTTACGCGGCTGCGCTATGTCGACGCACATGGGCGGTTGATGCTGCGTGCGAAGGGAGCGCCGGGAAAGCCGCAGACCAAGTCCCTCATCCCCTGGTTCGAGGCAGCGGCGGCGCGCTGGCGCGGACCGCGCCTGATCTTCGGTCACTGGTCGACATTGGGCTTCTTCGACCGGGACAATGTCACCGGCCTCGATACGGGTTGCGTCTGGGGAGGCACGCTGAGCGCGCTGCGCTTGGACGTGGCGCACGCCAAGCCGGTGCAGGTGGCGTGCGCCGCAGCCTAGCTCGACGGCAAGCTGCGCAAGATTTCGCCCCGCACCAGAAACCGGCCGCCGCTCTGTTGGTAGGGTACGCAGGTGATATCTTGCTTCAGATTGCGAGTGACCAGCTTCGGCAGGACTTGGTGCGCGAACTCCTCGACCAGTTCGCAGTCGGCGACGCCCATGTTGCGAAACGCATCGCTGGTGATCGTAAACGGTTCGAAATGCGCATTGACGGGCGCCAAGTCCCCCGCATGCAAAGGCTTGGCCGCCGCCTCCGGCAGCGCGGGCGTAGAGAACACCATGTTCAAGCTCGGACCCATCGAGGCTACCCGCACCCGCGCAGCCGTGTCCTCGCAGCCCAGCGCGGTGATGGTCAAATCGCGGCGGGCTCCCAAATCCAGCAGCATGGCGCGCACCTTATCCCGCAGGCCGTCGCAGGAATAACGCGAAGTACGGCCCATGTAGAAGAAGCGCAGGTGTTGCTCCTTCCACACCGCCGCAACCGGCGAGCCGCCCTCGGTGACTGCCGACATGGCCGGCGCGCAGAGCATCACCCCGAGCAGAACCCATACACTGTGAAATCGCATAGCACTCCTCCGCTACTTCGACTACGCGAAGGGCGGCGAAGTTTCACGGCATCGCTATAATGACCCGCATGCAAGTGAGCCCACCCTTCAATCTGCAGTATTGGATCGAACAGAATCGAGGTTTGCTCAAGCCGCCGGTGGGCAACAAGCTGCTGTTCAAAGATAGCGCTTTTATTGTCATGGCCGTGGGCGGCCCGAATGCGCGCAAGGATTTTCATCACGACCCGAGCGAGGAAGTCTTCTTCCAAGTGGAGGGCGATATGCTGCTCAAAACGGTGCAGAACGGCCGCATCACCGACGTACCCATTCGGCAGGGCGAAATCTTCCTGCTGCCTCCCGAAGTTCCCCACTCGCCGCAGCGGCCGGCAGGCAGCGTCGGCATTGTCGTGGAGCGGCGCCGCGGTCCGGACGAACTGGACGGGTTCTCCTGGTATTGCGAGCACTGCGGGCACTGCTTGTATCTGGAACGCGTTGCCGTAGGCAACATCGAGACGCAATTGCCCGAGATTTTTTCCAGATTCTACTCGAGCCCCGCGAATCGTACCTGCGATGTCTGCGGCACGGTCATGCAGGCGCCGGGCAAGTGACGATCGACTCAGCCGGCGCGCTGGCGCTGGACGCCGCCGATCCGCTGGCCGGCTTCGCGGATCAATTCCATCACCCTTTCGACGACACGGGACGGCGCTCGATATATCTTTGCGGCCATTCGCTCGGGCTCCAGCCCAAAGCGGCGGCGCAATATGTCGAACAGGAGCTGAAAGATTGGCAGCGCTTGGGAGTGCTGGGGCACCACAACGCGCACCGTCCGTGGATCAAATATCACGAGCAGGCCGCGGCAACACTTGCCACCCTCGTCGGCGCCCATGCAGCCGAAGTCGTGGCAATGAATTCGCTGACGGTGAACCTGCACCTCATGATGGTGAGTTTCTTCCGGCCAAACGGCGAACGCAATCGGCTACTGATCGAGAAATCGGCGTTCCCTTCGGATCGATACGCCGTCGTATCGCAACTGGCATTTCACGGATTGACCGAGGCTGAGCATCTCATCGAAGTCGAGCCGCGCCCGGGTGAGCGGGGACTGCGAACCGAGGATGTGGTCAGCCGCATCGAGCAGGAAGGGAACAAGCTGGCGATGGTGCTGCTCCCGGGCGTTCAATATCTCACCGGACAGGCATTGGACCTTGCGCCCCTGGCCGCCGCGGCGCGGCGTGCCGGCGCAGCCGTGGGCATCGATCTTGCGCACGCCGTCGGCAACACGCCGCTGAGCCTGCACGACTGGAATGTGGATTTCGCCGTTTGGTGCAGCTACAAATATCTCAACGCCGGACCGGGCGCCGTGGGGGGCTGCTTTGTGCACGAGCGCCACGCACGCAGCGACTTGCCCCGGTTCACCGGGTGGTGGGGACATGACCCCGAGACGCGATTTGAGATGGGACCGCAGTTCGTGCCGATTGCCGGAGCGCAGGGATGGCAGATCAGCAATCCACCCGTGTTATCCAGCGCCCCGCTCCTCGCTTCGTTGGACATTTTCCAACGCGCCGGCCTGCCCCGGATCCGCGAGAAATCGCTGGCGCTCACGGGATTCCTGCAACAGCTGATTGAAACCCGGCTCGCTGGGCTGGTGGACATCATCACCCCGGCCAAGGCGGCGGAGCGCGGCTGCCAGCTGAGCCTGCGAATAGCGCGGCCGGCCGCCGCGGCCAAACGCTGTCACGACCTGCTCAGCGCCGCCGGCGTGGTCGGCGACTGGCGCGAGCCCGACGTGCTGCGTCTCGCGCCGATTCCGCTCTACAACTCCTACAGCGATGTGCTCGCCGCAGTCGAGGCCTTATCGGACGCCGTGCGCCGGTGAACGCGGATCGGCCGGTGACTCGTATCTGCGGTGCGGGTCCGACCGGCGCGCTGCTCGCAATCCTTTTACAACGGCGCGGTCAACGGGTGGAATTGTACGAAAGCCGCGCCGACCCCAGAGAAAAGCCCGCCGAATCCGGACGATCCATCAATCTGGCGTTGGCGGATCGCGGCATTCACGCCCTGCGATTGGCAGGGGTGTTCCAAGATCTGGAAAAAACCCTGTTGCCGATGCGCGGCCGGCTCATCCATCATGCCGGCGGAGACGCCACGCTGCAGCCCTACGGACAGCGGCGCGGCGAACTGATCTACTCGATCTCGCGGCATCGTCTGAACCAATGCCTGCTCGACGTTGCGGCGCGCCAGGCCGGCGTGACGATTCATTTCGAACACCGCTTCGAAGCGGCGGAATTCGGCGCCGGCGTGGCGCTGATACGCGATCTGCGCCGCGACCGGCTGATCCGCGTGCCCATGCAGCCCATGCTGGCGGCCGACGGAGCCGGCTCATTGATGCGCCGGGGTATGTGCGCGGCGAAACTGATCGAAGCCCGGGAGACCGACCTGGAACACGGTTACAAGGAGCTGTCCATTCCCGCGGCCGCCGCGGGCGGCTACCGCATGGCGGCGGATGCATTGCACATCTGGCCGCGCGGCGAATTCATGCTGATCGCACTGCCGAATGAGGACGGCAGCTTTACCGCGACGCTCTTCCTGGCCAAGCACGGCGCAACCAGCTTCGAGTCCCTGACCGAGAGGATCGCCATCGAACGATTCTTCTCGCGTCATTTTCCGGATGCGGCGGCATTGATGCCCAACTGCGTTGCGGAGTTCCAAACTCATCCCGTCGGGTTTTTGGGGACGGTGTCGGCCGCTCCTTGGGCTCACCTCGGCACGGCCGCTGTGATCGGCGACGCCGCGCACGCCATGGTGCCGTTTCACGGCCAAGGCATGAATTGCTGCTTCGAAGATTGCGTCGAATTCGATGCCTGCATGGGCCGCAATTCTTCTTGGGAACGTGTGTTCGGCGAATTCTTCGCCCTGCGCAAGCCCAATACGGATGCCGTCGCCGAGATGGCGCTCGACAACTACCTGGAGATGCGCGAGCGCGTCGCTGACCCCAAGTTTCAACTGCAACAGGCGCTGGCGCTCGAACTCGAACGGCGCTTCCCGCAGCGCTTCATCCCGCGCTACTCAATGGTCATGTTCCACCACGACATACCCTACCGCGCGGCGCTCGAACGCGGAGCGGTACAGGCGCAGCTGCTGGCGGAACTCACCGCGGGCGCGGCTGCGAGTCTTGCCGACGTCGACTTCGAGCGGGCCGAGCGCGAAATTCGCGCCAGGCTCGCGCCGATCAATTGATGCCGCCGCGTCCCGTCCGCTCGAGCGTGATAAAACTATAGGCGTAGGGATTTTTGTCGTCCGCTTCGTGGCGCTCGCGTGACGAAGCATTCCACTCTGTGTCATGCCAGCCGGAAAACAGCGTGTCGCCGTCGATTCGGGCGTGCACCAGCGTGAGATGAATGCGCTCGGCCAGCGGCAAACATTGCCGATAGATTTCCGCGCCCCCGATCACCATCAACGCCGACTCCCCAATCGCAGCGGCGCGCGCCGCTTCCACCGTTGTGACGACGGTGCTGTCGACAGGCGAAAAATCCGCCGAACGGCTCAGCACGATATTCTTCCGGCCCGGCAGGGCCTTGCCGATAGACTCGTAAGTCTTGCGGCCCATCAGCACGGGTTTCCCCAGCGTGAGTGATTTGAAATGCCGTAAATCCGCCGGCAAATGCCAGGGCAACTGATTGCCGCGGCCGATGACGTCATTCTCAGCCACGGCAACGACCAACTCGAGAGCGGCGTTCAAGCGACCCGGCACTCGCTCAAGATCCATTGCGTCAATTCCTGCAGATCCTCGCGCTCGCGGTCCTCGGGACGGTGCAGCAGAACGTAGCTTTCGTTGGTGGTCAATTCCGCGTCGAATAATTTGACCAAGCCGCCGGCGATGAAGCGATCGGCGCTCAGGCGCGTCGGAACCAAGGCGACGCCGACGCCCTGTTCGGCGGCGAGCACCACCGCAGACATGGTGTCGAGACGCACCAGCCGGTTGGGCTTGATCGGCTCGATTCCCAAACCCGTCGCCCAGCGTTCCCAGGCATCGCGTCGCTCCTCGTGCAACAGCAATGTCTTGCCGTTCAAATCACGGTAGGCGTTGATGGGATTCTCCAGCAGAAATGCCGGTGAACACGCTGCGATGAAGCTTTGCGCAAACAGCTCGTGAACCGTCAGACCGTCCCAAGGACCGGAACCCACTACGATGGAAAGGTCCGCCTCCGGAGGATGCGTCTTGGGCGCCGAAAACGTCGTTTCGATGCGAATATCCGTCTCTTCGCGAGCCTGTGAAAATGAAGACAAGCGCGGCAGCAATAGTTCGTTGGCAAAAAACGGCGGCACATTCAGGCGGATGATGCTGCGCCCATAGCGGACCTGCAGTTGCTCCGTGACGGATTCGAGTTTTGAGAAAATGTCATTGATATGCTCGAGGTAGTGGCCGCCCGCGTCCGTCAATGTCAGCGAACGCACGCCGCGATCGAACAACGCCACTCCCAGCTGCTCCTCGAGCGCCTTGATTTGATGGCTGACGGCGGAAGGAGTGACGAAGAGTTCCTCGGCAGCGGCCTTGAAGCTTTGCAGCTTGGCCGCGACCTGGAAGGTCTTCAGAAACTTGAGCGACGGCAAGCGCATAAAGTGGACCAATGCTGCTGATGTGGGGCGTGACTACCGCTGCGGCCCCTCACGGTATACTCCGTCTATAATACACTAAGTGTTATTAGCAACATTCGTGCCAACATCTCAAATCCTAATTTCGCGGCCCTTTCCTCGGCATAAGCCAGGCCTTCGCCATGTTCGCGGGCATCAGGCGCGCTGCGCGCACGATAGTAGCGCGCGACGCCGCGGTGAAGGGAATGCTGACGGAGCCGGTCTTAGACGCGCTCGGTTTCCATCAGGGCGTCGCGCGGCACACGTCCGTCCTTGACCGCGACCCCCTCGGCACGCAGCCGCCGGCTTTGTTCCCTGTGCGCATGCGAGGCTTTCGGAAACACGATCCGGCCGCCGGCACCAACCACCCGATGCCACGGGATGTTCGTTCCCTCAGGTGCGACCTTCAAAGCAAAGCCCGCCAGCCGCGCACGGCCGGGGAATCCTGCGGTTCGTGCAACGTCTCCATACGTCGAGACCTGTCCCCGCGGAATCGCACACACCACATGCCACATCGCCTCGAGCGCAGGATTTTCGTCGGGCGGTGCTCGCCGCCGCGCACTCGTCCCCTTCACGCTCAACCGGAACAGGGAGTCGACAGTTCTCTTCGAACTCACTAATAAAGCTCCAGCTGCCGGCTGTCGCCGATGACGCGCTCGAAATCCAGTCCCAAAGCAGCCAATACCGGCTCGGCAACCGGCTTTACCTGCTTCTGCACATAGTGTTCGCGATCGAGTGGGTGCCGTATCTCATCCAGCGGCTCGGCGCCCGCGGTGGTCATGACATAGCTGATGAGTCGGCCCGGCGGCTGCGTGGACTTGCGCGCTGCCACCACATGCGGCGGTGTGGTCGCCGTATATTCTTCGGCGTCCTTGCGCAAATTCTTGCGGTACACCAGATCTGAGTCCAGTTCGCCGTTTCTCACCTTCTTCACGATTTCAGCGAGATAGACGTCCACTGGTTCATCGGTGAACAGGCGCTGGTACAACTCGCGCTGCACTTGCTTGGCAAGCGCGGTCCAGTCGCGACGCACGACTTCCATGCCGATGAACTCCACAGTGTCGGCATTTGCGCCGCTGATCAGGCCGGCATAGCGCTTGCTGGCGCCACGCGTACTGTGGCGGACGCGCGGCAGAAATAGTCTCAAATAAAGCTTCTCGAACTCCAGTTCGAGCCGGCTCGCGATATGCCAGTGATCGGCGACATGGCGGTTAAGGTCGCCATTGAGCGCTACCGCAAGCTCGTGTCCACGATACCGCGCCCCGTCCGGATCCTCCGCAGCCGATTCTACGAACAGGCTGTCGGTGTCGCCGTACAGCACCTTGAACCCCGCAGCCTCGAACCAGGCCTTCGACCACAGCAAGAGCTCGCGCCCCATGCCTGTGATGGCGTTGACCAATGCCGGGTTGTAGAAGCGGCAGGAGGGAGCGCCGAGCACGCCGTAAAACGAGTTCATCAATATCTTGATGGCATTCGACGCCACCACGTCGCCGATCATTTTGGCGGCTTCGCGGCGTGGAATCAGCACATCCAGCATGCTCGGCAAAATGGCCGGCTTGCGTACGAACGCGCTGCCCGCGATTCTGATCAGATCGGCATACGTGGAAGGGCTCTGCACATAGGAAAGCGGATCGATGTTGAAAGTGCGGATGATGCTGGGGTACAGACTCTTGAAATCGAATACCCAAACGTTACGGTGCAATCCCGCGTTGGATTCGAGTACATGACCGCCTTGCTGAGCGGCATGCTGCCGCGAAGCGTCGTTGCGCACGGTGGGTGCAACGACATGCCGAGCCTTGAGCTCGGCGAGGTACAGGAAATCGAAGGATGCAATGCTCGCCGCGACCCGATCGAGGGTCATGCCGGTCAGCTGGCTGCGGGCCACTGCGAGGCGCACCAAGTTGAGCCGCTCCACGATGTCGTAGGCAAGCCGTGCGTCGGTGCGCGCGTACAGCGCGAATGCCGCCAGATCTTGCCTGTAATTATCGAGGATCTCTTCGATCCGGTCATGAACATCGCCCGCGACCGCCTTGCCTTCGCCCAACACTTCGCGCGCCACGGCATCGAGCGAATATTCGTCCATGCGGACGAAGGCGCCGCGCAACAGGTCGATGCCATCCAACACCAGCCGTCCTGGAACAAAAGCCTGTCCGCTGCCGAAGTAGCCTTCGGCCTTGCGCAAGCGCATCGCACCAGGCTCCCTACCTAGGCGAAACGGGTGGTTCAGGCGCTCGGCAATTCGCTGCAGCACGCCCAAGTCGAAGTCGATGACATTCCAGCCCGTGAGCACATCGGGATCTATCTCATGCACCCGTGCGCAGAACAGATCCAGCGCAGCGCGCTCATCCGCACATCGAATGGCACGCTCCGGCATGGCGCGAGTGCCGCCATCGACGATGAGAACTTCGTCGATACCCGGACCATAGAGTGAAATCGCCAGCAGGCGCTCCTCGCGGCCCGCCGTTTCTATATCGAAGGACAGGACGCGCGGTTCGACGTCGACTCCGGTCGGCCGCAGCGTCGGATTGGTGTACAGGCGGGAAACACCGTCGCCGGGCACCCATACGCCGTCGAGCTCGCAGCCGCCCTTGATGCCTCGATCTATCAAGTACCGCAGGGCAAAGCGCACATCGGCTTCATAGGTCTCTATGCCGGCCGCGTGCAACCGGTCCCGCAATGCCGGGACATCCTGTGGAACCTCTACTTCGATCCGGCACACCGGCACGCCCGAAAAGTTCCGCTGGTCGGTGGGCTGCGGTTGCGGCGCCTGCAGCTCCCGCGCACGCTCAGCGTCGCCGGAGCGGATATAAAAATGCGGGCGTTGCCGGTAGTCGCGCAGCAGGAATGTGCCGCCCTCCTCCAAACGGCCGTAAATGTGCACGACCGGCGTGCGCTGCCCATGGGGACCGGAGGCGATCCGATAGCTCGCTTGAAGAATCAGTCCACGTGCGGTCATTCGCCCCTGCCTGTCGGCTGTCGTCGTACCCGGGTATGGGATACAGTCCGCCCAGGATACGCGCGGGGAGAATCGACGTTGAGTTGGGTTCGCTTTTTTGCCGCCGCCGCCCCGCCGGCCGTGTTGCTCGACCGTAATTTTCGGATTTACGCATTCGGCAGTCTGATTTCCTACATTGGCACCTGGGCACAGCGTGTCGCCATCGGCTGGCTGTCGTGGGAGCTTACTCACCAAACCGCCTGGGTTGGCCTGATTTCACTGGCGCAGATTCTTCCCTTGGTGGCGTTCGGCCCACTGTCCGGAGCCCTGCTCGATCGGCACAACCACCGCTACTTCGCCATGACCGTCAACAGCGCGATGGCGGTTTTGGCGGTGTTGCTGTACGCATTGACCGCGGCTCATCTCATGCATATCGTGACGCTGCTGGTGATTACCCTACTGCTGGGCGTCGCCAATAGCGGTTATCAGGCCGCACGGCTCACCATGATCCACGAAGTGGTGGCGCCATCGCTCCTAACGCAAGCCATCGCGGCGAACTCGGTGATCTTCAACCTGAGCCGTGCCGTGGGTCCCGCCATCGGCGGCATCGTCATTGCGCACTACGGTCTGGCGGCCGCGTTCGCCGTCAATGCGATTTCCTTTCTCGGCATCTTGGTCGCATTGGCGGCGGTGCAATTGCACCCGCGTGAGGTCAATAAGCCCACTCAAGGCCTGTTCGCGGAGAGCCGCGAAGGTTGGCGCTACGTAATCGCCCACCCTGGCATTCGGCAAATGATGCTGCTGGCGGCCGTCACGGCGACGCTGGCGAGGGGCGTGATTGAGTTGCTGCCGGTGTTTGCGGACACCGTGTTTCATCGCGGCAGCCTGGGACTCGCCAATCTGACGACGGCCGTCGGTGCGGGGGCCATCGTGGGTGCGTTGGCACTGGCACTCGCCGGCTCGACGGATCTGTTGCCGCGGGTGACTGGTCTTGCCGCCATTTGCCTGGGGCCGCTCGTAATCCTGTTTGGATTCTGTACGCAGTTTGGGGTCGGGTTGTTGATCAGCCTGGTACTCGGGTTCGCCATCGTGTTGTGCAGCGTGGGGCTGCAGGTGCAATTGCAGTCCCTGATCCGCGCCAACTTCAGGGGCCGGGTGCTCGGCTTGTGGACCACGGTAAACATTGCCGGCCCGGGAGTCGGAGGCGCATTGTTCGGAGCGCTGGCGCATTGGGCCACGCTGCAGATAGTGACCGTGGCGGCCGGAGCCTTTTGCTGGGTACTCGTCGCTTGGTTGATGATCCGCGCAAATCGCCGTGTGCTGCCCACAGCGCCTGCGTGACCGACTCGATCGAATGCGGATCGAGCGTGCGCCGGCTAATGCGGCGCGCCTCACGCAAGCCATTGCAGGCAACCGTGTTCTCAATCCCGTGTTCGAAACCACCCGCTGATGCTGAGGCGGTCTCGCACTGCCGGCAACACCGCATGCTCGCGGCCGGTTGTCAGGAAACACACCAGACGCCCGGCAATGGGTTCTACATCGCGATGCCCGCCGGCTGCATCGAATATTCGCAACTCGCCGCCGGCACCGGATGCCCAGTCTTCGTTCAAGTACAGCACCAGGGACACCTGCCGCTGCGATCGCCCCTGCGGTTGATCGACATGGCGTGCATAGGAGGCGCCCGGCGGGTAGCGGGCGTAGTGCAGCTCCAAATCGAACAACCCGAGCAATGCCTCGCGATTCAGCTCCAAGCGCAGCCGCTCCAGTCCCCGCAGCAAGATCTGCTCCGCCGGCAACAGCGGCGGCACGATCCAACAGATGCTGTCGCCGCGGATCTCCTCGCGGCGTTGCACGCTGCGTGGGCCGCCGATACGCGCCGCGGTGAAATCCCCGCGCGAGCGGCGCAGCTCTGCGCAATCGGCCAAGGCGCGCACCTGCGCCCGCGTTAGGAATTGATCCCGGATCGAGACTTCGTCTGCCGCTATCAACGACCGCGCCGCTGCGACCGCCCTGCCGCGCCGCTGCGCCGATTTGCCGCCCTGCTGCGCCGGCTTGTATGTTCGTGCGCGGCAGCCTTTTTACCCGCGCCTGGCGCTTTGCCCGCAGCCCGGCGCGGCGCGCGATGGGGCTTCTTGCGCGCTCTCTTGGGCGCCTCCAGCATGCTGCCGCGGCATTTCGCCGCGCCGCAACGGCAGGCATAAATCTCATCGACGTTGGGCGCATCGTCGCTGTCGCGCTGAATCTGATAGTCGTAAGACAGTTCTTCGCCGGGCTGTATGGTGCGAATCGCTTCGATGAAAATGCGCTTGTTCAAGGTGGTGCTTTCGCAATTCGGGTCGCAGGCATGGTTGATGTATCGAGCGTCATTGCCGTTCACCCCGGCATCGATCACCGTCCTTGAATCCACGGTGAACAAGAACGTGTGATTGTCGTTCGGATCCTTGTCCTCGTAGCGTGCATCCGCCTTGACATGACTCACGCGATCGCCCAAGTACTCGATTACAGTGGTGCCCTTGCGGATGCGCCGCGCGGCGAACACGCCGTATCCGTGAATGGGGGAGTGGCGCACTTCGAATAGCGGGGTGCGGCGGCGCGAAGTTTTTTTCATACGGCGATTGGAGCTTTTATGGCTGCGTGATAACGGTAGTCGAGGATCTCAAAATCCTCGAAGCGGTAGTCGAACAGGCTCGGCGGCTTGCGCCGGATAGCCAGTGTAGGCAAGGCAAAGGGCGCGCGGCTCAGCTGCAGATCGGCCTGTTCCAGGTGATTCAAGTACAGATGGCAATCACCGCCGGTCCAAATGAATTCGCCGACCTCAAGATCACATTGCTGAGCCAGCATGTGGGTGAGCAGAGCATAAGAGGCGATGTTGAACGGCACACCCAGCAAGGCGTCGGCGCTGCGTTGATAGAGCTGACAAGAAAGCCGCCCGCCGGCCACGTAGAACTGGAACAGGGCGTGACAAGGCAAAAGCGCCATCTGGTCCAACTCACCGACATTCCAGGCACTCACCAGGATGCGCCGCGAATTCGGATTATTCCTCAATTGTTGGACAACGTTCGCCAGCTGATCTATGTGGCGGCCGTCTGCGGCAGGCCAGCTGCGCCACTGCTTGCCGTATACCGGCCCCAAATTCCCGTCCTGGTCCGCCCATTCGTCCCAAATGCTGACGTCGTGCTCGTGCAAATACCGGACATTGGTGTCGCCGGTCAGAAACCACAGCAGTTCGTAGATGATGGAGCGCAGGTGCAGTTTCTTGGTCGTCACCAGCGGGAACCCGGCTTGCAGATCGAAGCGCATTTGATAGCCGAATACGCTCAACGTGCCCGTGCCCGTGCGATCGTCCTTGTGCGCGCCGTGCTGCTTGATGTGACGCAAGAAATCGAGGTACTGCCGCATCAGGCTTTCACTGCACCCATATTGCCGCTCGCCGCATTGCGCCGGTAGGCATACAGCATCATCCCTAAGCCGATGAATATCATCGGCGTGGTCAGCAGCATGCCCATGGTCAGCCAGTTGCCGGCCAAGTATCCGATATTCGCATCCGGCAGCCGCACCCACTCGACGACGAATCGGGCGCATCCATAGACCAGCAGGAACAGGCCGGTGGGCGCAAGCCGCGGCCGCGGTTTACTGGTAAACCACCACACGATCAAGAACAGCACCAATCCTTCGAGACTCGCCTCATAGAGCTGCGAAGGGTGCCGCGCAATGAGCGCACCGCCGGCATCCGGCACGCCGAAGCCCCAGGGCAGATCGGTGGGCTTGCCCCACAGTTCGCCATTGATGAAATTGCCGAGCCGCCCGGCGAGCAGGCCGATGCCCGGAAGCGGCGCCAGGAAATCCAGCACATCGGCAATGCGCTTGCGCTTGACCCGTGCGAACACGCAGGCCGCACCCAGCACTCCCGTCATGCCGCCGTGAAATGACATTCCCCCGTCCCAGATATGAAATACGTTCGGCCAGCTCTCGGCGATCACGTCGTGGCCGTAGAAAATACACCAGCCCAATCGACCGCCGACGATGACGCCGATGGCGCTGTAGAAAATCAAGTCGTCGATATCGAGAGTGGTCCACGTGGAGCCGGGCCGGCGCGCGCGATATCTCGCCAGCCACCAGGCGGCGACGAACCCGATGAGGTACATGATGCCGTACCAATGCACCCGCAAGGGTCCGAACCCGAATACCGGCCCGATGGAGATGGCAATGGGATTGATGTGGGGATAGGTGAGCATGGCCTTACTTTAAACTCTCGTTGACCCGACAGAAATAGGCCTTGAGGTAGCGGGTCTCGGCAATGGCCGGGTGTACGGGATGATCCGGCCCCTGTCCGCCCATTTCCAGGATCTGTACCTGCTTGTCGGCTGCCTTCGCCGCCTTGGCAATGACATCCTGCAAGTCCTCCGGACTCACATGGTAGGAGCAGGAGCAGGAAACCAAAATGCCCCCGGGCCCAAGCACCTGCATGGCCAGCTGGTTCAAGCGCTTGTACGCGGCGAGCGCCTTCGGCAGGTCCTTCTTGCGCTTGGCGAACGCCGGCGGATCGACGATGACGATGTCAAATCGCTCACGCTTCTTGACCAAATCCTCCAACACGTCGAAGGCGTCGCCCCTGACCGCAGTGATCTTTGCGTTATTGCGCTCGGCATTATTCACGGCCAACTCGAGTGCAGCGGCGGAGCTATCGACGCACAGCACCTCGCGTGCCTGGGCCTGCGCCGCACGCACGCCCCAGGCTCCCACATAACTGAATACATCCAGCACCCGCACGCCCTTGCGCAGATACTTGGTCAGCGCTCGACGGTTGGCCGCTTGATCGAAAAACCATCCCGTCTTCTGTCCCTCGACCAGCGGCACCTGAAATTCCAGATCATCCTCGAAGACCTTGCTCAATTCATCGAACTTGCCCTTCGCTGCCTCCACATAGCTTGGCAGGCCCTCCATTTCGCGCGTCGAGCCATCGTTCTTGAAAAGCAGCGCCTCGCAGTCCAGAACCCGTTCCAAGGCTTGCTGAATCTGCAGCTTGAGCCTTTCCATTCCGGCGGTGCCGATTTGCACCACGCAGGCGGATCCATAGCGATCGATCACCAATCCCGGCAGGCCGTCGGACTCGCCGTATACCAATCGATAGTAGGGTTTGGGATACAGGCGCTCGCGCAGATCCAGCGCGCCGCGGATTCGGCCGGCGAGCCAGGCCGTGTCGGGCAACTTCCAGGTTCCCAGCATGCGCGCGCTGATCAGCGACTGTGGATTGACGTAGGCTAATCCCAAAGCCCGATCGTTATGCGCCAGCACCCGCACCAATTCGCCCGGCTTGAACTTGGGCAGGGGGGTCTGGTCCGTATCGACCTCGTTGCTGAAGATCCACAGATGTCCCGCGTTCAGACGGCGATCTTCATTGCGCTTCAAACGCAGGGCAGGCAACTCTGCCGCATGACTGGAATCGGACATGACAGGTACTTCGGCTAAATTGACGCGCATTCTAACCGACGCGGAGCTGTAACATGCAGCGCAATCGACCTGCCGCGGACGGGTACCCCTACCGGGGCTGCTGTGCCACCAGCTGCGCAGCCAAGCGGCGCTGCAACTCCCCGTGCACCGCATCCGAATATACCGGGGCGGCATTCCAATCGAGCGCCCAGGGCTGCGCCGTGCGCGTCGCCTCCGGCTCCGCGGCGTGGCGCGGAAATATATGCGCATGCAGGGCCGGATCGACATTACCGAATATGGCGTAGTTGATGCGCACCGCCGCCGTGACGGCGAGCAGCGCATCGCCGACCGCCGCCATGTCGGATTGGAATTGCGCGCGCAGATCGAGCGGCAACGCGTTCAAATGCGGCACCACCGGATCCGGCAGCAGCAGGCAGTAGCCCGTGAACACCTGACGCGCGCCCATCACCACCCACCCGGAACGCAAGCGCGTGACCGCCGGCGGATAGTCCGCGGCGCGGCAACGATCGACGATGCCATCGATGACTGTGGGCGGTACGTTTGTCGGCAACATGTGGTAAATCTTACCAATAGAAAATGGGGACGGCCATGGCACGACTCGGTCCGACATCTCGGCTTCGCACAATACTGCAGCTCGGTACGGCGCTGCTCGCCGCGGCCGCATGGGCTGGCGCGCCGGCGGCGCAGGCGCAGGCAACCGCGCCTGCCGAAGACGCGCTGAAGCAAATCATCGACGAGGGCAACCCGGCCTATATCGATTGGCCGGGGGCATCGAACGATCGCGAACAAATCGGCAAGCTGTATGAAGCCAACGGCTATCGCCTGCTGTGGAGCGATGGCGAGAAACCGACGGCCGCCGCAATTTCACTGCTGCAGCAGCTGCGTCTCGCGGGTGACCGCGGACTGGATCCCGAGGACTATCCGGGGAACAGGCTTGCCTATTTGTTGATCGATTTGATCGATGCACCGCACGCGGAAATCGAACAATGGGCCCTATTCG
>JANXZQ010000475.1 GCA_025355445.1 Gammaproteobacteria bacterium
TCTTGCCGCGGCCGACGCCGCCCCACAGATACAGGCCGCGCGGCGCCGCGCGTGCCGGTGCCGGCAGCCACGGCAGGTGTGCGCGCAGTACGGCGCTGAAGGATTTGGAGGACTGGGTGAGCGCGGCGTTCAGGGCGTCGAGCCGCTGCGCGGCCGCGGCCTGCGCCGGGTCGAACTGCAGCCGCTGCGCGGCTACCTGCTCCCGCAGCCGCGCTTCCACAGTGGTGCGGGAACTGGCCACTAGGAGCCTGAGATGTTCCTAAAGGCTCTGATAGTTCGGACCGGAACCACCTTCGGGCGTCACCCAGGTGATCTGGCCAGGGTAGGGCTCCTTGATGTCGCAGGCTTTGCAGTGCACGCAGTTGGAGGAATTGATCTGCAGCCGCTTGCCGCCTTTGCCGTCGTCGATCATTTCGTAGACGTTGGCGGGACAGAAATTGGTGCAGGGATTGCCGAAGTCCGTTATGCAGCGCGTCGCACACACGGTGGTGTCGGCGACGTGCAGATGCACTGGTTGGTTCTCATCGTGGGTGGTCGCGGCAAAAAACACGAAGGCCACACGATCGCGCGGCGGCAGTTCGCGCTCACCCCAATCTCGTTCCGGCGATGCATGCTCGTCGAGACGTTTCAGTGCCGTATCGTCGGCGTGATTGGCGAGGGTCCACGGCAGTTTGCCGAAGGTGGCGGTTTCGAGCACGGCGTTGGCGAGGCCTAACCACAGGCCGCGGCGGAAGCCGGGCCGGATGTTGCGCACCTTGTGCAGTTCGCGGCCGCCCGGCGATTCGCGCCAGCGCTGATCGAAACCTGAACTGCTGCCGTGCTCGACGAAATGGGCAGCGGCGGTCATGCCGGAGCGTATGGCCTGGTGGATGCCCTTGATCTTGGGAGTGTTGAGGGTGCCGCCGGCGTCGCCGACCAGCATGGCGCCGGGCATTTCGAGTGTGGGCATGGATTGATAGCCGCCTTCGATCACTGTGCGCGCGCCGCCGGCGATGATCTCGCCCCCCTTGAGCAGACTCTTGATATCCGGATGATTTTTGTACTGTTGGAAGGCCTCGAAGGGTTTGAAACGCGGATCCGCATAGTCCAAACCGACCACGAATCCGACGTACACACGATCGTCGTTGAGGTGGTAGAAAAAACTGCCGCCATAGGTGTTGGTGTCGAGCGGCCAGCCTAAGGTGTGTTGAATCAGGCCGGGTTGCACGCGGCCTGGCGGCAACTGCCATAGTTCTTTGAATCCCAAGCCATAGGTTTGCGGCGATTTGCCGGCGTCGAGCTGGAAGCGCTTGATCAACTGCTTGGAGACGCTGCCGCGGCAGCCTTCGCAGAACAGGGTGAGCTTGGCGTGAATCTCGGGCCCCAGAGCGAAGTTCGGCCCGGGCCGTCCGTCCTTTTCAACGCCCATATCTCCGATGCGCACGCCTTTCACCCCACCGGCGTCGTCGAACAAGGCCTCCGCCGCCGCAAACCCAGCGAACACGTCGACGCCGAGCTTTTCCGCCTCCGCGCCCAGAATCGGCACCAATTGCCCGAGAGAAATGATGAAGTTGCCATGGTTGGCCATCTGCGGCGGGGTGGGTAGGCGGAACCGTTTGCGGCGGGTCATGAACAGGAACTCGTCGCGCGTGGCGGGTACACAGACCGCCGGCGCCTGCTTGCGCCAATCGGGAAATAATTCATCGAGGGGCCCGGGTTCGAGCACGGCGCCCGACAGGGAGTGGGCGCCTAGGCTCGCGGCCTTTTCCAGCACGCAGACGCTCAAGTCAGGTTTCAGCTGTTTCAGCCGGATGGCGGCCGCGAGGCCTGCGGGTCCGGCGCCCACAATGGCGACCTCGTATTGCATGACATCGCGCGCGGTTTCGTTCATCAGTTGAGCCCTAAAATCTAGATTGGGGCGCAAACACGCCCAGAACAGGTGCCGAAGTAAGCGGCGCATTGTAAATCACAAACCCGTCAACCGGGCAGCAGTCCACCAGGCGGACAACCGATGAGGGGATATTCGCAGCGGCGTCGCCTTACCTAGTGGGGACACCCATGTTGACAGGCCACGGACGCCGACTTCCAGGAGGGCCAAGGGATTTGGGCATGGTTTGGGCATGGATGCCCGCCCCATCGATTTTAGTCGCGCCGCCAGGTTGGGCGGCGCTTGGCGAAGAAGGCGGCAAATCCTTCCTGGGCTTCGGCTTGGGTCCGCAGGCGTGCCAGCCTGGCGGCTGCCTCGACGGCTGACGCAGCCCGCTCCTTTGGCCTGGCATGGGCCATATCGCGAATCAATGTCTTGGCCTCGGCCTGCGCGCCGGGCGCGCCTTTGAGCAGCGCCTCGGTGAAACGCGTGCAGCTCGAGTCGAGCAGGTCCGCGGGTACGACCTCATGGCCCAATCCCAAGCGCACAAGGTCCGTCGCGGACAGAGTCTCGGCGGTCAGGAAGTAGCGCCGCGCCGCGCGCTCGCCGATTTTGCCGAGCACGAACGGCGAAATCACCGCGGGAATGATTCCTAGGCGCACTTCGGTGAAGGCGAACTTCGCCTCATCCACGACCACCACGATGTCGCACGCTGCGAGCAGGCCAAGTGCGCCGCCATAGCCGTCGCCATTGACCCGTGCCAGCGTCGGCTTCGGCAAGGAATCCAATTCCGCAAACAACGCCGCCAGCTGCTCCGCGTCCCGAAGGTTGGCCGATTCGGCGGCGCCCGCCTGTTCCTGCATCTCGGTGAGGTCGGCGCCCGCGCAAAAAGTCTTGCCCGCACCAGTGAGCTGCACCACGCGTACAGCGGGGTCGGCGGCACAGCTGCGCAATTCCGCCGTAAGCGCGCCGATGGTCGCACGGTCCAAGGCATTGCGCTTCGCGGGGCGATTGAGGGTAATTCGTGCGATGCCCTCGGCAATCGTGGTCAAGACCGTCGCGCTCATGCGAATGCCGGTCCTTACATCAGTTCGACGGCGATCGCCGTGGCTTCGCCGCCGCCGATGCAAAGACTGGCGATGCCGCGCTTCTTGCCGCGCGCGCGAAGTGCGTACAGCAGCGTGGTGATGATGCGCGCGCCGGTGGCGCCGATCGGATGGCCGAGCGCGCAGGCACCGCCGTTGACGTTCACCTTGGCATGCTCTATTCCCAAATCCTGCATGGCTGCCATCGGCACCGCGGCGAAGGCTTCGTTGATTTCGTACAGATCCACATCCTTGGCCTGCCAATTGAGCTGCGTCAGCAATTTGCCGATGGCGCCCACCGGCGCCAGCGTGAACCATTCCGGCTCGCGCGCGAAACTGGCGTAGCCCAGGATGCGCGCCAGCGGCTTCTTGCCCTGCGCCGCGGCGAAGGATTCGCGCGTCAACACCAGTGCCGCCGCGCCGTCGGAGATTCCGGAGGAGCTTGCCGCCGTCACCGTACCGTCCTTTTTGAACGCGGGTTTGAGCGTCGGGATCTTGGCGATGTCGAGGGTAAAGGGCGTTTCATCCTTCTCGACCACGACCTCGCCTTTGCGGGTCTTGCTGGTTACCGCAGCGATTTCGCCCGCGAAGGCTCCGCTGCTGATGGCGGCCAGCGCGCGGCGCAGCGACTCGGCCGCGAAATCGTCCTGCGCCTTGCGTGTGAAGTGATACTTCTCCGACGTGGCCTCGGCAAAGCAGCCCATGAGCTGACCGTCCCAGGGGCTTTGCAGGCCGTCGAAGAACATGTGGTCCAGTACCTCTTGATTTCCCATGCGGTAGCCGGCGCGCGCCTTGGGCAGCAGGTAGGGCGCGTTGGTCATGGATTCCAGGCCGCCCGCCACGACGACTTTGGCCGATCCGGCCAGAATCTGGTCGCAGGCCAGCATCACGGCACGCATGGCGGATCCGCACATTTTGTTGACCGTGGTGGACGGTACGCTGGCTGGAATTCCCGCACCGATCGCGGCTTGACGCGCCGGCGCCTGGCCAATACCGGCTGCCAGCACGCAGCCCATGATGACTTCGTCGATTTGCGCAGCTGCGACGCCTGAATCCGCGAGCGCGGCCTTGATGGCGACCGAGCCCAGTTGGGGGGCGGTGACCGTGGCGAAGGCGCCCTGGAAGGCGCCGACCGGAGTGCGGCGTGCGCTCAAAATAACGACTGGATCAAAGGTCATGAAGCATTTCCGTGGGTTGGGGTGAACCCATAGTATAACCCTGCCGGCAACAGACCCCGGCTCCGCTGCTAGGGCGCCAGCGGCTCACCCAGCGCCTCTGCGATCAGCGTGCGGCTGCGCTCCCTGGCTTCGCCGGCAGTCATGATTGCAAGGATTTGAACGCGAATCGGCCGGCAATGGGCCTTGAGCCCGCCGGGCGGGAAGACGTCGCGCGTACCGTGAATGGCCATGGCCACCACCGGCATATCGGAGCGCGCCGCGGCCGCAAAAGCGCCGCCATGAAATTTGCTGATTTGCTTGACTTTGTCGAAGGTGCCCTCGGGGAAGAACACCAGGGACTGGCCGGAGGCGGCTAGCCGCAGCACCCGGCGCGCATCGACCGCCCCCTTGTGCCGGTTGAAGCGCTCGACGAATTGCGATCCCAAGCGCCGCAGCAGCAGGCCGGCGAGCGGCACGTGCATCATTTCCTTTTTGATCACGAAGGCAAAATCGGGCGGCAGCGCTGCGGCGGCGGCCAGGGCGTCGATATAGCTCGCATGGTTGGCTACCACCACGCAGGGAGTGGCCGGCAACCGATCCAACCCTTCGACGGTGAAATGCATGCCGGCGGCGCGCAGGAATCCACGTGACACCGTGCCGGCCACCCGGCGGCGGGCGCGCAGGCTGGGCAGGAACAGATTGATCACCAGCACGGTCAATCCCAGCGCCGTAAACAGCGTCAGGCAGTAGGCGGTGTACAGCCATTGCAGTGCGCCGCGCAGGCTAGTCTGCGGGTCTTCTGTGATCTGGTTCTCCTTATGTTAATACTTGACGGTACTGTGATTCTGGTCACTCCGACCTCCCGGCACGCCTCGCATACTGGCTCCGGATAGGCGTGTAGAAGCACATTTCGTGCGAACAACCCACGCGAAACAGTTATGGCGACGGCTTTGAAACGCACGGTTTATACACGCACCTCGGGCGCAGCGGTAGCGGCTGCCCGCGAGCCGGCGGATCCCGCCCTGCAACGCTTTCTCGACGCAGTGTGGCTGGAGCGAGGCTTATCGGCCAATACTCTGGCCGCATACCGCGCCGATTTGACCGCACTGGCACGCTGGTTGGAAGAGCGCGACAGCGCACTGCTCAAAGCCACGCGCATCGAATTATTGGGCTTCATAGCGGCGCGCGTCGAGGGCGGCTCCCGTCCCCGATCCACCGCCCGGCAGCTGTCGAGTTTTCGGCGCTTTTTCCGTTTCATGGTGCGCGAGGGATTGATCGAACTCGATCCGACGGCGCAAATCGCCATGCCGAAAATCGGCCGCTCGCTGCCAAAATCGCTGACCGAAGCCGAAGTCGACTCCCTGCTCGAGGCGCCCACGGTCTCTGACCCGTTGGGACATCGCGATCGCACCATGCTCGAGGTGTTGTA
>JANXZQ010000478.1 GCA_025355445.1 Gammaproteobacteria bacterium
GCCCGACCGGGCACTCGATATGTTCTTGAAGCTGATGGACGCCAACGCCGATACGATCGAGACCCACTTCGCATTGGGTTCCTTGTATCGCAGGCGCGGCGAAGTAGAGCGGGCCATTCGCATCCACCAAAACCTATTGGCGCGCGCCAGCTTGGCCCCCGAGCATCGAGAGCAGGCGCTGCTCGCGCTGGCGCAGGACTATCTACGCGCCGGCTTGCTGGATCGGGCGGAGGGCTTGTTTCAACAAGTGAGTGAGGTGCCCCGGCTGCGCGCAAGCGCGCTCGACGCCCTGCGCCTGGTGTACGAGCGACAACATGATTGGCAGCAGGCACTGGGTGCTTTTCGGCAGCTGGAGCGCATCAAAGCGGCGCCGTCGCTCAAAATAGCCGCGCACTACCTATGCGAGCTTGCAACGCTTGCCATGGAGCGCGGCGACGCCGCAGGGGCCCGCCAGTTGTTGCGCGAAGCACGCTCGCAAATCTCGCCGTTCCCACGCGCAGCGCTGTTACGGGCGCGGATCGCGCAGGCCGAAGGGCAGGCGCAGATGGCCGTGCGGCTGTTGCGCCAGGCGCTCACCGAAGCCCCTGAGCTCCTGCAAGAGGAACTGCCGCATCTGCTCGATCTCGTGGGCCCTGACGCCCGCGATGCCGCGCTCGCGGAACTCGTGGCGCAGGCCGGCTCGCATGACATCGGCGAATTGAAGCGGCTGGTGTTTGCGGCGATCGCGGCCGGACTGGTCGATGCGGAGCCGCTGCGCTCTTCCATCGAACGCGTATTTTCGCAGGACCCGACGCTCAAGGCGGTGTGGCGGGCCGGTCCGGAGCAAGACTCGCGCACGGTCCGCGAAATCGGGGCGCTGTTGGCGAATGCGGAGAAATACCGTTGCATCGAATGCGGCTTTTCCGGACGCCACTTTTATTGGCATTGCCCGGCCTGTCATTCCTGGGCCAGCTTCGAGGCCTATGCCATCGTCAAGCTGCGCTGATTTCTAGACCGCATGTGAGAATTGTCCGACGGCGCGCCCCGACGAAATCCGCTATTATTTCCGGATGCCACACACAGCCGTAAGAACTGCCGTATTCCCCGTCGCCGGACGCGGCACGCGATTCCTTCCCGTGACCAAGGCGAGCCCCAAGGAAATGCTGCCCATCGTCGACAAGCCGCTCATCCAATACGCGGTGGACGAAGCGCTTTCGGCCGGAGCCGATACCTTGGTGTTCATCACCGGCAGCTCCAAGCGCGCCATCGAGGATCACTTCGACAGTAATCCCGAGCTCGAGGCTGTGCTGCAGGCCCAGGGCAAGCAGGAGTTGCTCGACACTCTGCGCGGGATACTGCCGAGTTGGGCGTCGTGCGTTTACATTCGCCAGCCCGCGCCGCTCGGCTTGGGTCATGCGGTGCTGTGCGCAAGGCCGGTGGTGGGCGAAGCGCCCTTCATGATTCACCTCGCCGACGACTTGATCGATGCCAAAGTGCCGTGCCTGAAGCAGATGGTCGAGCTATTCGCGGCGTACGGCTCAAGTGTGCTGGGCGTGCAGAACGTGCCGCAACAGGACACCGATAAGTACGGCATCGTTACTCTCGAGAGCAAGATCGCGCCGCGCATCGGCAAGATATCGCACATCGTGGAGAAGCCCAAGCCGGACAAAGCGGCATCCACACTCGCCGTGGTCGGCCGCTATCTGCTCACGGCCTCGGTCTTCGACGATCTCGCCAAAATTGGCAAAGGCGCCGGCGGTGAGATTCAACTCACCGACGGCATCGCGCAGCTAATGAAGCGGGAAACGGTCTATGCCTTCGAATTTGAAGGCAAGCGCTATGACTGCGGCAGTAAGCTCGGATACTTGCAGGCGACTGTCGAGTACGCGCTGAAGCATCCGAGCCTGGGTGGGGACTTCGCCAAGTATCTGCGCGAGTTCGTCCCCAAGATGGCCTAGCGGAAGCGCCCGCGCTGCTGCTGACCGAAGCTCCGCGTACCGGAACCGGTGGCCGGCGCGCGACGCGAATCGCGTCCGCCTCCACCCCCGTGTCCGCCGCCGTGATGGCGGCCCTGTCCCTGTGCAGGACGGTTGCCCGATCGCTCGCCCTGGGGACGATCAGCGTAGGGTCGATCACCGGAGCCGCGCTGGCCGTTAGGGGCCGGCTGCGCTGACTCGACGATCTTGAACACCGGCGTGGGTACGGTGGGTATGCTGCGGCGTAGTACGCGCTCGATGTCGCGCAGCAGTCCCGATTCATCGCTGGAGACCAAGGAAATGGCCTCCCCCGCGGCGCCCGCACGGCCGGTGCGGCCGATGCGATGCACGTAGTCCTCCGGCACATTGGGCAACTCGTAATTCACCACCTGCGGCAGTTCCTTGATATCGAGGCCACGCGCCGCGACTTCAGTGGCCACCAGGCAGGTGACTTGTCCACGCTTGAACATGTCGAGCGCTTTCACCCGAGCCGCCTGGCTCTTGTTGCCGTGAATGGCCGCGGCTTGAATGCCCGCG
>JANXZQ010000495.1 GCA_025355445.1 Gammaproteobacteria bacterium
CCCCACCCCCGCCTCCGCCACCGCAGGCCGCCAGCGCGGCCGCGGCCGGAATCAGCCCAAGGAGCGCCTTTTTTGCTTGTAGCGATAGCATGCGTAACATCCCTGTTGAAGAGCAGGCCTCAAATGTTACACCGTGTCATATTCGGCGTCTGCGGGGCCTCAGCTATTGCGCAATACGCAAATCATTTGCTCCACAGTTAAATTTCGTGGTTATATTCGCCCATGGTAATCCCGCCGCAAAACCAGCGTCGCACCCGCGAATTCCACGGCTCCTGAACCTGCATGCCTTACCGCTTACTTCGTTTCGGCGTCTCGCGTAAGCACCCCGAACCGCGAATGTTTACCCGGCACGACTCGCTTAGGGCGAGTTATGACGTGGTCATTATCGGCGCGGGTGGCCATGGGCTGGCCGCCGCCTATTATCTGGCGCGGGACCATGGCATTCGCAACGTGGCGGTACTCGAGAAAGGGTATATCGGGGGCGGCAATACCGGCCGCAATACCACCATCATCCGCTCAAACTACCTGACGCCGGAGGGAGTGAAGTTCTACGACGAGAGCCTGCGTCTGTGGCAGGACCTGGCCACGGATTTCGATCTGAACCTGTTCTATTCGACCCGCGGCCACTACACCTTGGCGCACACCGATGCCGCCATGCGCACCATGCGTTGGCGGGCGGAGGTCAACAAGCATTACGGCGTGCGCTCGGAAGCCGTCGACGCGGCTTTCGTCAAGCGCGCGATTCCATCGATCGACATGACCTGCGGCGGACATGCGCCGATTCTCGGCGCCTTGTTTCATGAACCGGGCGCCATTGCGCGCCACGACGCCGTGGCCTGGGGATATGGCCGCGGCGCCGACCGGCGCGGCGTGGAGATTCACCAACAGACCGAGGTCACCGGGATTCGCCTGCAAGGCGGGCGCGTGACGGGAGTCGACACCAGCCGCGGGCACATCGCGACGTCGAAGGTGCTGTGTGCCGTGGCAGGATTTACGCCGCGAATTCTCGACATGCTGGATCTGCACACGCCGATTTATGTGCATCCGCTGCAGGCCATGGTCTCCGAGCCGATAAAGCCCTGGCTCGATCCCATCATCGTGTCGGGTTCGCTGCATGTCTATGTGTCGCAGTCCGCCCGCGGCGAACTCGTCATGGGCGCATCGCTCGATCCTTATGAATTGCACGCCACGCGGCCGACCTTGGACTTCGTGGAAGGCTTGGCCTCGCATATGCTCGACATGTTTCCCTTCTTGAGCGAAGTCAAAGTCAACCGCCAATGGGCGGGGCTCGCCGACATGACGCCGGATTTCGCGCCCATCATGGGCGTCACACCAGTTGAAGGTTTTTTTCTCGACGCGGGCTGGGGCACCTGGGGATTCAAGGCAACTCCGGTGTGCGGCAAGACCATGAGCCACACCGTGGCGACGGGCCGCAATCATCCGCTGATCGAGGGCTTCACATTTGATCGCTTTTCCCGCTATCGCCTAACCGGTGAAAAGGGCGCCGCCTCGGTGGGCCACTGATGAAAATCTTGGTGTGTCCGCTGAACGGTGCGCGGCCGGTGTCGGAGTTCGCGTACGGCGGCGAGATTCGCCGCATGCCTGACCCGGACACCTGCAGCGATGCCGAGTGGAGCAACTACGTCTTTAATCGCACGGGGTCGCCCGAGGTCAAGTACGAGTGGTGGTGTCACATCGCCTCCGGATTCTGGTTCGTCGCCTTGCGGGACACGGCCCGCGATGAGGTGCTGGCCACGTATCCGGCCGAGGTCGTGCGGCGCGGACTGCCCGGTGCCGCCTCATGATGTATCGCGTCGAGGCTCAGGCCGGTGAATGGATCGATCGCGCGGCCCCGCTGCGTTTCACGTTTGAGGGCCTTGAATATCAGGGCTACACAGGCGACACGATTTCCTCGGCGCTGGCAGCCGCCGGCGTGCCGTATCTGGCCCGCAGCTTCAAGTACCATCGGCCGCGCAGCATCCTGTCCTTCGCCAATCACGACAGCAACACCTTGTTCCAGGTAGACGGTGTGCCGAATGTGCGTGGCGATGTGACGTTGCTGCGCGCGGGCATGCACGTCGCGGCGCTCAATACCTTCGGCGGCCTCAGGCGCGACAAAGCGCGTGTGCTGGATCGCTTTGCGCGCCTGTTACCCGTGGGTTTTTACTACAAGGCATTCCATTCCAAGCGGCTGTTTCCGCGTTGGGAGCGAATGTTCCGCGCGCTCACCGGTCTTGGCGAAGTGACGCTGGACGCGGTCCGGCAGAGGACTGCCAAGCGCTATGGATTCTGCGACGTGCTGGTGATCGGCGGCGGCCCGAGCGGCTTGGCGGCCGCGTTGGCGGCGGCACAGAGCGGTGCTAGGGTGGCGCTGGTCGAGGAATCGTTGCGGCTGTCGGGCAACGACTCGCCGCCGTCGCTGGTCCGGTCGGTGCATGACTCTGCTGCCATCACTCTCTATCCGGACACGGTGGCCGCCGGTTATTACGCCGATCATTGGGTGGCCCTGGCGCAGCAGGCGCACATGATCAAAATGCGCGCGGGGGCGGTGGTGTTTGCCACGGGAGTGATCGCGCAGCCGGCGGTATTTCGCAACAATGATCTCCCTGGCGTGATGTTGGCGGCCGGCGCCATGCGATTGCTGAGGCGCCATGGCGTCGCCCCCGGCCGACGAGTGGTCATGGTTGCCGCCAACCTGGAAGCGTATGCCGCCTGCCTTGAACTGCACGCGCATGGGGTGGCCATAGCCGCCATCGTCGATCTGCGGGCGGCGCCGGATGGGGATGCGGCAGTGACGGACTGCGCTGCGCTGGGTATCGAGATGTTGTCGGCGCATGCGCCTTACGAAGCGATTCCCGGTCCCGATGGCGTTGCCGCCGCATTGACCGTGGCGCCCTGGGATGGTGCCGGCCATGTCACTGCGAGGCAGTCGCGACAGATCGAGTGCGATGGGATTTTGATGAGCATCGGTTGGGCGGCGGCTGCGCAGCTATTTCTGCAAGCCGGCGGCAGCACGAGATTCTCGGAGGAGCTGCAGCAATTCGTCCCGCGCGAAATGCCGTCCGGAATATTTGCCGCCGGGCGTTTGAATGGAGTCTACGACCTCGAATCACGGCTGGCCGACGGCCGCCGCGCCGGATCGCTGGCCGCGGCACACGCGGGATTCGAAGCGGCCGGCGGCAACGCCGCGGTCGGCACCACGGCGGGCGGCAGCACGCTGGTCGCGCGCAGCACACGCTGTCCGTCGCATCGTTTTCCGATCGTCGATCACCCGCAAGCCAAGAACTTCGTCGACTTCGATGAAGACCTGCAGGTCAAGGACTTGGAAAATGCGGCGCAGGAGGGGTTCGATTCCAGCGAACTGCTAAAGCGCTACAGTACCGTGGGCATGGGCCCCTCGCAGGGCAAGCATTCCAATATGAACGCACTGCGCGTCCTCGCCCGCTTCTGCGGCGTCGGCGTGGAGCAACTCGGCCTGACGACGTCGCGGCCCATGTACCATCCGGTGCCGCTGAAGTTGCTGGCGGGGCGCAGCTTCTACCCCGAGCGCCGCACCCCCGTCGACGCACAACATGCCGCATTGGGAGCGGTGTGGATGCCGGCGGGCAATTGGCGCAGACCCGAATACTATGTGGTGTCCGGCGAGTCCCGGGCAGACAGCATCGCCGCCGAAGTGAGAGCCGTGCGCTCAACCGTAGGGCTCATCGATGTGGGCACGCTCGGCAAGATAGAGATCTACGGACCGCAGGCGGCCGAGCTCTTGGATCGCGTTTACGCCGGACGATATTCCGATTTGAAGGTGGGCATGACCCGGTATGGGCTGATGCTGGACGAGTCGGCGGTGATCATCGACGACGGCGTGATTGCGCGCCTCAACGAGGAGCTGTTTTATTTCACGACCACCACCGGCGGTTCCGCCGGCGTATTTCGCGAATTGCTGCGGCTCAATGCCCTATGGGGACTTGATTGCACACTGGTGAATGTCACCGGCCATCGCGCGGCGTTCAATTTTGCGGGACCGGCGAGCCGCGAAATTTTGCAGGGTATGACGGACATCGACCTGCGGGACGAGGCCTTTCCCTACCTTGCGGTGCGTTGCGGGCAGGTTGCAGGTGCCGCTGCCCGCTTGATGCGGGTCGGGTTCGTCGGCGAGCTGGGCTACGAAATTCACGTGGCGGCCGGGCGCGGCGCCGAGGTATGGCAGGCGTTGTACATGGCGGGTGCAGGGCGCGGCCTGCGCCCCTTCGGCGTCGAAGCCCAGCGGGTGCTGCGCCTCGAAAAAGGACATTTAATAGTAGGTCAGGACACCGATGGCCTGACTGACCCGCAGGAGGCCAGTGCCATGTGGGCGGTGGCGATGAAGAAGCCTTTCTTCGTCGGACAGCGCAGCCTGCGCATCCTGCAGGCGCGCGGGCCTCGGCAAAAGCTCGTCGGCATCGAGCTGGCCGCTGCGGCACCGCTACCCAAGGAATGTCATTTGATCATCGAGCAGGGCGCGATCGCCGGCCGCATCACCAGCGTGACGCACTCGCATGCATTGAACAAAACTATCGGACTCGCCATGCTGTCCCCGGATCTCGCCGTCGTAGGGCGCGACATTCAAATTCGCGTCGACGACGGCAGCCTGCTGCCGGCGCGAGTCGTGGCCGCGCCCTTCTATGATCCGAAGAATTTACGCCAGAAGCCGGGGGTCGCTGCATGAGCGGCCTGGCTCTGA
>JANXZQ010000509.1 GCA_025355445.1 Gammaproteobacteria bacterium
GGGAAAACGGCGGGCCCGAATATCGCAACCCCGCCGCGTACGCGAAGCACAATCCCATCGACTATGTGTCCCAATGGAAGACGCCGACGCTGGTGATTCACGGCCAGCTGGACTACCGTGTCCCCGATTCCCAAGGCCTCGCCGTGTTCACCGCTCTGCAGCGCCAAGGCATCCCCAGCGAGCTGTTGTACTTTCCGAATGAAAACCATTGGGTGTTGAAACCCGCCGACAGCGTCCAGTGGTACGACACGGTGCTCGGCTGGCTGAATCGCTGGCTCGAACCCTAGGCCTACGACTGAAGCCCGGGTTCCAAATCGGGCGGGGCATCTAGCGAATTTCGCTCGGCGGCGGCCAGGATTGCCGGATGGACTGCAACCTTCGGGCACTGGATCTCACAATTGCAGAGCGGCATGTGAAGTCAGTAACGCGCCGCTGGCCGCGTGTCGGATAGCGTAGCGCAATGCTTGCCAATCCCGTCATTCTTGCCAGCGTCTCTACGCACGACCCTCCCTTGCCGGGGGTGGGCTGAAGGCGTGAGCTCTTATGCTTCTTCGAAATACCCACGCCCTCTTCGGGAACCTTAAAAAAGTACTGAGCCGTGGGATGTCGTCGGCAGAGCGGGTGGGAATCGCTCCGCGGCTGGCCGCTTCTTTCGCCGCCGTCGTGATTCTCGCGGTCGCAGCCAACATGATTGCCCGCGAAACCGTAGTGGTCATTCGCACGCTCACCCGCCAGCCCGAACGAGCACCGGCAAAGCCGCGATTGCCGCCTGCGCCTGCGCCTGTGGCCGTCGCAGCCCCGCCCATGCCGGTGGCCATGCCACCGCCCGCCAATGGCAGCCGCCTGACCTCCGCAGTCGAGCATTACGAACAAGAAAGTCGCGCGCGTGCGGAGAGTGATTCGGCAACGACCAGTTCCGGCTACCTCTCCGCCAAGGAATCCTTGCAACGGGCCGCTCTCGATTTCAAGAATGCGCTGCGCTCATCAGAAGGCCACCCCGCGATCACAAGCTCCATTTCCAATTACATGGACGAAGGCCGGGCGTTGGTCGATCTGGCGGATGAGCGGCGCAAGGCCAATGCCGAATACCTGCATAACACGAGCGCCATTGCCGACGATATTCAAAAGGCTCTGGATCACGCATGGAAGATCTTTGGGCGCGTAGTAGCGAGACAGTCTCTGATTGACATGCGGGCGAATGTGGACCTTATCCGCCAGCACGACGATTCGCTATTGCGGGACGGCGACGTAACCGACGATGACAAGAGCGCTGTACTTGTCGCGGATGAGTCACGGATCTTGCGCCTGATAGAGGCCAATAATCCGAGCTTTGTGCGATCGGAAGGGGCCGACTGGGTAAAATCGGTGCGCGAACACGTACACGCGCTGACGACTCTTCGAGAATCGATCGAGAGTATGAATTTGCAATACACGCCGGCCGCAAAGGAATTCGTCCAGAGCCGGCGGCGCGTCTCCTCCGATATCTCCGCGGCCATCTCTGCACGGGAGACCGCGGCACGGCACGCAGCCGCCACCCTAGTGCCGCACCCGCATCCCGTGGCAGTGCAGCCGGCGCCTGCCCATGTGACGGTGCCTGACGCGACGATGCCCGATGTGACGCCACCCGGTGTGACGCCACCCGGTGTGACGACGCCCGGTGTGACGACGCCCGGTGTGACTGTGCCGAGTACGGACGTTCAGCAAGTCGTCGGCGGTCGCGCAGACCAAAGTGCACCGCGAGTCATGGCGATAGTTACGGCGATTGTCATGTTCATCATCTGCCTTATCTCGGTGTTCACGGTGCGCAGCATCGTCCTCCCGGTGAGGCGCCTGGTGAAAGCTGCCGGACAATTGGCCAAAGGAGAGCCGAACGTTGCCGTATCTCGGGGCGGCATCCGCGAACTCGATCAATTAACCGGTGCATTCAACGAAATGGCGTCGGAATTGCAGACTTACCACGTGGAGCGCGCCTACAAGCTGCAACGGTTGTCGCAGGAAGATGCCCTGACTTCCTTGCCGAACCGCCGGCAACTAAATGTGCTGCTGAACGCTGCGCTTGAACGCGCCGCCCGCGAAAATCGCTATGTCGGCGTGTACTTCCTGGATATCGACAACTTCAAAAACGTCAACGACACCTTAGGTCATGCATTCGGCGACCGCGTCCTCATGAGCGTGGCGAATCGGCTCGAGGAACTGATCGATGGTCTGGGCTTTATTGCCCGTCTGGGCGGTGACGAATTCACCATCGTCTACGAGGACGTTGCCGCGCTCGCCGCGATAAACGAATTTGGTCTGGCGATCTCCCGCGAGTTTCAGACGCTACTGCCGGTCGATGATCGGGAGTTGAGCATCAGCGTGAGTTTGGGAGCGAGCATCTTTCCGCTGCATGAATCCGATGCCGACGGACTACTTCGTGCGGCGGACTCGGCCTTGTTTCGTGCCAAGGAACTGGGCCGCAGTCAGCTCGTCGTCTTTACAGCGGAACTCATTGCGAGCGCTGCCAGCCGCTTCAGCATCGAGCAGGGATTGCGGCGAGCCATCGAGAATTCGGAATTCGAACTTGCCTATCAGCCCGAAATCAATCTCGCCACGGCGGATACTGAAGTATTGGAAGCTCTTCTGCGCTGGCGCCTGCCGGACGGGCGCGTGGCCAAACCCGGCGAATTCCTGGCGATCGCAGAGCAGTCCGGGCTGATAATCGACATCAATTCCTGGGTCTTGCGCACCGCCGTCGCGGACGCGTCGCGGTGGTACCAGGGCGGCTGGCCGGAAGTTCGGGTTGCGGTCAACATTTCCCCGCGACAGTTGCTCGATCAGAGTTTTGTGGAGAGTGTTCTTGCGCTGTTGCAGGAATTTGGTCTGCCGGCCGAGTGCATCGAACTCGAATTGACGGAGATGGCATTTCAAACAGGTCCTGCCACGGTCGCGGCGCTGCGCATTCTGCAATCCCATGGATTTGGCATTGCGCTCGACGATTTCGGTACGGGCTACTCCTCGCTGACTTCGCTGGAGCAACTGCCGCTGTCAAGAATAAAATTGGATCGCAGTTTGATCTCGGGGATCGACTCCAGCCCGCGCGCCGCCGCCATCCTTCGGGCAATCATCGATCTGTGCGCCGGGTTGCAGCTTCATGTGACGGCCGAAGGCATAGAGCGGGCTGAACAATTCAACTGGTTCCTGGCCAATCGCTCGATATTTCTGCAGGGATATCTGTTTTCCGAGGCCGTACCTTTCGGCGACGTCCTGGAATTGAGGGCCGCGCTGGTGCACAAGATTCACGACCTGCTGTTGTCGGCGCCGCCTTCCGCAACCACGCTCGTACCTCAAGGCTCCACCGCCCGCCACGCGGCCGGATAATTCGCGCCGAGCTGCATGATCCGGTGCAGCAAGTCGTCATAGCTCATGCCGCCGGTGAGCGCCGACTGCGCGAAATCCTCAGCCGCGGAAATATTGGGATTGGCGTTCGCTTCCAGCACGAACAATTCGCCATCGGGCCGCAGGCGAAAATCCATGCGTGCATAACCGGTCAAATGCAGGGCGCGAAAAATACGCTTCGACAACTGCTCCAGCCGCGCCACCGTGCCTTCGGGAAGATTCGCGGCCGCCGCGGTAGTGATGCCGTACTTCTGCTGGTAGCTTCGATCCCACTTCACCTTGCGCGTGGCAATCGCGGGTAGGTTCTCCGGCAAGGAGCCGAAAGTCATTTCCCACACCGGCAGCACCTTCAGCCGGTCGTTGCCCAAGACCCCGACGTATAGCTCGCGGCCCTCGATGTATTCCTCGACCAGGGCGTCGGAATGCGTTTGATCATGGATGAAGGCGATGCGTTCCGATAATTGCCTCTCGTCGGCCACCACCGAGGCGTGGGCGATGCCGAGCGAAGCGTCTTCGGTCGAGGACTTCACGAACAACGGGAAGCGCAGCTTTTTCGGTATGCGCGGCTTCTTGCCGCGGGCGAACACCATGAATTGCGGGGTGGGCACGCGATGATAGGAGAGCAGCTGCTTCGACAGGACCTTATCGCGCGACAGCAGCATGCCGCGTGGATTGCAGCCGGTGTAGGGCTGATGCATCAGCTCTAAGAACGCCACTACGTGTTGATCGTAGGTGACGATGCCGTCGAATTCCTCCAGCAAATTGAACACTACATGGGGTTTCCAGTCGATGATGGCACGCCGCAATTCCGACAGGCTGTCGCTCAATCCCAAAGGCATGACTTCGTGACCCTCGGCCTTCAGGTGCGAAATGACGTCGTACTCGGTGCGCCACTCGTCGATCTCCTTCTCCGTGGAGCCTTTCAACGAATCCGGAGGGACCAGCGTTGAATGCACCAGAACCAGAGCCCGCATCTTTCTCATAGCGATACCCGGGGCAGTTGCCGCTCTTCATAGGACTCGGCCAGGCGGCCGATCACCCACAGCAAATGGCCTTTGAGCTCGCGCCGCGATCCCCGCACGTACAGATTCAATGACTCGCAACGCTCGATCATCAGCCGCAGCACCTGATGCACCAGGTATTCGCTGAACGCCCCGGAACGCTGGATCTGCTGACGCAGCGGCTGGCGCAATTCACGCAGCAGAGTCGCCGCCTTCAGGCGCGTGCGCCCGCGGGGCACGGCGGTAAATACCTTGAGCAGCAATTCGTCGGCTCCCGAGCGGCGCGGCAGCCGGTAATGCGCCAGCTTCTTCTCGTAGTGCTCGCGCAGCGTGCGGGTCTCATGACGCACATTCTCAATGGTGCTGCGGCTCGAGACGGCCGGTTTGGATGCGCCGAGATCCTTTGCCAGCGCGTCGATGAAATCCAGCTTTGCATAAGCCGGCCAACCCCGGTACTCGCGCCGCCAGGGCGAGTGCGGCTTCAGCCAAACTGCAAAAGTCTCGGCAAAGTCCTCGGTGGGGTGCGCCTGGGCGTACCACGCGCCCAAGTGCTGCACGAAGCGGCGGCTTCCGGGCCGCGGACGGTAGGCGTCCGGGTACGGCAGGGAGGCCGGACCGAACACCCCACGCCACTGGCTGCGGCGTCTGAGGCGATAGGCCGAATCGATGGCGTGTCCGGCCTCGTGGCGCAGGATGCGCATCAGCCAATTGCGGTTGCCCCCCTCCGCTTCGCGCATGAAATGCCGCTCCAGGCGCATGAGCCTCGGGTGCGCCAAATAGAAGGGAATCGCAATCCCCGGTATTCCATCGGGCGAGAACCACTCCTGCGCCAGCCAACAATGCGGCCGAAACCGTATCCCCTTCGCCGCCAGTTCGCGGTATAGGCGCTTGATGGCTTCCTCCAATTCCGTGCCTTGAATCGATAGCTTCAGGTCGCAAAAACGCAGGCTGAGTAATTGGTCATCGGGCAGTGTTTCCCACGCATAGCGCGTCTTGCACGCCGCGGCGGCCGGCCGTTTGGCGATCTGCGATGCGCTGCGGGATGCGGGCAGTTTCAAACGCGCGGCTCGAGTTCTTCGGCCAGCGCATCTTCGGGAATCAAGGCGCCATGTGCCATGGCCCGCCGGCCATCGAGGCCCGCGAAGTCGAACAGCGCGGGATCCGCAAGCTGTGAGCCGGCGACATTGCATATGCTCGAGAAGATGGACTCGACCCGGCCGGGAAACTTCAGTTCCCACTCGCGCAGCATGTTCTTCACCACCAGCCGCTGCATGTTGGTTTGCGAACCGCACAGCGTGCAGGGAATGATGGGAAATTCGCGTGCGGCTGCATAGCGGGCAATCAACGACTCGGCCACGTAGGCCAGCGGCCGAATCACGATTTGGCGGCGATCTTCGCTCAGCAGTTTCGGCGGCATGGCCTTCAATCGCCCGCCGAAGAACATGTTCAGGAACAAGGTCTCGACGATGTCGTCGCGGTGATGACCGAGGGCAATCTTGGTGATGCCGTTTTCCGCGGCGACCCGGTAGAGCGCGCCGCGCCGCAGCCGCGAGCACAGGCCGCACATGGTTTTGCCATCGGGTATGACGCGCTTTACCACCGCATAGGTGTTCTGCTCGATGATGCGATATCGAACGCCCAATTTCTCGAGGTAGTCCGGCAGCACCTTCGCCGGGAAACCCGGCTGTTTCTGATCGAGATTGACCGCTGTAATCTCGAAGCTCACCGGCGCACTGCGCTGCAAGCTCAACAGCATGTCGAGCAAGGTATAGGAATCCTTGCCGCCCGACAGGCACACCATGACGTGATCGCCGTTCGCGATCATCCGAAAGTCGGCGATGGCCTTGCCCACCGAACCGCGCAACTGCGCCGCAAGTTTCTTGGAGTTATTGGACGCGTGTTTCAACGGCGGCGACACTCTGTCAGGGGATCTCGAGATATTTCGCTTCCAGGTAGCGCAGGTAAGCCGCCGCCGTCAGCGGTTTCCCCGTGGCCTGCTTGATCAGTTCCTGCACCGGCAATCGTGCACCCACCCCATGCACATTGTCGCGCAGCCAATCCATCACGCCGGCGAATTGGCCGGACGCGATTTCCTCATCCAGCGACGGGCGCGCCGCGCGCATGGCCTCATTGAGCTGTCCGGCGATGACGGCGCCCAGCACGTACGAGGGAAAATAGCCAAAATGGCCCACCGCCCAATGAATGTCCTGCAGACAGCCGTCGACGTCATTCGTAGGCCGAATGTTCAGGCGCTGTTCCAGGTTCGCGTTCCACGCCTCAGGCAAATCGGCCACCGGCAGAGAGCCCTCCAAGATCTTTTTCTCGAGTTCGTAGCGCAGCATGATGTGTACGGGGTAGGTCAGCTCATCGGCATCCATGCGGATGGTGCTGCGGCGAACGCGGGTCAGATGGCGGTACAGATTGGCCTCTGCCCATTCCGGGCCGCTGACCTGCAGGTATTTCTCCATCAGCGGACCAAGATATTTCACGAAGGCCCGGCTGCGGCATAGATTCATTTCGAACAACAGCGACTGGCTTTCTTCGAGCGCCAGCCCGCGGTCGCGTCCCACCGGTTGATCCCGCCACTCGAGCGGCAGACCCAAGTCGTACATGGCGTGGCCGGTCTCGTGCACCGCGCCCAACAGCCCGGAAAACGGCTCGTTGAGATCGAAGCGCGTGGTCACCCGAATATCACCCGGCACGCCCTCGGTGAATGGATGTTCGCTTTCGTCGAGCCGCCCGCGATCGAAGGGAAACCCTAAGGCCTTGAGTACTTCCACGGATAATGAGCGCTGTCGCGCCACCGTAAATTTCCCCGCCAGCGGCACGGGCGCGTGCTCCGCCTGCACCTCGATGGCTTGGTTGATGAGGCCGGGAAGTTTGCGCGACAGCGCCTTGAAGATGGTGTCGATGTCCGCCGTAGAAATGCCCGGCGTAAATCCGTCGACCAAAGCATCATAAGGAGCGAGCCCCCGCGCCTGCCCGAGCAGCGCCGCCTTGTCGCGCACCAGGTGCACCACTTCTTCCAGGTGCGGCGCCAGCAACTTAAAGTCATTGGCCTTCTTGGCCTCGACCCAGAACACTTCAGCGCGAGCGGTAGCCTTGGCCAGCCGTGCGATCAGCGACGGCGGCGTGGCAATCGCGTGGTCGCGCTGGCGACGCATCTCACGCAAGTTCGCCAGCGGCCAGTCCTCCAGCTGCGAGGCACCGGCCTCGGCGCGTTCCAGCAAGCGCGCTACCTTGGGAGTGGTGAGCAAGGCATGGTGCTCGATTTCGAGCGCTGCCAGCTGTTCACCGCGCACGTCGGCACTGCCGCGAGGCATCATTACCGCCGCGTCCCAGCGCAGCAGCGACAGTGCGCCGCGGAACGCGTGCAGGCGGCGAAATTCCTGTTCCAATTGCTCGTACGGCGAGGCAGCCATGATTACCTTGTGGGCGCCGCCTTAAAGATGGCGGTGCGCTTTCGTGTGGCCGGCAAGTTTACCAGACGGCGGATTAAAAGCGGGCACCGATTTTAAAAATATATAATTATTTCAATAAGTTATCGCATTCCCTTGAGCGAAAATACGCCCGCCTGATGAAACGGCAAATCGCGCAAAAAGGGCAAATCAATGCTCGCCGTGCCGCTCACGTCGTAGTCGATCGAGTCGGCGTTTTGATCCATCCTGTTGGCAAGCTTGAGCAGCGCCATGGCCATGTTGGCGGTGATCATCATGTCGAAGTCGGTGTTGCCGGACGCGGGCACGACGAAGGCGTGGTCGTTCTGGCCCTGCGCAACGGGCTCTCCCCCGACGCTCAACGAGGCGCGCAAGCCGCTCACCGGGAGTGCGCGATCATTGGGATTTTGAATGTTGAACTTGACCCGAAGGTTTTGCTGCAAGAGGTTGCCGCTGACCAGTTCGACGCCGACTACCGACAACGTCGGGCGTTCAAATTTTGGAGCCAGCAACGAACACGCCGTCATCAGGCATAACAGGCAGCCGATCAGCCCGCTCAATCGCCACAACGGCTTGGCGTTCAACATTCTCGCGGCGTGCGTGGCAACATAAGACGATGATACCGACTATGGTCATTGTTCGCAGGCAGGTGGGCTCGGCCATCGTAGCCGCTGCAGCCGCGGCGGCTGCGCCGGCCGCGGCCGTGATGGCGCCGCCCATCATCAACCCCGCTCCCATCATCAGCCCGTCGGGGTGCCTGTCCTCCGGCGACGGTTACCTGCGCGCGCATCTCGCAGGCGCCATCACTGCCACTATAGATTGGCCTAACAGCGGCACGCTGTGCCAGGGCGAGTGGCGCGGCAAACCGCCCGGCATTCGCCTAAGCTTTGAGCGCACCGCCGGCGGCGACCCCAATCTGCTGCTGGTATTCGGCCTAACCGGCGTTCGCGCCGGCAAGTCCGGCCACGCCATTCGCACCAATGTCACGGTAGTGGTGCAAGGCAAGAGCCGCATCTTCGGCACGCTCGGCGATAAGCGCTGCACCGTGGATTCACTGACTCAACGCCCGCTCTCGCCCGCGGGCTTCTACCGGGTAGAGGCGCGCGGGTTCTGCACCTCGCCCGCCCATGCCATCCACGGCGACGGTGATGTGCTCGTCAGCACGTTCGAGTTTGCCGGAATCGTCAACTTCCAGGACCAACCGCCATGAACCGAAACTTCCACCCGCTGAAATCATTTTGGGCCGTCGCTGCGTGGTCCTGCGCCTGGATCATTTTTTCGGGCGGCAGCGCACTTGCCCAGGACGCGGCGCCCGAACCGCTGTCGGCGTTTCCGCAAAGTCTGTTGGCGATCCGCACCACGGCCGGCAAAGTGATCAATTTCAAGATCTGGCAGGCCGATAGCCCGCGCCGTGAAGAGCAGGGACTGATGTTCGTGCACGACATGGATGAGCACGCCGGCATGCTGTTCCTGTTCCCCGGCAACCGACAGCCCACGATGTGGATGAAGAACACCTATATCTCGCTCGACCTGCTGTTCATCAACCAGCAGGGGCGCATCGACTACATCGCGGCCGCAGCCACGCCGCTGTCGCTCGACACCATTCATTCCTCCGAGCCTTCTATTGCCGTATTGGAGCTCAAGGGAGGCGCGTGCGCCCGCCTCGGCATCAAAGCCGGCGATGCCGTGCTGCACGCCAGCCTACCGACTTCTCACCAGACGCCTTCGCGCTAGGCGCCCTTCTCACTCGGAATCCCCGCTAACGGAACTCCTACGGCAGGACGAGGTCTTGACCTACATACATGGCTGGGGTGTGTAGTATAAAACCAACAACTGACTATTTGGGAGGCTTATAAGCCCGTAGCAGTCAGACTTTTATGGATTTAAATCTTTTGTGCCGCAACGAGGTTTTTGTTGCGTTTGTACGAAGCAACTTGGAGAGCCGGATTATGAAGAGAGTGATTTTGGGTGGCTTACTAGCCGCAGCATCGGTGGTTGGAGGCAGCGCGCTGGCCGCGGACGCCTACGACGACACGGGTGCTTGGTACTTGGCTCCTTTGGGCCAGTACACGTTTTTGGACAAGGACCGAATTTCCAACAACCGGCAGGGTTATCAAGTCGGCCTGGGCTACAACTTCGCACCCCATTTTGCGTTGGAAGTCGCGCAGAGCAACGGCAGCTTTCGAATCGATAACGCGGGCGCCAGCGAGAAGCTTTCCGCCACCTCGCTCGATTTGCTGTACAAATTCCTGCCCGTTACGTCAATGGTTCGACCGTTCGTGATCGGCGGCACCGGCTCGATAACCGACAACATTGGGCGCATCTCCAAAAACAACACCGGGTGGCTGGCTGAAGCCGGCGCCGGTGTTCTCATCGGGATCGGCGATCAGACCGGTTCCACGCGCTTTCAGTTTCGCACCGAGGCCAAGTATCGGTACGAGTTCATGAAGTACACCCAGAACGTGCCGAACGATCCCAAGGACGTGGTCCTAGGAGTGGGCTTTCAGCTGATGTTCGGCGCGCCTACACCGCCGCCCCCACCGCCGCCCCCGCCTCCGCCCGTGGTTCGGGAGCTGCCGCCGCCTCCGCCGCCACCGCCCCCTGTGGATGGTGATGACGACGGCGATGGTGTGCCGAACTCGATCGATCGCTGTCCGAACACGCCGCGCGGCGACATGGTTGATGCCTATGGCTGCACTATCAAGGACGAGATCAAACTCGAGGGCGTGAACTTCGCCACCGCTTCCTGGGCGCTCGTTCCCGAATCAGCCTACGTGCTGGACTACGGTGTGGCCACCTTGAAGAAGCACCCGAACTTGGTGATCGAGGTTCACGGCCATACCGACAGTGTGGGTTCGGTGAAGTACAACATCGTGTTGTCACAGCATCGCGCCGAGTCGGTGATGACCTACCTGCGCGAGCATGGCGTCACCAACACGATGACGGCCAAGGGCTATGGCAAGGAACACCCGATTGCCGACAATGCGACTGCCGACGGCAGGCTGCAGAATCGCCGGGTGGCTCTGCATATCGTCAGCGTCAACTGATAATCGAAACTTAAAGTTTCGATTGAGCTTCGAGCCCCCGAGCTGATACCTCGGGGGCTTTTTTATTGCGGGTAGCGCTCGGCCAGATCGCCCAGCACCTCTTTCAGCTGCCCGAGCCACGGCTCGTAGTGTTGCCAATGATCCACTGCGTCGGAATAAATCGGACGGCGCACCTGCTCGGAACTGATGGTCTGCACCGGTCGGCGATTCTCGTAGAAGCGCAGGCACTGCTCTTCGAAAGGCAGCCCGCAGTATTCCAGCAGCCGGCGTACCTCACGATCCGGATTTGCAACCATTTGTTCATAGTGGACGCGGTGCACCCGGCCGGGCAGCACGCTGTCGATGTGCTGCATGAGTTCGGCATAGTCGCGGTAGTAGCGCCCCATTTCGCCCAGATCGTAGCTGAAGTTCATGCGCTGCGAGAAAAGCTGCTTGTAGCACGAGAAACCGCAGGCGAGCGGATGGCGCCTGGCGTCGATGATGGCGGCACGCGGGAACATCAACTGGATCAGCCCCAAGTGGCTGAAATTTCCGAGCATCTTGTCGACGAAGCGCGGCAGACCCCGGGGCCGGCGAATCTGCGTCCGGGCGAGATAGCGGGCCGCGAACGAAATGCATTCTTGCTGCCCCAGCGTCTCGATCAACTCTGGATACTCTGCGGCGCCGGGGCCGGCGCGCGCGAACAACTCCATGACGATATCCGGGATATCGGGCAGCTCGCGCGAGCCCTCGACCTGCGAGTGGCTGGCGAGAATCTGCTCGAGCAGGGTGGAGCCGGAGCGCGGTAGGCCGATGATGAAAATCGGATCCCGCCGCTCGCTTCCCCATTCAGCGCGGCCGGCAAACAAGCCCGCGGTGTAGATCGCCTTGGAACGCCGTACATACTCGGTCGTCGCGTCGGCGTCGTACGGCATCGTGGCGCGTTGCAGAGCGGCACCGCGGACGTAGTGCTCGAAGGATGCGGCGTACTGCCGCTCATCCTCCAGGGCCTTGCCAAGAGCGTATTCCAAGTGGATACGGTTGGATCCGGATTTTGGACTGCGCCCAAGCTGCTCTCGCATGGCCATGACGTCGCCGGCATCAAGGCGGAAGGTCTTCAAATTCGCCAAAGCCCAATAGGCTTCGCCGAATCCCGGGCGTGCGGCGAGCGAGCACCTGAAGGCCTCGATCGCCGCAGCTTGTTCACCGACCTCGCGCAGAGCGTTGCCCAAGATCACCCATGCCTGTGCGTCGTCCGGAGACTTCGCAACCACGCCCTGCAGCAGCGCAATCGCCTCTTCGGTGCGGCCGACCAACCGCAAACTCTGTGCCTTGAGGCAAACGTAGCCGCTGTCGTCGGGTTCGGTGGCCAGTAGCCTCTCGACCAGCGGCAGCGCTTCGGCAATCCGCTCCTGCCGGATGAGCAAGCGTGCCAGATCATTGCGCGCCGCTGCGTCACCCGGCACGACCTGAAGACATTCAGTCAAGCAGCGCTCCGCTTGCGCATTGTCGCCGCGCTGTGCCGCCATATCCGCGAGCATGCGCAGCGCCGCGGTATCGCGCGGCGCCCGCAGCAAATGCTGCCGCACCATGGCCTCTGCGGCGTCGAGCCGGTCGGCTGCTCGCGCGACATAGGCATCGGTAAGCTGCGGCGGATCCTGTGCCAGGCGGCTGTATCTCAAATAGGCGGCATCACCCAGTTGTGTCTCGCCGGCGAGAAACCATTGCGCGGCAAGTTCCCGCCAGCCGTCCGCGAGCGAGGAGTCCAAGTCGACGGCGTGCCGGAAGGCGGCGAGCGCCAGGGGGCCCTGCCCCCTGCTCACATAAGCGCGGCCGAGTTCAAGCTGCATCACGCCCGAATCGGGGTGAGTTCGGGTGAGAGACTCGAGCACCGTGACCGCGGTCTCGGCTGCGCCCAGCCGGCGGCACGCGCTCGCCAACAACAGGTTGGCCTCGGCATGGCCTGGCAAGTTCGCGAGGATATCGCTCGCCTGTCGTGCCGCGTCTGCCGGATCGGATTCGAGCAACATGGACGCGCGCATTAGCGCGAGATCTGCAGAATCGCTGATGGTCGGCATGGTGTTGGCGGCGATCTAAACGGACTCGGCGCCTGAAGTCAACGCTGCGAGGCAGGCCATGCGCGATGTTATATAATTGCCCGACGTGAACACCGCCGCCCCCATCCCACCGCTTGACGAAGCCACGATCGTTCGGGTATTGCAGGCCTCGAAGGCCGAAGCGGCCGCCGGACGAATCCCTGAGTCGGATCAATTGCTGGCGCGTGTGGCACAACAAGCGCCGAACCATCCGGCGGTCCTCAATGAACTTGGCGTGCGGATGCTGGCACGGGGCGCTCCGGAGCAGGCACAGGCCTTGTTCGCACGGGCCACCAGCGCGCAACCGCAGCACCCGGCGCTGTGGGCAAATTTAGCCTCGAGTCTCAAGGCGTTGGGCCGACGCGCCGAAGAGCTCGACGCCATCGAGAAGGCGCTGGAGATCGAGCCCCGCCACCTGTCAGCGTTGCTGCAGAAAGGCGCCTATTTGGAGGAAGCCGGCGACCCGCGCAACGCCGCCCGGGCCTATCAGAACGCGCTCGACTGCCTGCCGCCGGGCGCGGAAGTGCCGCTCAACGTCAAGGATGCTCTCGCCAAGGCGAAGTCTGTCGTGGATGCCGACCGCGCGGCGCTGACTGCGGCCCTCGAAGGGCCGTTGGCCGAGATCCGCGCGCGTCACGGCGGCGCGCAGCAGCAGCGCGTGGAGCAATGCCTCGACACCCTGCTGGGCAACCGCCGCGTTTTTCATTCCAGCCCCACCTGGATGTATTTCCCGCAGTTGCCGGAGATCGAATTCTTCGAACGCGCACAATTCCCCTGGCTCGACGACATCGAGTCCGCGACTCCGGAGATCCGCGCCGAGTTGCTGCGAGTGCTCGTCGCCGATCGCGAAGGGCTGCAGCCCTACATCGACTTCCCGTCGAGCATGCCCCTCGATCAATTCCGCGAGCTCAACCGCTCGCGCCGGTGGAGCGCGTATTTCTTATGGAATCAGAGCGAGGCGGTTGCCGGGCACATCGCACGCTGCCCTGCGACCGCACGCGCGCTCGAGAAAGTGCCGCGCTGTCGGATCGAGCGGCGTGCACCCACGGCGTTCTTTTCCATCCTTGACGCGAAGACGCGCATTCCGGGGCATACGGGAATCACCAACACACGCCTCACGGTGCACCTACCCTTGGTGGTGCCGCCGGATTGCGGTTTCCGGGTGGGCGGAACGACTCGCGAATGGGTTCCCGGTCAAGCGTGGGTCTTCGACGACACCATCGAGCACGAGGCGTGGAATGAGTCAGATACCCCGCGTGCCATCCTGATTTTCGACATTTGGAATCCGCTGCTGACCGAAGCCGAGCGCGACATGATCAAGACTGCCACTGAGGTGTACGGACAATATTATTTGGTGACCCAGGAGCGCCAACCGTGAGCGGCCTGCGGTGGGCCGCGTCCCTCGCCTTTATCCCCGCAATGCTCCTTGTATCCGTGTCGGCGAGATCCGCGACGGTCAGCGCCGGTGATCTGGCGCGCTGCGCCGCCATTGCGGGACCCGACTTGAGGCTGGCCTGCTACGACGCGCTTGCCGGCCGACCGCCGGATCAGTCGGCGCCCCCCGTAGCAGTGCCCCCCAATGTAACGGCGGCGCCCTCTGTAGCGGCGGCGCCCTCTGTAGCGACGGTGCCCGCTCCAGCGGCGGCGCCCGCTCCTGCAGCCGCCTCGCCTGCAGCAGCAGCCAAGGACGCCTCTGCGAACTTCGGGTTGGCCCCGGCGCAAATACGCCCTGTCGCGCCGGCAGGACCTTCCGCCGTGCAAGCGCATGTCGCTCAGCTCATCCAGAGCGCCACCGGATTTGGCCACCCCATCGTGGTGCTCGATAACGGACAGACCTGGATCTTTACGGAAGCGGCCGATGACTCGCGGCTAGCTGCCGGTGATCCCGTAACTATTAAACGCGCCGCCTTGGGCTCGTTCATGATGACCACGCCGTCGCATCACACTTACCACGTACATCGTCTGCAATAGCGGCCTTATGAACTGCTGCCCAAATCCCCCAGCGCTGTGTTCAGGGGATTGAGCCAGGGTTCAAAATGACGCCACTGGCCGACTGCCTCGGAATAAATGGGCAGACGCACCTGCTCCGAGCTGATGGTCTGAGCCACCCGCGCATTTTCATGGAATAGCAGGCATTGCTCCTCGAAGGGCAGCCCGCAGTGCTCGAGCAGACGGCGCACTTCGTGCTCCGTATCGGCAATCAGCCGCTCGTAAAGCACACGATGAATCCGCCCCGGCAGCACGCTGTCCACGTGTTCCATGAGAGCCACGTAATCTCGATAGTGCAACCCGATCTCGTGCAGGTCGTAGGCGAAGTTCATGCCGGGGTTGAACAGCTGCTTGTAGATCGCAAAGCCGCAGGCCATGGGATGACGCCGGCAATCGACGATCGTCGCGCGTGGAAACATCAATTGAATGAGGCCTAGATTCAGGAAGTTGCCCAGCATCTTGTCGACGAATCGCGGCTTGCCCAGCGGCCGATAGGCGCGTGTTTTCGCCAGATAGCGCTGCGCCAAGCCATCGATGTCGGATTGTCGGAGCGCCGCCAAACTCTCCGGGTAATGCACTGGGCCGCTGCGCGCGCCCGATGCCAATTCCCGAGCCATCGTCGGGACCGCCGCCAGCTCGCGCGTGCCCTCGACTCGGGAGTGGCTGGCCAGAATCTGCTCCAGCAGCGTCGAACCGCATCGCGGCAGACCGACGATAAAAATCGGATCCGCGGCGTTGCTTCCCCAATTTCCACGGTCGGCAAAAAAGCGGCCGGTGCACGTCGCGTTGAAACGCCGTACGAACTGCGTCGTCGCGTTCGCATCGTAGTTGAACTCGGCGCGTGCGCGCGCATTGCCTTGGGCATAGTGTGCAAATGAAGCGGCATACTGCCCCTCGTCCTCCAATGCCTTGCCCAAGGCAAACTCGAGGTACGTGACGTCGGTTGACGAGGGCGGCGCGGCCGCGAGAGCCCGGCGCATGTTTTCAACATCGGCCGCGCTGAAGCCGAATGTCTTTAGATTCGACACCGCCCAATACGCTTCGCCGTATCCGGGCCGCAGCGCAATAGCACGTTGATACGCCTCGACGGCCTCGCGCGGCTTGCCGATGAATCGTTGCTGATTGCCCGCGATCAGCCAAATATCTGCATTACCCGGATGGCCGGCGATGAGACCGTTAATGATGCCGAGACCTTCGGCGCGGCGGTCCGCGAGCCGCAGCGCCTCCGCTTGCAGCAGGAGCAGCGCGCGATTTTGGGGTTTCGCAGTCAGCGACCGCTCGATCAGAGGCAGTGCCTCATCGATCCGGCCTAACCGAATGAACAGCTCTGCCAGCAATTCGCGCGCCGCGGCATGGCATGGAGCCCGCTGCAGGACGCGGTTCAATGATGCCTCGGCTGCTGCATCGTCGCCGCGCCGCGAGGCGATGGCTGCGGCCAGGGAATGCGCCGCGACATCGTCGGGCGCGTCGCGCAGGCGGTGCTGCAGCACCGACTCGGCAGCGTCCCACCGATTCGAATCGAATGCGACGTACGCGTCCGCGAGCTCCGACGGCACGGGTGCCAATCGGCTGTAGGCCAAGTAAGCGGCATCGGCGGTTGCCGTATCTCCGGCGAGCAAGCGCTGCGCGGCAAGCTCGTGCCAGGCGTCGCCGAATTGGGGATCGAGTTCGACCGCACGCTCCAAAGCCGCCGCGGCCTCGCCGCTGCGACCGCACGCCGCGAGTGTTCGGCCAAGCTCGAATTGCATGAGCGCCGAGCTTGGGTGGGCGAGGACCAGAGATTCGAGGGGGCCGATCGCGCTTGCCGAATCGCCCATGCGTCGGCAGGCGGCGGCCAGCAACAGACTCGCCGCCTCGTGTCCGGGATGACCCGCCAGGATGACGCCCGCTTGGCGAGCAGCAGCGTACGGATCCGAGTCAAGCAGCATCGAGGCTCGCATGAGATCAAAATCAATGTCCGTGCTCAGTCGAATGCTCCGTACCCGAATTTTTGCACCCAGGGTTCCAGCACCGGTAGGATCGGCCGCAGCGGCTCGAGGTAGTTTCGCCAAGTGTCGATTCGCGACCTATCCATGCCGCGCGCCAGCTGCGCCGTGCTCGGTGTGGCGTGTTCGCGCGTCTGCACTCTGTTGCCGAAGTCGCCCATGTCGGCGACCCAATCGAGCCCGAGAAAGGTGCAGGTCTCACGCATTTCCCGCGCAAGGTCGGCCACCAAGCTCTCGTAGCGCACCACGCGCCAGTCGAGCCCAAGGATGGGGCGAACTTGCTCGGCAAAGCTCATGACGGCATCGTAGAACCTCGCGGCCCCCTGCAGCGTGAGCAGCTCGTACATGGCTGGATTCATCTTGAAGCGGCGCCGAAAGCAGCTGAGCACGACATCGCGCGGATCCCGGCACGCGAACAGAATCTTTGCGCGTGGGAATAGCCGCGCGATCAGCGGCAGCTTGAGCGTGTTCAAAGGATGTTTATCCACAAACACCTTCCCGGCGATGTCGATCCCGGCGCCGCGCACCCGTTCCCAGTAGGCCGACCGCAGCTCACGCAGCTGGGTCTCGCCCGCCTCCGCCAAGGGCGCCAGGTTCAGAGGTTCGCTCATGAACGTCACGGCGGC
>JANXZQ010000045.1 GCA_025355445.1 Gammaproteobacteria bacterium
GCCGCCGTAGCTCCAGCCGCCCACCGCGAGTCGTCCCGAGTCGGCAATACCGAGCGCCACGAGGTGATCAACGCCCGCCAATAAATCCTCGACCTCCTTGTGCCCCCAATCGGCATAGATGGCCTTGGCGTAGGCGCCGCCGCGGCCGCTGCCGCCGCGATAATTCACGCGCAGCACGACGAATCCCTTGGCCGCGAACATCTGCGGCTCGAATTGGTAGCCATCCAGCTCCAGAGAATGTTCGTCATGCCCATTGGGCCCGCCGTGAATCCACAACAGCGTCGGATATTTGCGGCCGGCGACGTAAGACGGCGGCTTGACCATCAATCCATGGATCTCGGTCCCATCCTTGCTCTTGAACTTGACGGTCTCCACGCTGCCGAGCTTGAGTTCCGCCAGCAACGCATCGTTATGCGCGGTGAGCTGGCGCAGCCGTCCGTCTTCGAACGCAAATACTTCGGCGAGTGCGCCGTCGTCGGTCTTGAGCAGCGCCGTATGCCCGCCGGCCATCGTCAATGCAGACACGACGAATGGCCCAGGCGCCAAACTGCGCACAATCGATCCGCTGCCCAAGTCGACCCGTGCCGGATAAGTCGTGTCGTCGTCCTCGACGATGATGTCAATCGCCGCCGAATCGCCGCTGAAGGCGAACGACATCACCGCGCGATCGAGCTTGCCGGTGAGCGAACGCGGCGTACCGCCGCCGGCCGGCACGATCCACAAGCAGTCCTGCATGTAGGCGTTGAACTTGGGCTCAATGCCCTGCAGAAAGGCAATCAGCTTGCCGTCGGGGCTCCAGGCCAGCTTCTGGGTGTTCGGCGCGTAAGGACGCGAGACGGTGCGCGGCGCCGCGCCGGCCTTCGATTCGACGACATCGATGTCGGCGCGGCCATCCTGATCCGGTCCGAGTTCGTGCGTCCGAACGAAGGCGATTTGGCTGCCGTCGGCAGACCAGGTCGGCAGGTCTTCGTTGTACGCTGAGTCAGCGGTGAGCGCTTCCACGCTCTTCGCTGCGACATCGAACAGGTACAGATGCTGCCGTTGTTCGGCGCCGATATAGCCGTCGGCATCTTGCTTGAAGTGCATGGCACCGATGACGATGGGCTTGGGCGGGCCGGCGTCATTGTCCGTCATGGTAAATACCAGGCGCTTGCCATCCGGCGACCAGGCGTAGTCGCCGATGTCGCCCGTGACCTTGGTGAGCTGGCCGGCGTTGCCGCCGCGGCGGTCCAGCAGCATGATCTGCGCCTTGTCGGATCCTGCCGGCTTGGACAGAAACGCCAGATAGCCCCCATCCGGGCTCCACTTGGGCTTCTCGTTGCCGTCGGCGGCAGCCGTCAACGCCAGGCGCTGCTTACCGTCCCAGCTGACCATCCAGATCGCGCTGCGGGCCTCATCCGCCTCACGATCATTGGTCGACACTACGTACGCCACCATCAATCCATCGGGCGAGACCTGAGGATCGCTGACGTCCTGCACCCGATACAAATCGTCGGCAGTCAGTGTCCTGCGGGCCGCTGCCGGATCCGAGGCAAGAGCCGACGCCGCGCACAGAGCCAGCATCACACTCGCGGCAAGCCTGGATGCATTACTCACCTTTGCCCCAGCGATAGCTCAGCCGCATTCCAATGACTCGCGGCTCGTTGGTCGTGTTGCGGTGATCGTAATTAGCGGTGTTCGTATAGATGATGGCGTTCTTGTCGAACAGGTTGGTGATATAGGCTTCCGCGGTCCAGGCTTCATTCGGTCCCTTGACGCCCAAGCGCAGGTTCGAGATATCGTAGGAAGGCTGCAGCGAACGGCCGAAGCCATTGGTATTGGTCACGCGCAGATCGCTCCACATATCGCCCTTGTGCGCGACATCGAATTGGGCGTAGCCCTTGAGGGCCGAGGTCAGCGGTTTTTCGTAACGCACGTTGGCGCTGTAGCTGAAATAAGGTACGAACGGCAGGCGTTCGCCCGGAACGACGACGAAGTCGGCGTTCTGGAAGGTATTGGTAACGAGGTGCGAATCGTTGTAGCTTCCGGAAATTTGAACGTTCAGACCTTCGGCGATCTTGTAGTCGACGTTCGATTCGGTGCCGTAGACCCTTGCGTTGCCAAGATTGGCATTGAAGCCGCTCGGGCAGATGGCGAGATCGAACACGGGGGCCTGGTAGCCCTTCCAATTCATCAAATAAAACGCGCCGTTCCATGTCATGCGGCCATCCAGCAGCGTCGACTTCCAGCCCACTTCGAAATTATTCAAGGTGTCCGGTTTGAAGCTCGCCGGCGCGCCCTTGGCCGTGCAGGACGCGCCGAGCCCCGTATTTGCGCCGCCGTCGCGAAAACCCTGGCTGAAAATGCCGTACAGAAGCAGATTCTTGGTGGCTTTGAAATTCAAGCCTGCCTTGGTGTTGAATTTTTTCGATTCGCCGGTGTCGTAAGTCGGGTCCTTGGCGTTCCAAAAGTAGCCGGCGTAAAGGCTGCCGCTGGTGAAACTGGACTTGTAGTGCTGCACGCCGCCTTCGACACTCCATTTGTCGGTGATATTGAAAGTCAGATCGGCAAATTCCGTGACGTCCAAATAGTCGAAGCGCGACTTGTAGCTGTACCACTCATTCGGCAGCGGCGCCGCCGGCTTGTCGTTGTAATACGTGTTGTAGTACGAGATGGCGGCCTGATAGGCATCGCCGCCCGGTTTGATGCCGGGCATCGCGTAGAACAGTGAATACGTATCTTTGGTCTTCTCCCAATACAGGCCGGTCAGCCATTGCAGGCGTTCGCCGGGCTTCGACTGCAGACGGATCTCATCCGACCAGCGCTGCGTATTGTTGTCGTACACGTAGTTTTGAGCCGGATCGCTGCAGCCGCTGAACGGCACCGTGGCATCGCCCGCATTGGCGCCCCAGATGGTGGGTCCGTGCTGGCAGGCGAAACTTTGAATGAATGGAGCGGTGAACGGCGCGACGCTCGAGTACTGGACGTATTCGGAATACTCGTTCACCTGATGGGTGACCTGCTGCTGATAGGTGCTCGCGAACACGAGGTCGGCAATGCCGACATCGCCGTCGACATGCAGATCCAGCGTTTTTACGTAGTCGCTGCCGCTCTCCGGGGCGAAGCGCGACACCTCACGCTGGCCGTACTTGGGGTCTTGATCCCAGGCTCCCACGTGGCGCTGGCTCTGATATCCGGAGGTCAGCGAGGCGCTCCATCGATCATTGAAAATTTGCCTGATCGCAGCGCGGCCGCCGTCGATGTTCTGGGTGTTGTAGTTGTTGCGGGCCCACTGTGCATTGGTTGAAACCACGCCGTTCACCTATTGCCGGCTGGTCAACAGGTCATCGATGAAACCGCCGTCATGGGTGGCATACACCGACAACCGGATCGCCGTTTTACCGTCGACCAGCGGTATGTTGACGAAACCCTCGTAGACGTGATTCACCCCGCCGGCCTTGACCTTGCCCACGTCGACATCGACTCCGGCACTGAACGCGTTCGGATCGGGTTTGGCGGTGGTCAGGCGGATAGCGCCAGACATCGAGCCCGCACCGAACAGCGTGCCCTGCGGGCCGTTCAGCACCTCTATTTGGCTGATATCGTACTGATGCAAATCGGGGATGGTGCCGTAGAAGCTCATGGACATGTCGTCCAGGAAGAAACCGGTCGAAGAGGTGTTCACGACATTGGGATTGCTGCCGTCCGATACGCCGCGCATGAAGAACATCTGCGTCGCCGGTCCCGTGCTGATGAAGGAGATCGACGGGCTTTTCATCGCGTAGTCTTCGAACCGCGAGATCTGCAGGTTTTCCAGATCCTTGGAAGTAAACACATCGATGCTCTGCGGCACGTCCTGCAGGTTCTCCGAGCGCTTGCGCGCCGTCACCGTGATCTCTTCGAGTGCGTCCGATGCACCGACAGGGGCGCCCAGCGCCGCCGATCCGTGCATCGCGGCCGCGCCGTACAGCGCCGCGGCGATGGCGAGGCTCAGCTTCGAACGAGTATGCGGTGAACTTGCACGGGTCTTCATCGTTCGTCCATCCCTTCGTCCTCAGCCCTCAGCAGCGGATCATGTCTTGCGACCCGCTGCCTGTCAATGGCGCTGATCGAGCGTTCAATAAGCTGTGGCCGGGAGCGTATGCTAGTCTCGGGTTTTTGAGCGTAGTTCCTGACAACTCCGGGACCCAAAGCCAACTTCGCAGAGCAGCTGCGCCAAGCACAGATGGCGCTGCGCGCCGGCCGCGCTGCCACCGCGGAGCGCGGCCTGCGTGCGCTCCTCGCGCAGCAGCCGGCAGAGCCGAATAGCCTCTGGCTGTTGGGCGCCTCCCTGCTGCAGCAGAACAAAATCCCCGAGAGCCTCGCGGTTCTCGAACCATTGCTCGTCCGCCTGCCGGATTTCGCGCACGCGCGTGTGGACTTGGCGCGGGCTTACCGCCGCGACGGACGTGCCGCACGGGCACGCGAAGAGATACGGCGGGTGCTAGAGAAATTCCCGCATCACCCTCTCGCGTGGCTGGCATACGGCGATGCGCTGGTCGATCTCGATCAGTACGGCGACGCGCGTATCGCGTTTGAGCGCGCAGGGCTGGCCGATCCGAAGCGGACTGTCATCGAAACGGCAACGGCAGCGCTCGTGGCCGGCGACCGCAAGACGGCAGAGCAGACATTTCGCGAAATCCTGCAGGAAGATGCGAGTCATATAGCCGCGTTGTGCGGACTTGCGGCGGTGTCCCTCGCGGCCGACAAGGCTGTCGACGCCGAACGCCTGCTGCGCCATGCCCTCGATCAATCGGCGCACCACCCGCTTGCGTGGCGGGGATTGGGGCCGGCGCTGCTGGCGCTCGGCCGCCTCGAAGAAGCGCAGGCGGCCGCCCGTCGTCTGGCCAAGATCGAACCCGAAAATCCTCAGAGCTGGATCACGATCGCCACGGTTGCAACCCGGCTCATGCGGCAGGAGGAAGCTCTCGAAGCCTACGAAGAGGCAGCGCGGCTCCAGCCCCAGGAGGTCAGGCTGCGTCTGTCCATTGGCCACATTCACAAGACTCTCGGCCGGCGCAGCGAGAGCGAGGCTGCCTACAAGGCGGTGCTCGCCCTGGATCCTCTATTGGCGGAGGCCTACTGGAGCCTGGCGGATCTCAAGAACTACGATTTCAGCGATGCCGAGGTCGCGGCCATGCTCGAGCTGCTCGGCAACCCTACCATCGCGGCATCGCAAACGGCGCAGCTGCATTTCGCCCTGGGCAAGGCCTTTGAACAACGCCGCCGCTACGCCGACTCTTTTGAATACTACGCCCGCGGCAACGCATTGCGGCGCGTCGCTGCCCCCTTCGATATCGAGCACTTCGAACGCCGCGCGGCGCGCATTCGCGCCTTTTTCGATAGGCCCTTCTTCGACAATCGTAGCGGCAGCGGCGATCCGAGTACCGCGCCGATATTCATCGTGGGGCTGCCGCGCTCCGGATCCACTCTCGTGGAACAGATTCTCGCCAGCCACTCGCGAGTCGAGGGCACCATGGAACTGCCCAATATCATCAGCATCACGCACCAATTCGACGACATGGCGGCTGACCGGGACGGTTATCCGGAAAAGGTCGGCACCGCGCCCACCGGCGTCCTCGCCGCGCTCGGCAGCCGCTATCTCGAGGAAACGAGGCCGCTGCGCACCGCACGCGAACACTTCACCGACAAACTGCCCAATAACTTCAGCCACATCGGGCTCATCCACACCATTCTCCCGCACGCAACCATCATCGACGCGCGCCGGCATCCCATGGATAGCTGCTTCAGCACTTTCAAGCAACACTTCGCCGAGGGACAGACCTTCAGCTACGCCCTAGGTGACCTAGGGCGTTACTATCGCTGCTATCTGTCGCTGATGGACCACTGGGACACCGTGCTGCCCGGCAAGGTGGTGCACATTCAGTACGAGGATCTGGTGCGCGACCCGGAAATGAACATCCGCCGCCTCCTCGATGCTTGCGGGCTGCCGTTCGAGGAAGCCTGCCTCGCCTTTCACCTGACGCGCCGCTCAGTGCGCACCGCAAGCGCCGAGCAGGTGCGCCAGCCGCTGTACACCTCAGGGGTAGGCTACTGGCGGCATTTCGAAAAGGAACTCCAGCCGTTGCGAGAGGCGCTCGGCGACTGCCTGGAGCGCTTCGAACATCTGCCGTGATGCAACCTGCCCGAGGATTGGGCGTCGTTGCGGTCTGAGGGTTGACGGCCGATGCCCGCACAAAGGATGATCCATTGGACGTGCTCGACCAGGGGTTGAGCGTGGCCGACCAATAAATTGGGGATTCTTATGCGCTTACCAAGCCGCAAAGGCACCGTCAGGATTTGCTCAAGAGCGTGTGCCCCGCTTCGCGGATCCGCCGCGGTTTCCAAAATCAGCATCGCGGTCGCCGCGGCACTCGCTCTCGCTCCGCCGGGCGTGCGGGCCTCGGACGCTACGGAAGCCACCACCGGCTTGCAGGAAATCGTGGTGACGGCGCGCAAACGCACGGAGAATCTGCAGGACGTGCCATTGAGCATCGATGTCTTCACCAAGAAGGACATGCAGAACCTCGGCATCACGGGATTCGATGACTTCGCGGAAAAGGTACCGTCGATCTCCTTCATCAGCGTGGGTCCTGGCACGCAGCTTTTCGTCATGCGCGGCGTCTCCGACGGCAGCAACCCGAATTACTCGAACACCTCGGCCACGGGATTCTTCGTTGATGATATGTCAATGAGTTGGGCAGGAGTTCAGCCGGACCTGCATTTGTATGACATCGAGCGCATCGAAGTCCTGAACGGCCCGCAGGGCACGACCTTCGGTGCGAGTTCCATGGCGGGCGCCATCCGCTACGTCACAAACAAGCCGGATCTGAACGCCTTCAGCGCAGGCATCGACTTCAACGGCGGCCATATCGACGGCGGACAGAATAACTGGACCTACGACGGCTTTTTCAATGCCCCGATCATTCCGGGTACGCTGGGATTGCGGATTTCCGTGTTCAGCGACTCTCATGGCGGCTTCATCAACAATCAGCTGACGACGCGAACGTGGGTCAACACGGCGGTGTCCGACAACTCGGCCTGGGCGCGTAACGACTACAATCGCGCACATGTGGAAGGCGGCAGGGTGGCATTAAAGGGAGTCCTCAACGATGATTGGAGCGCGTCGCTGACCTACAGCTTTCAACGTCAGCACTCCATCGGCGCCTGGGACGCAGATCCGGATCTGGCGCCGCGGACGGTGGAGCGCTTTGGTCCGGAGGGACATTTATTCGAAGCAAAGACGCTCGATCTGCACGTGGATGGGGACGTCGGGATCGGCGATCTCGTGTTCGCGAGCACCTACTGGGCGCTGCCCACCCGGCAGCAGAACGAGTATTCGCAGTACATCCAAAATTACAGTGGCGGCGCCAACGAGGGGGTGACCTGCACGAACGACCCGGTGTACGGCACCGGGCCTTACACCGGCTGCAAAGTGCCGATTCAATACTACGAATACCACTCCAACCCGCAGCGCTGGTCGAACGAGTTGCGGCTCTCGTCCAAAGCGGGGGGACGCTTCCACTGGCTCGGCGGTCTGTACTGGGAAAAGACCGTCGACAAGAACTCGGGCAGCACCTTCTACATGCCGGGGCTGCGGACCAACAGTCCAGCGTTTTATTACTACAACTACGCCAGTGGCACTCCGCTGGGATCGACGTCGCTGCCCCCTACGGAGTGGTATGCCTACACCACGCGTACCGATTACCTTCAGACCACGGAATTCGCCAATTTGAGCTTCGATATCACCAGCAAGCTCAACTTGGAAGCCGGGGTCGTGCATTTCCATTCCAATTCCCGCTACTTCAGCCCCTATGGGCAGTTCACATACGCGGCGACGGCTCCGGCGCTGACGGTGAGTTCGTCGAACAAGTGGGACGCCAAGTACGGCATCAACTACAAGATCACGGACAAGGCGATGGTGTACGCGGATTTCGCGCAGGGATTCCGCGACGGCGGCGGCAATTCTGGAGATCCCCTGTCCTGCTACAACAAGGGGGTACCGCAGACGTACGTGCCGGACACCCTCAACAATTATGAACTGGGCTGGAAGACCTCGTGGCTCAACGGCCACCTTGTGTGGAACGGCGCCGCCTATCTCATGCACTGGAAACAGCTGCAAACCATCATCTACGACGTGAACATCTGCGCTCCGAGCAGCTTCAACGTCAACGTCGGCAACGCGCGTATCTACGGCGTCGAATCCAACGTCGACTACAAGATCAGCGAGAACTGGTCGGTGCAGGCGGCCGGCAGCTAC
>JANXZQ010000057.1 GCA_025355445.1 Gammaproteobacteria bacterium
ACCGCCGGTTCCGCGGCGTCGCAGGCACGGCTGGTGCGCATGCGCTCCCGCGGCGAGGTGCCGGCCGGCTTGCATGCGAATGCACATTGGCAGCAGACCGCAGAGCGGATCGCCGGCCTGTCGGCCGTACCGCCGCTGGTGCTGACGGAAGGAAAGGCATGACGGGCTTTGACCTGAACTTGTATCGCCGCTTGGTCGAGACTTCGCCGGAGGGGGTTGTGCTTGTCGACGCGCAGCATTCCGCACGGCCCGTCGTGTACGTCAATCCCGGATTCGAAGCGCTGACCGGTTATTCGTCGGCAGAGCTGATGGGCCGCAATCTGCGCCTGCTGCAGGGGGATGACCGGGAGCAGGACGGCCGCCACCGGCTGCGCGAAGCGCTGGACCGCGGGGAGACCTGCCGCGTGCTGCTGCGAAATTACCGCAAGGACGGCACGGTGTTTTGGAACGAGATGACGGTTCTACCGCTGTCCGATGGGGATGGCCGGGTGACTCACTTCGCAGGCCATCACCGCGATGCGGGCGAGCGTCTACGCATCGACCCCAAGCTCACCCGCGATTCTTTGAGCGGCGCGCATCAGCCGACTGCGGTGGCGATCCGCGACGATCGGTTGACCGGGTTGTTCACCCTGTCCTATCTCGAGGAATTGTTGAAACGCGATTGGGCGGTTGCACAGCGTGAGAAGCGCAGCATCGCTCTGTTCGCCATCGACATCGACGCCCTGGATCTGTACAACACCACTTTCGGCAGGGGCGCCGGCGACTCCATGATCCGCCGCGTGGCGCACGTCGTATCCGGATGCCTGCGCCGCTCGAGCGATGTCACGGCGCGCATCGACGGCGGCAGTTTGATTGCATTTGCGCCCGGCCTGACGCATGAGCAAGCGCTGCGCGTCGGCCAACTCATGGCCGAAAGAGTCAGAGACATGCGCATCCATCATCCTCGTTCGGCGGTCCTGCGCTATGTCAGCGTAAGCGTCGGCGTATGCGCAGCCATTCCCGAACCCGCCGACAACCCTGAGCGGTTGCTGCAAGTGTCGCAGACGCAACTGCAACTTGCGAAGAAGTCCGGGCGCAATCAAGCCGCTTGAGTCAAGGCCCATAGGACGCTGTTTCATGAATTTCACCCGTGCCATAGTCCGGCCGCCTGCGCGAAGCTTTGCAGCGGGATTGTCCAGCGCCGGCGAGGGGCCGCCCGACGTCGACCGGGCGCTCGAACAGCATGCCGCCTACGTCCGCGCCTTGCGGGACTGCGGACTGCAAATCACGCAACTGCAGCCGGATGAAGCATATCCCGACGGAACATTCGTCGAGGATACGGCGATTGTCACCGGGCGCGGCGCCGTTCTCACGCGTCCAGGGGCGCCCAGCCGCGCGGGCGAAGTGCGCGGCATGGCGCAGTACGTGCGCAAGTTTTTTGCGGAGCCCAACGTGATTGAGGCGCCGGGCAGCGTGGACGGCGGAGATATTTGCGAAGCGGACGGGCATTTTCTGATCGGCGTATCGGCGCGCACCAACCTGCAGGGAGCGCAGCAGCTGTCGGAGCATCTGGCCCGAATGGGCTATACCGCAAGCGTGATTGACATCACCGCGAATCCGGCGCTGCTGCATCTGAAGAGCGGTATCGCCTATTTGGGCGATGGCGTATGGGTGGCGGACCAGGCTGTGGAGCAGGATCTGCGTTCGCAGCGCGCGATCGAGGTTCGAGATCTGATCTTGGTACCGGCCGCGGAGGCCTATGCCGCCAATTGCGTGCGTGTGAACCAGGTGGTCTTCGTGGCGGCCGGCTATCCGCAAATTCGCGCCGCGCTCCAGTCGCGGGGCTGCCGTGTGGTGAGTCTCGATGTGTCCGAATTCAAAAAGATGGATGGCGGCTTGAGCTGCCTGTCGCTGCGCTTCTAAGCCGGCGCGGCGTGACGCACGTCTCATTCCCGCGCCGACAGGTGCTCCCCTTGGCGTGAAATAAGACAGCCGCACGGCTGCGCGGCTGGATTTCTGCTACGAATGACAGGATGAAGATCCGCACCAAAATGATTTCGCTGCTGGCGCTGCTGTTTGCGGTGCTGATCGTGCTCGAGATCGCGATTCAGCAGCAGGTATTGATGCCGAGCTTCGCCCAGCTCGAGCGAGAGGACGCGGAGACATCGATGAAGCGCATCGGCAATGCGCTCGATATGACCCTGGAGAGCCTGGAATTGTCGGCCGCGGACTGGGGCAATTGGGCCGACGTATATCAATTCGTGCAGTCGCCGAATGAGGCGTTCGTCAACACCAACATCACCGCCGTGGCGTTCAAGCAGCTCAATGTAAATGCCATTCTCATCGTCGATTTGCAGGGCGACTACGTGCTGTCGAGCGCCCGCAACTTGATGGGCGGCGAGCTGCTGGATGTCGATCTGGCGGCGCGTAAGGCCTTGCCCGCGGACTTTCCGTGGCGCCGCAACCTCAGTGAAGGCAAGCCCGCCAAGGGGCTGCTGCGCACCAATAGGGGAGTCATGATGATTGCCGCCGCGCCGGTGCTGGACGGCAGCGGCGGCGGGCAACCGATGGGCATGGTGCTCATGGGGAGACTGCTCACGCCGGGCCAGGTGCAGCTGATCGGCGCTCAGGCACAGGCAAATCTCGCCATGTCCAGAGACCGGCTCTCCGCGGGCAAGGAGGAAATCGAGGAGACCGCCGAATCGACCCAGGTCTACAAGACTTTCGACGATGTCTACGGCAGGCCCTTGATGAGCCTTCGGGTGGAGGTGCC
>JANXZQ010000075.1 GCA_025355445.1 Gammaproteobacteria bacterium
AATCGCTATGAAACCTATCACATGCCTGACGGGCGCACGTTGAAACTCCCGCCCGACCAAGGCGAGGGCCAGCAATGGGCGCGCAAGCCCGGCAATCTGTATTCGGCTCCCATGCGCCTGCATATCGATCCGGCACATCCGGTCCGAACGTCCCTCGTCTTGGATCAGAAGATCGCGCCGCTACCGCGCAAGCCGGATACGGAGTTCGTCCGGCATATCCGCATCCGCAGCGAGTTGTTGTCGAAGTTCTGGGGCCGAGATGTGTTCCTGGGAGCGCACATATTGCTGCCGAAAGGCTTCGCTGCGCATCCGCAAGCTCACTTTCCCCTCATGGTGTTCCACGGTCACTATCCGGATGACATTTCGGAATTCCGTCCCGAGCCTCCCGATCCCGACCTGAAGCCGGATTATTCGCAGCGTTTCCATCTCGCCGGTTACAACCGCATTCAACAGCAGGAAGACTACGCGTCGTACCAGAGGTGGATAGCCGCGGATTTCCCGCGCTTTTTGGTCGTTGAAATAGAGCACGCCAACCCGTACTACGATGATAGCTATGCGGTGAACTCCGCGAATCTCGGACCCTATGGGGATGCGATCAACCACGAGCTGATCCCGGAAATTGAGCGCCGCTTCCGCGGCATCGGCGCGGGCTGGGCGCGCTTCACGTACGGCGGATCGACCGGCGGATGGGAGGCGATGGCCACGCAGGTGTTCTATCCCGACATGTACAACGGCGCCTTCGCCGCGTGTCCGGATCCGATCGATTTCCGCGCCTATACGTTGATCAATCTGTACCAGGATGCCAATGCGTATGCGCTAAAGGGTGAAGCGTCATCGGTGGAACGTCCGGCGTTTCGCAATTACTTAGGAGAGGTGTTCGCGACGCAACGCGACGCCAATTACATGGAATTGGCCCAGGGCGACCACAGCCGCTCGGGCGGACAGTACGATATCTGGCAGGCGGTGTTCGGCCCGGTGGGCGCGGATGGCTATCCGCAGCCCATATTCGACAAGGTCACCGGCAACATCGACAAAAGCGTGGCGAGCTACTGGCGCGATCATTTCGATCTGTCATACATCATGGCACGCGATTGGGCTGCGCTCGCGCCGAAGCTCAAGGGCAAGATTCACATCTATGTGGGTAACGGCGACAATTACTATCTGACCGATTCGGTGTACTTCGCCCAAGAGCGGCTCGAGGCCTTGCAGCCAAAATACGACGGCACGGTGGCGTACGGTGACCGGGCCGAGCATTGCTGGAACGGCGACCCCAAGCTGGCCAATGCCTATTCCCGGCTGCATTACAATTTTCAGTATCTTCCGGTTATTCTCCAGCGCATTTCCGCCGCGGCGCCTGCCGGTGCGGATGTGACGAGCTGGCGGTACTAAGCCCCAACCCTAGCGGGCCGCTTGATCCGGGGATCTCGCCAGACTCGAAAGCCGCCGATGAACGCAAAGTCGTTATTGCCGAGCCGCGCATTCTTGGGCAGCCGCCTAAGCTTGCGCGCATTGCCGCCGCCGATGACGACGTAGTCGGCCTCGAGCACGGTGCTCAGGCGTTTCACGATCTCCTTGACGTTGCGCCGCCACTTTTTCGCGCCCAGCCGGCGCAGGCCTCGATCACCAACGTAGTCTTCGTAGGTGCGCCCCTTCTTGAAGGGCAGATGCGCAAGCTCCATGGGTGCCACGATGCCGTCGACGATCATAGCGGAGCCGAGTCCCGTGCCGAGGCCGAGAAATAGCATGCGGCCCCCCTCGTAGCTGCCGATGGCCTGCATCGCCGCATCATTCATGATGCGGGTGGGCCTGCCAAAGGCCTTGTGAAAATCGAATCCCACCCAGCCGGACCCTAGATTGTGCGGCTCGGCGATCACTTTGCCGTGCAGCACCACGCCGGGATAGCCGATCGAGACGGCGTCGTATTTCCAATCCCCGGTTAGCTCGTGGACCTGCTCCACCATTTTGCGCGGCGTGAGGGACGGCCCGGAATCGAACTGACGCATCTCGCGGCG
>JANXZQ010000097.1 GCA_025355445.1 Gammaproteobacteria bacterium
GATTTAGGCTGGATGGGCGGCGGCGGCGGTGCCTTCTTCGGCGGCTTCGCGGCCGGCGGGGCGAGCAGCTATGCCAACACAGAGATCGGCCAAGTCGTGACCATGGCCTACCTCGATGCCTATGTGAAAATGGTCAATGACTTGAAGAACGCGGCGCCTGATGCGAAGGCCGACAATGTGCAGCAGGCGGTCCGCTTGGCCAAACCCGCCAAGCTCTACACGGAGTCGAACTTGAAATCCAAGGTCGTGCGTGATTTGGATCCTGGGATGATGCTGTATCCGACCGGCGACAAGATGGGAGTGTGGTGGAAAGTCACCGACGAACTCGGCAATGAGGGTTGGGCGGTATCGACGAATTTCGAGCTCGCTCACTAGCCCTGCGGCGTGATATCAACCGGGTGCTCGCGGCGAGCACCCGCCGGTCCGTCACTTGCGGTACGATTTGGTATGCGTACCCCAACCCTGTTCGCGTTTCTCGCGCTAGGCGGCATCTGCGCGGCAGCGCCGAATGCGCCAAGCACCACAGCTGCCTCGACCGCTGCAAGCGCTTCGAGTAGCACACCCAGCAATCGAGTGTCCGTGTTGACCGGCGAGCAAGTCATTCAAATTCTCGATGACACCGTCGATTGGTACCGGACCCTCGGAACGCAGCAGCAGAACGCCACTCAACCCAGTGATTTGTTGATTCTCTTTGCCAATCGCCAAACCGCCGACAAGGTGATCGGATTGGCGTTCGACATTGCGCGGGCAAACGCGGAACTCTTGAGCAGCGAGTCCGCCGCCGAGCAGAGCAATGCCGAGCCGGCCACGGCGGATGCCTCCTCACCGCAGGCCCTCACCCAGCGGCAAAACGAATTAGATGCCAAACGCCAGGACGTAAAGAAGCAGGTGAGCGCTCACCCTGAATTGCAGGGCGAGCTTGCCATGCTCGATGCCCGGAAAAACCTGCTCGACACCATGACGGAGTTCGTCAATTCGAGTGACCCCAAGGCCGCTGGCGCCAACAACCTCAAGGCGCAAATCGATGCCATCGCCGCCACCATACCAGGCTCGGGCGTGAGCACGGCGGCTGGGTCCGCCGCCGCCCCGTCATCGGCTCCCGGCTCCCCGGCCGCCGCGCCAGGCGCGACCGATGCCAACAAGGCGGCTCCGGTGCATTCAGGACTCTGGGAGCTGGCCACCACCGTGTTCAAGCTGCGAAGCAAGGTGGACAGTATCGAAGTGATCGACAAGCACACGGCGGAGTTGGCGCAGACCTTCGACGAGATCAGCGCACCGCCGCTCAAGCAGCTCAAGGCTTACTCGGCTCGCAGCGACGCGCTGGCCGCCCAGGCCGATGCGGCAGGCGAGGGCGTGAGCAAGGAACTGCGCGGTCAATTCGATACCCTGGCTTGGCTTTTCAAACAGACGTCGGAGATTCTCGTCCCGCTCAACAAGGAGAAAGTGCTGCTGCACCAATATCGGCACAACCTCGGCAATTGGCGCGAGACAGCGGAGCGGCAATATCATGAGGCCTTGGCGGCGCTCGGAATTCGTACGGCGATCCTGGCGGGCATGCTGGCGGTAATCTTCGGCTTGGCCGAGCTCTGGCGCAGGGCCGTATTGCGTTTTTCGCACGAGCCGCGTCGCCGCTCGCAATTATTGTTGGTACGAACCATCGTCCTTTGGACGGTGGTGCTGGCCATTGTGGGTTTGAGTTTCGTCACCGAGATCAGCACGTTCGCCACCTTTGCCGGGCTGCTCACCGCCGGCGTCGCCGTGGCCATGCAAAGCGTACTGGTCTCGGTCGTGGGATACTTCTTTCTCATCGGGAAGTATGGAATTCGAGTCGGTGACCGCATACAGATCGGCAACGTCGTGGGCGAGGTAATCGACATCGGCCTGGTGCGAATGCACCTGATGGAACTCAATCAAACGGGACCGCTGGGTCCCACGGGCCGGGTGGTCGCCTTTGCCAATCTCATCGTGTTCCAAGCTGCGGGGGGCCTGTTCAAGCAAATCCCCGGGGTGAATCTCGCCTGGCACGAAAACACCCTGACGCTGCCGGTAGTCAACGACTATGCCGCGCTGAAGGAGAAGTTATTGGCGGCCATCAACGGCGTGGTCGGGAATTACAGCGCAGAAATCTCACGCCAGACAAACGAGATCGCGAAGACCACCGCCACCACGTCGGTCACCGAGGCCGCCCCGCAGGTGCAGATGCATTTGAGCAACGGTCGCATGGACGCGTTGATCCGTTATCCCGTGCATCTTGAACATGCCGCGGAGATCGATGAGCGGGTGGCGCAAGCGGTGATGAAGGTGATTGCGACGAGCGCTGCGGGCGCGTGACACACGTTGGAGAACCGGGCGCCTGGGTCACGAAGCAGCCGCTCTAAGGTCCGCGCGGTTTGATCAGATACAGCGCGAAGCCCGCCGCCAATATCGCGGAACCCGCGCCGATCCATGCAGCCATCCGAAACCCGACCATGAAGCTCGCGCTCGATTCCTGGCGCGCAAACACGAAACCCAGCAACGCTGTCGCGACCAGACCGGCAATGCGGGCCACGGCGCTGTTGAATCCCGATGCCAGTCCGACGTGGCTGGCGTCAACCGAGGACAACACCGCGGTGGTCAGAGGTGCAACGCATGCTCCCATGCCGAGGGCGACCAGCAGCGTCGGCGGAAAGATATCTAGCCAGTAGCCGGCATCATTTGCCGGCACTTTCGCGTACAGCGCCAGCCCAGCGCCCACCACACCGGAACCTATGGCCAATGGCAGGCGCGCACCCTGGCGCGACGCCACTTTGCCCATGAACCGTGAGCCGAGGCCGATCAGAACCGGTACGGGCAGCAGCGCTGCTCCAGCCGCGATGGCGGGCCAAGTCAGAATTCTGATCAGGAAGAAGGGCAGCAGTACCAGCAGTCCGCCGAGGCTACCGTACAGAAAGAACGTCAGCAGCGTCAGCCCGACGAATGTCGACGAGGAAAACATTGCGAACGGCATGATGGCGCGGCTTCCAAGTTTGCGTTCGTGCCATAAAAAAGCGCCGAGCAGAACACTGCCGGCGAGCGCCGCCGACCAAGATGCCGAATGCCCCGCACCGGCTTCCGATGCCTTCGTGAGCGCCCAGGTAAGCAATCCCAGCGCAACGGTCACGAGACCCGCGCCGACGCCATCGAGCGGCGTGGCGCCTTGCAATTCCTTGCGTTCCTCAACGTACCTCCAAGTCAAATATGCCGCGCCCGCGGCAATGGGTACATTGAGAAGAAAAATCGTCCGCCAGCCCACGGTGTCCACAAGCCAGCCGCCGACAATGGGACCCAGGGCACCTGCCAGGGCGCCCGCGGCTGCCCAGGTGCCGATGGCACGGCCGCGAGCCTCACCCGTGAAGCTCCCGCCGAGCAAAGCAAGGCTGTTGGGCATGAGCAGCGCAGCGCCCAGTCCTTGTAGGGCGCGAGCCGCCAGCAGCCAAGCCACTGAAGGCGCGGCGGCACAGCCCACTGAAGCCACCGTAAAGGTGAGCAGTCCGATTTGAAAAAAGCGGCGGCGGCCGAAATGATCGCCGAGCGCCCCGCCAAGAAGAATCAGCGCACCCAGCGGCAACAAGTAGGCGTTGATCGTCCAGGACAAATCCGCAGCAGCGACCTTGAGATCCACTGCCAGTGCCGGGAGGGCGACATTGACGACCGAGCCGTCAATGAACGCCAGGCTCGAACCCAAGATGGTCGCCGCCAGTGTTGCTCGAGGATGCATGCCCGGCAAGATATTCGCGTTTATATACTAGGCTCGCGCTAAGCGCACGCTAAGCGAACGCTTTGCCGCGCGAGCCGCGTACCGCGGGCTTGCCGGTGATTGCACGGATGGCATCCGTGAGCGGGCGCGCCGCCGCGTCATATCCCGCCCACGGCTTCGACGTGCGCAACACCTTCGGCGCCGTCCGCACGGTGAATTTCTTGGGATCGAGCCCGCGCCGCACTGCCTGCCAATGTATCGGCATGGACACCGGCGCGCCTTCGCGCGCCCGTGGCGACATCACGGCTACCGCGGTAGCCGTTCGATCGTTTCGCAGATAATCCAGGAAAATCTTGCCGACACGCTGACTCTTCGACATGTTGTCCAGATACTTCGTGGGACTATCCTGCGCCATTTGGGCGCAAATGATGTGTGCAAAGTTCTTGGCCACGGGCCACGCAACGGCGGCTTTGCCCGCTGTCAACGGAGTCACGACATGCAGCCCCTTGCCGCCGGTGGTTTTGCAGAACGATTCAAGACCTGTCGCCTTGAGCCGGTCGCGTATCTCAAGCGCGCCGGCGATGACCGCGTCGAAGGTCACATCCGGTGCAGGATCTAAATCAAAGACCAATCGCCCGGCAACTTCCGGGTTGCCGGGTGCGCAATTCCACGGATGAATTTCCAAGGCGCCGATCTGCGCCGCCGCGGCCAAGGCCTCGACTCGATCGATTTGCACGTAGGGGGCCTTGTCGCCGCGCACCTTCACCGTGGTAAATAGTTCCGAGATACCGGGCATGGCGTGTCGTTGGAAGAACGATTCGCCGCCGACTCCATTCGGCACTCGCACGAGAGAGCAGGGTCGACCTTGGAGATGCGGCAGCATCCACTCGCCCACCGTCTCGAAGTACTGCGCCAATTGGAGTTTGGTGACGGGCTTCCCGTCACCCGCGTCGGACCAGAGCGGCTTGTCGGGTTTCGACACGGTCACACCCTCGACGACGGCCGAACCGGGGCTGGGGGCAGGGGCAGCTTTCGATGGCCGGGTGCGGGCCACGCTGCGCGAGGTTTTCTTGTTCATGGGTTCGACTGCCTCCTTAATGGCGCCCGCCGCCGCTGCAGGAACTTCGGCGATGACATCACGTGCCGGCTTGTCTTGGCGAAGCCCCTTGAACGCAGCCTGCCGAATCAGGCCGCTGCCGGTCCAGCCGGCGAACTCAATTTCGGCAACGAGATTGGGCTCGAGCCAGCGGACATTGCTCTCTTTGGGCGGCGCATTATCGCCTGTGAATGGACTCGTCGCCTGGGTGAATTTCTTCAGCTGCGGCAACAGCACCTTCACAGCGTCGCGCCCATAACCCGTACCGATTCTTCCGACGTAGGACAGTTTGTCGCCGCGATATACGCCGGCAAGCAAGGATCGAACCGTGCCAGTCTCCGTGGTCCATCCGCCGAGTACCACTTCCTGTCCGGCGCGGCATTTCGTCTTGGTCCAGCTTCCACTGCGGCCGGAGCGGTAGGGCGCATCCAATTGCTTCGAGACGATGCCCTCGAGCCCCATTTTGCAGGCTGAGGCGTACACGGCCGCCGCACTCGACACCAAGTGGGCCACGTAGTGCAAGCGATTGCTCACCCCACGAGCACTCAGTAATTTCTCCAGGCGCTCCTTGCGGTAGGTCAACGATTGCACGCGCAGGTCTTCCAGTCCTTCGAACAGCAGGTCAAACGCAAACAGCACGAGGTCTTCGGATTTGTCCGCGGACAAGGCGGCCTGCAATGCCGCGAAGCTGGGCAGGCCCTGCTGATCGAGCGCGACTATTTCTCCGTCGATCAAGCAATCAGGAAGCGCTGCGGCATCTTTGGCCACGGCTGCAAAACGCTCAGTCCAGTCGAGACCCGCACGCGTTCGGATCACGGCCATGTGCCGCGACACCTGCACTTGCGCGCGGTAGCCATCGAGTTTCACCTCATGTCCCCACAGCGGTCCGTCCGGGGGCTGATCAACCAGCTTGGCGAGTTGGGGTTCGACAAACGCCGGTACCTTCTTCACGCGTGTGGCTTTGACACGAGCGATCGAAGAGGGCGCAGCCCGGGCGCTGGGCTTGGGCGCCGCCTTGGAATTCCACACGGCATTAGGCGCAGCCGGCGCAGTCCTGGCCAACATGAAAGGTTTTGGGCGCTTGCCATTGCCGTCCGCAATTTGCTGCAGCTTTCGACCGGATGCCACGGAACGGTCTTCCTCGAGCAGCGCATCCCCATCTCCGGGTCTGGCATCGGCATCGCGGTGCTTGATCAACAGCCAATGGGTGCGCTTGCCGCCGTATCGATCGCCGCGCATTCGCACCAACACCCAGCTGCCGTGCAACCGCTCGCCTGCCAGCGTGAACTTAAGATCGCCGCCGTCGAATGCCTCTTGCGGGGATCGAGCCCCCTCGGGAGTCCAGTAGCCGCGATCCCACAATTGCACGGTGCCCCCGCCGTACTCTCCCGCAGGGATGGTGCCTTCGAAATCCCCATAATCGAGCGGATGATCTTCCACTTCCACGGCCAGGCGCTTCTCCGCGGGATCGAGCGACGGGCCTCGAGTCACGGCCCAGGATTTGAATGCTCCGTTGAACTCCAGGCGCAGATCGTAGTGCAGCCGGCGCGCGGCGTGCTTTTGAATCACGAACCGTAGCCGAGGCGAGGACGCCGCCTGCGCCTGACCTGAAGGCTCCGCGGTTTTCGAGAAATCGCGTTTCGCGTGATATGCGGAAAGCGAAGTCTTTGTCATCTAGGTACCTTGCCGATCGATCAAGCGCCGATAGGCAAGCAGATGGCGCAACGACGCCTTTGGGTCTTTGGCTTTTTCATAGAGTCGTGCCAGATTGAAATGCGCGTCGGCCAACTGCGGATCGAGCGCCAAGGCCTCACGATACGCAGCGATCGCCTCGGCTTCGCGATTCAAGTCCTCCAGCACTACCGCCAGATTGAATGCCAGCAGTGGTTCTGTCTTGCCGGCCGAACGATAGACCTGCTCCGCGTCATCGAGACACCCGGCGATGTGCAACAAGCGGCCGAGATTGACTCGTGCCTCGGCAAACTGAGGGTCAATATCAAGGCAGGCCTGGTAGGCGGCCTGCGCTGCCGCGGGGTTGCTGTCCTCCAATTCAAATGCCTTTGCGTAAAACTCATTGGCTGAGTGAGCGGGCGGCGGCGTGGGTGATTGCCTGGCGATGACATGTAAGCCGCCTTTCTCCTCGCCTAAATCAAGTGCCAGCACGTACTGACCGGAGTCGGATTCCCAGGTCATCTTGCCTTCGCGGATGGCAATTTGATTGCCCAATGCGGTGAGCGAGCGCTTATTGGCGGCAGTGCCCGTGGGCAACGTGGTTCGCAGGGTCTTTAGTGTGCGGTTGATGCGTTGTGCTGAGATATTCGCTGCGCGCAAGGCGCTTGCGGTGCGCAGCATGAGCAAGTCTTGAAAGGAATAATGAAGGCGCCCGCCGCGTTTGAGCGGACTGACATGCCCGGCGCGGCTCAGGGAGCGAACGGCCGACGCGGGTAATCCAAACAGCCGTTCGAGGTCCTTCGAGTCATAGGCATGCATTTCATCTTCGGGCGGTTTTGCGCGAGGACGCTTGGGCTGCTGCACGCTTGGGGGCCTTTCTTTCCTTCATGTCGGCGGCCTTCGAACCTCGGGCATCAATGCTGGCGCGTAAAGCCTCCATCAAATCGATGACATTGCCGCCCTTGTTCGTTACGGGGCTTTCCGCCAATGAAATTTCCTTGCCGTCGACTTTTCTTTGAATCGCAGCTGCCACTCTGGCCTTATGCTCATCCGCGTATTCATTCGGGTCGAATCGTTTCGCGCCCAAGTGATCGATGAGTTGCCGCGCGAGTTTGAGCTCCGGCTCCGACACCGGCGCCGCTTCCACCCCTAAGTCTTTGAGGTCGCGGATCTCCGCCTTGAAATGCAACTGATGCAGAGCGAGGCCGTCTTCCAACGCCCTGATGATCACGATATGTTCTTTGCCCCGCGAAATCCACCGCCCGACGGCGCATTGCTGCGCCTTGCGAAGCGCGGTCGCCAGAAGCGTGTAGGGCTTGGCGGCGCCCTTATCCGGCGCCAGATAGTAAGTGCCGTCAAAATAAAGCGGGTCCACGGAGTCGAGCGGAACAAATTGTCCTATATCAACTGAATGGGTGGTGGCGTCCTCGAGAGCCTTCAATTCCTCGGGACTGAACATTACATATTGGTCCTTGGCAAATTCGTAGCCCTTGACCATATCCGAGCGTTCGACCGGCTTGCCGTCGTTGACCGCAATGTATTGCTGTTTAACGCGCGAGCCATCCTTCTGGCGCAGCAGATTGAACGATATTCGCTCCGAAGACACGGTCGCGGAATAGAGTTTCACCGGGATGGCGACCAACCCGAAGGAAATTGTGAGCGAAGCAATGGATCGAGCTTGTGTAGCCATGCTGCAACCATCCCCGATGAGCCTATAAGGGTCAAACCCTAATTCATATTACGAAAAGACTGCAAGATATTATATTACAGGGGGTTATTTGTTCATGTAGTCATTGGAAAGGGCGATGTTGAGGCATTTGCTTACAGGTCCCTGGTCGGGAAGGCACTAACCAAGGTCTAGCTAAAACAAAGGCTTATGACGCGTCCTTGAAAATGAGCGCAAATAGGCATAACCGCCGCCATTCAGCGTCGACGCGGTGGGATTTGCCGTTTCGCGTGCCGCGACTTCGGTGGCAGCTAGCGCTTACGCTGGCCGGTGCTCTGCGATAGATTGAAGAATATGCCGTTAACATCGACCCGACGATCGGTTCTGACCCTGCTTTTTGTCGTGCTTTTGGCGGGTACTGCGGGTACCCAAGCGGCGCCGGCGACCGCGACTTCGGGCCAACCCGCATCCCAAGGCCGCAGGATTGCGCTCATTGTCGGTAACGGTCACTACACGGCATCGCCGCTGATCAACCCGGTACACGACGCCGAGCTGATAGCGAAGACCCTGACCTCGTTGGGCTTTGAGGTTCAACTACCACAGACAGTTCGCAAGCTCAAATGAAGCGCGCCATTCAGACTTTCGGCGCCGCCTTGGAGAAGGCAGGACCCAACTCGGTCGGCTTATTTTTCTACGCCGGTCACGGTTTGCAATTGAACGGCCGCAATTATTTGATTCCGGTCGGCGCCAACATCGAAAGGGACGCCGACGTCGATATCGAGGCAGTGAGCGCCGACTGGGTGCTCGAGCAAATGCGCTATGCGCGCAATCGCCTGAACTTCGTCATCCTGGACGCGTGTCGCAACAACCCGTTTGTACGTAGTTCGAGGTCGGCTGACCATGGTCTCGCCGCCATGGATGCACCTGCCGGCGTGTTGATTGCTTACTCCACCGCTCCAGGGGAGGTTGCGGCGGACGGTAGCGGCGTCAACAGTCCCTACAGCGAAGCGCTGGCGCATGCGATGGTGTCCGGCGGCGAGCCTGCCGAGCTGATGTTCAAGAAAGCCCGAGCCGAGGTAAGGCGCGTGACATCGAATCGCCAGACTCCTTGGGAATCTTCATCGCTCACGGGCGAGGATTTCTATTTCGCCGCGTCTCGCACGCCTGCATCTTCACCCGCCGGCAATCCGGGCGTGCCACCCGTAACTGCGACTATAGCAAGCCCACAGTCCCGTTCGGCGGAGCCGGCCGATCGCCCGGATTTTATGGCCGATGAGCTGTGCCAGCACGCGGTTGACGCATGGCGTATCAAGAGCGATGCAATGAATGGATCGGTGCAGCTAAACCCGGACGCGGCGGGCGTCGCCCGCATCCGTGGCAACTCTGCGCCGATCGCCACAGAGTGGGAGTGCGACGCCCCGAACCGCCGCCTCATCGTCAAGTTCGGTGGCACGGTCGTTCACAAGGTGACCATGGATGGCAGCGAGAAACTGATGTTCGGCTACGATCAAACGGGAGTGCCCGTGATCTATACCCGTTAGCGCCGCGGAGTTTAGCGAGGATCCTCATGACTTTCAGTGTCAAAGCCATTTTTCAACGCGACGAAAAATACAAAGGTGTCCGCAGGATCAATATTTACCTGCTACGGCTGGTTTTTATCCTTATGTTCTTCCTGCTCGGAAAGGACACGTGGACACACATCCTCACCCACCATAGCGTATGGGATCCCATAAATGCTATAGCTTGGTGCGTCTGGACTGCGTTCGCAACTTTGGCGGGTTTGGGAATATTCCGTCCTTTGAAAATGCTCCCGATTCTGCTGCTCGAAATTTTCTATAAGATCTTGTGGCTCATTATTGTGGCGTATCCACTGTGGTCAACGAACAAGCTCGAGGGCTCACCGGCAGAAGGTATTGCGGAGGCGTTCCTGTGGGTGATATTGCCGATTGTTGCTGTACCGTGGAGATATGTGTTCGCTGCCTATGTTTACACACCAAAGCAGTGAGGAGGGCGCCTTCGGCACGCAGTGCTGGGAGCCGCTGAAATACCACGATGCATAGATACGAATGGGCGGTTCTGGGCGCGGGCGCGTTAGGCTCAATTATCGGGGCACACCTTAGCCGATCCGGTCATCGAGTCGTGTTGCTGACACGAGGTCAACGCGCACAAGACATTAGAAAGCATGGCTTGCGCATCAGGGGCCTAGAGGAATTCACGCAGCATGTCCCGGTACTGACCGACCCATCCGAATTCGAGGGCGCGGAAGTCTTTGTCGTCGCAACCAAGACGCACAGTACGCAGACCGCGCTTGAACCGTATCGGCATGCAGCGGTCGGCACCGCGCTGTCCGTTCAGAACGGGGTAATGAAGAATGAGCAGTTAGCCGCTTTTTGGGGCAAAGAGCGTGTACTCGGCGCACTCGCCGACACCAGCGGCGAGCTGTTGTCCAACGGCGAAGTCCTTTTTACACGTAACGAACAGATCTACTTGGGCGAACTGCCAGGCGACAGCGGCGAGCGCAGTCGATACATTGCCGCTGCCATCAGCAACTCGGGTGTTCGAGCGAGCGCCGTGACCAACATCGAGAGCCTGGAATGGTCCAAGTACGCAGCGTGGGTAGGAATGATGGCGCTCTCCGTCACCACCCGCGCAGTGACCTGGAAGATTCTGACGGATCCGGATCTGGCGTTGGTATTGGCTCGTTTGGTGCGCGAGATGGGGATCTTGGCGTCAGCGCGAAATATTCCTCTTTCGAACCAATCACCGCTGCCGGTCGCAACGATGATTCATAGTTCCGAGGCCGACGCAGCGGCCATAATCCAGGACCTCGGCCGTGAACTTAAGATAAAAGCGCCGGCGCATCGTATGTCCAGTTTGCAGGACCTTGATGCGGGTCGCCCGCTGGAGGTCGAAGAAACGCTGGGGTACGCGGCACGCGAGGCGGCGCGATTGAGCTTGGCGCTGCCCAACGTCGCGTCCTTTTACTCAGTGGTGTCGGGAATCGATCGTATTCGCAGATGATGAGAGGAGGGCGCTGCGGAGCTATTTTGACTTTGTGCTGCCGGCGTCCATTGTCCATACCCAGACGGCGGGATCGTATGTCGATTGCGGTAGGGCGTCCGATGCGCGCCGATGTGCAATAGAACAACAAACAAGAAATAGACTGGGGAGAGCTTGACGATGAAAGCTAAAAGCATATTGATCGTTGCGGCGACGGTGCTCGCGCTGGCGGTTGTGAGCGGCGTAGCCATTTCCGCGCAGGACAAATACGCATTGAAATTACCGGATGGAATCGCATTCTCGGACTTTAAGGGCTACGGGGACTGGCAGCTTATTTCCAGTTCGAAGACCGACGACCGGATGAAAGTGATCCTTGGTAATCCCACGATAATTGCGGCTTTCAAATCCGGCATTCCGGCTAACGGCAAGCCATTCCCCAAAGGCTCCAAGATCGCGAAGCTTCAATGGAAGCCTAAGAAGAGCACCGAAGCCACATTCGCGGTGGACGTACCGGACACTTTGGCGGATCTGTTCTTCATGGAGAAGGATAGTAAGAGGTTTGCGGCGAGCGGCGGATGGGGCTACGCCCAGTTCGACTATGACCCAGCGTCGGCCACATTCTCAGCAGATAAGGCCGGTACTCCTACTTGCGGGGACGTGTGCCATGTGACGGTCAAAAAAAAGGATTACGTGTTTCACCCCTACCAGGTTCGGTAGGACCTTCGGGCGCGCGTCCAACCTGATCTCGGCGTGAACACTGGATCACCGCCCTGTAGAATCGCATCCTGCATCGATTCTGAGGGCTTCGTCTGTATCAACCTTCGCAGCATCGACCGCCGCCGTCTCTGTAACGAGAACATCGACGATTTACGGCAGAGCAGAAACTGGAGATCCTACGCGAAGCGGACCAGCGGAGATCACGGCGGAGAACCTGGAGCTAAAAAAAAGATTTGAAGCTGGAAGATTTATCCTCCTATCCGCATCCCTGGCTCATGCCGCACTTTTGGCAATTTCCCTCCGGCTCGATGGGCTTAGTGCGGTGAACTTGGCGTCGAATGAAATCAAGATTGCGGGCGGACCAATGTTGCGGCGAGGGAAGCACATTGCGCCTCGACGGCACGCCAGTCGTTCCAGGGCGCGACGATGCCTTTGTATTCGGACAGATCAATGTCTGTTAGATCGTATGGATCGGGTACGGATAGCTTGACGACGACGGAGGTGAGGAGATCGCCGGCCTCGTCCTTGAACTCGGCATAGAGTTCGTTCATGCCCGCGAGGGCTGCGGTGCTTTATCTGAGGCCGATATGGTGGGAAAGTGCCGCAACGTCCAGATAATCCCGCGTGGCATTGCGATCGACCACGAGAAAGGTCTTGATGCGCAGCATCTCCTCAATCGTTGGCAATCGGAGGTGGCGTCCATCCTGGAGCACTATCTCGGTGGTTTCGAGGGGAGCAGAACGCCGCTGATTTCTTAGCCCGGCTGCGATCTTGCTGACATTTCCCAGCACCATTTTCCCCTTCACACGACGTTGTGTGTGCCATCCGGCGATTGATTCCAAGGCCAGAATGGCCGCGTCGTAATTCTTTGCCAAGTCTTTGACGACGTGATCATGGTCGAAGGAAATGCGGTGGCCGGCGTGCACGGCCGCCGCCGTGCCTCCCACAAGGATGGCTGCGGGGATTTTCGTCTGCAGGAGCGCGGCATGCGCCAACAAGGTTTCCCAATCGGGGAATTCTGTTTGCTTGGTCACTCAGCTTTGGCATCCGATGAATTGCGAAGGGTCCGCAATAATGTACTAAAGGCACGTGCCTTCGAATCGCGCTTGCCCAGCACCTGGGCCATCACATTCACTCGACGGGCAATGCGGCCAGTCTTATCGGCATCCATCGCTTGAACGAGTTTGCGCCAGGTTCCAACAGTGCCTCGCGTGATGATGTCATCGATGGCCGCTTTGGTGAGCTCGCGACCAGCTACCTCGGAGAGATGCCGATGGGTCATCAAGGGTTCGTTGAGTTCAAGTGGCCGCGCTTCGAGCACGAGATCCACGGCGGCACACAACCGCGCCACTCGTTGCAGGCCGAGTTCGGGTAATTTACCGGCTTCGAGCGCGGCCAAAGTCGAGCGCCCAACCGCCGCTTGGGCCGCCAGTTGAGTGAGCGTGAGGCCCATAGCTCGCCGCCGCTGGGCAATTAGATGGCCAATAGTTTGCAAGTTCATGAGTCTATTATATTGGATTGAGATTGAAATAGTCTAATATATAGGACTGTAATAACGTATTTGTCATAATATACATTATACGCAGTTGGACTATAGAGGCTATTTAGAAGTGTCGGGTTTCAGCTAGATACAAATGTCGTGTTTTGGGGTTTGAGGATCAAACTTCCTTCGCTGGTTCAACGGCTTGGGAGCTTCGTGATGCACAACTTCGGGATAACACGACACATGCGAGACCTCGACCGATTGAAGACGATCCAAGCGGTCGTTGATCGTGAGATGAAGCCAGGACGGGCCGCCGAGCGACTGGATATGAGCGTGCGGCAGATAGAACGACTGGTGATCCGATACCGGACCGATGGGCCGTTGGGATTGATCTCGCGGCATCGTAACCGGACCGGCAACCGTGCTTTGAAGGCGCCACTGGCCGAACATATCGTCGCGATCCTGCGTGAGCGTTACCCGGACTTTGGTCCAACGCTGGCCGCTGAGAAGCTCGAGGGCCGCCATGGTGTCCGCATTGCCAAGGAGACCGTACGGCAGCTGCAAATCGCTTCTGGCCTATGGATCCCACGCAAGTTGCGGCCGCCCAAAGTCCAACAGCCGCGCGCACGTCGAGCCTGCTTAGGTGAGCTAATCCAGATCGACGGTTGCGACCATCGTTGGTTCGAGGATCGCGCCCCGGCGTGCACCGCGCTCGTCTACGTCGACGATGCGACAAGCCGTTTGATGGTGGTGCGATTCTCTGGCGCTGAGTCGACCTTCGCGTACTTTGAGGCTACTCGCGAGCACCTTGAGCGCTTCGGTAAGCCGCTAGCATTCTACAGCGATAAGTTCAGCGTCTTTCGTATCAACAAGCCCGGCGCGGTCAATGGTCCAGGTCATACGCAGTTCGGCCGGGCGCTTTACGAGCTCAATATTGACGGGATTTGCGCCAATACTGCAGCGGCCAAGGGACGCGTAGAACGAGCGCATCTGACTCTTCAGGACCGCCTGGTCAAAGAGTTGCGATTGGAAAGTATATCGAGCATCGAAGCCGCCAATGCCTTCATGCCGCATTTCATTGAGGACTACAACGCGCGTTTTGGCAAAGAGCCGAGCAGCACCCATGACGCACACCGAGCGCTACGAGCCGATGAAGAACTGGATCTGATTTTCTGCTGGCGCGAGCTGCGCAAGGTGACCAAGGCATTGACGTTGCACTACGAGCGAAAGCTTTATTTATTGCCCGATACTGCAGCCAACCGTCGACTGATTGGCAAATACATCGAGATCTTTCAGTTCCCCGATGGGCGCATCCAGATTCGCGTCGCAGGGGAGTCACTGCCCTATTCCGTCTACAACAAGCTCGGTGCGATCGACCAGGGAGCGATCGTCGACAACAAGCGTTTAAGCCACGTGCTACAGATCGCACAAACCGTGCAGGCAACGCGCGACAGCCGAGTCGTCGCCGCTCCCTCAACAGCACATCGAGCAGACGGCACCGTCGTTCCACGCAACAAGCTTGTCGGCAGCAAGAGGCAACGGGAACTCGCACCTGAGGATCTGGAGTTCGCAACTCAATCAAAAGGTTCAATTGCGCAGACGCGCCGACGGTTACGTGAAGCAGGCTTACCAACGGCCTAGATTGCAGTCTATGGAGCTTCTGCCGCCTGCGGCGTCAGACTGCGTTGCTGGGTGGAAGAAATCAATTTCAGTGCAGACACAGAGCCAAGACGGCACAATATCAACGCGCCCTACTCACGACATTTGTATCTAGCCAGAACCCCGACAATTCTATCTGGCCCAAGCATTTATAGGAGCCAAGTTAAAATGTCCGCTTTGAGCCGAGTTCAAATGTCCGCTCTGGATGCTTTAACCGGCAGTCTCTTATGTCCTTTTTGGGACGCGGAGATTGCCAATGCGCTACGCAGCCTGGGTGACTATGAGCATGCGCGAACTGGATCGACTCAAATACATACAGGCCGTCGTTGACGGAGATCTGTATCCGCGCATCGCTGCAGAACGCCTCGGGGTCTCAACTCGGCAGCTGCGCCGGATCGCGCAACGGTATCGTGCTGAGGGCCCAACCGGACTGATCTCGAGGCACTGTAGTCGTCCCAGCAACAACCGCCTGGATGCCAGCCTCGAGGCCCAGGTGGTGAAGATTCTGAGGGATTCATACGCAGATTTTGGTCCAACTTTGGCAGCCGAGAAGCTTCAGCAGCGACACGGCATTACGGTGGCCAAGGAGACCCTACGGCGCGTGCAGATTGACGCCGGACTCTGGCTCCCGCGCAAGCTTCGGCCGCCGAAGATTCAGCAGCCACGCGCACGGCGTGCATGCTTCGGCGAGCTGATCCAGATCGACGGCTGCGAGCACCGGTGGCTTGAGAACCGTGCTCCGATTTGCATCGCGCTCGTGTACGTCGATGATGCCACCAGTCGATTGATGGTCGTGCGATTCGCGGGCAGCGAGTCAACGTTCGCATATTTCGAGGCCACACTGGAGTATCTAAAGAGCTTCGGCAAACCGCTGGCGTTCTACAGCGACAAGGCCAGCATCTTCCGGATTAACCAGCCAGGCGCCGTCACAGGACCAGGCTACACGCAGTTCGGGCGAGCGCTTTACGAGCTTAATATTGACGGGATTTGCGCCAATACCGCGGCGGCCAAGGGTCGTGTGGAGCGGGCGCATTTGACGCTGCAGGACCGCCTGGTCAAGGAGCTAAGGCTCGAAGGCATTTCGAGCGTCGAGGCCGCCAATGCGTTCATGCCGAGCTTCATCAACGATTACAACAAGCGGTTCGCGAAGGAGCCTCGAAACACCCACAACGCGCATCGAGCTGTCAGATCCGACGAGGATTTGGATTCCATTTTCAGCTGGCGCGAGCTGCGCAAGGTCACCAAGGCGCTCACGCTGCACTATGAACGGAAGCTCTATCTGCTGGCAGACACGGCGATCAACCGAAGTCTCATCGGTAAATATCTGGAGGTCTTCCAGTTTCCGGACGGCCGCATCGAGATCCGAGCAGCGGGGGTCTCACTGCCCTACTCCATTTACGACAAGTTGGGCGCCGTGGACCAGGGCGCGATCGTCGACAGCAAACGCTTGGGACACGTCCTGCAGATCTCCCAGGACGTGCAGTCAAAGCGCGATAGTCGAGCCGTCAGAGCGCCTTCGACCGCACATCGAGCGGATGGACAGTGTCGCGCGTCAATCAGGGTGGCAAATTCTTTGAAGGGGTCTCTTTCGAGCTTTTTGGCTTGGATTTGATCCGTCAGGAGACGATTTAGACCCGTATTTAGGGTCCAACTCGTCG
>JANXZQ010000120.1 GCA_025355445.1 Gammaproteobacteria bacterium
TGGCGATGCATCCGGCTGCGGCGCAGGATCCGGGCGAACGCGGCCGTGTCGCCATCAGCCGCGGGTTGGGCACGCATGAGCTCGAGCGCTCGGTGCTCACGCAAGTCCGCAAGGCTCAAACGCGGGTTTGGATCGCAACCGCGTACTTCTGGCCGTCGAATCGATTGCGGCGCAGTTTGCGGCGCGCCGCTCGCCGCGGTGTCGATGTACGGCTGCTGCTGCCGGGACCTCATACCGACGCACCGGCGGCGCGTGGCGCCGGCCGCTTGTTCTACGTGCGGCTGCTGGCGAGCGGCGTCGTGATTTACGAGTACCAGCCGAGCTTCCTGCATGCCAAGGTGGTGCTTTGCGATGAGTGGTCCTCGGTGGGCTCGGGCAATCTGGATCGCTGGGGGGTGCTGTGGAACCTCGATGCCAATCAGGAGATCGAGTCGCCTGAGTTTGCGCGGCAGGTCCACACCATGCTGCTGCAGACCTGTGAACGGAGCGCCATGCTGCGCAACGCCGGCGACGTTCGGCACCATTGGAGCGTAACATTCTGGCAATGGGTGGCGAGGGCAATCCTGGCGTGGAGCGCTCGCGCGGCATTGAGGTTGCGCCGCGGTGTTCGCTAAGAGCTACGTTCGCGGCGATGGTGCGCGCACGTAGCCCGTGCGCAGTGCGCGATCCCAATCCGGCCTTGCACGTTGCCGTGCCAGGTGCGAGGCCGTAATCCAATCGTAGGGAACGGCGACGAATTCTACTGTCCATCCCGCGGGCGATTGCTCGGACAACGCGTAGCGTGCGTGCGGCGATCCAATTTCGACGGTATGTGGGCTCGGATGGTGGCCTTCGTAGGCTTGAATACCGACGCTGCCGGGATTGACGATGATTTGTCCGCTGGACAAACGCGCCAGACGCGGAATATGCGAGTGACCGCAGAGGATCAACGAAGCGTCGCAAGTCCCGGTTCGTTGCTCGATGCTCGCCAGGGTCGCAGGGCGCAACTCGCCGTCGACGATATCCTCGAGGTAGCAGTCCACGTCATTGTGCGGAGTGGCGTGACACAGGAATACGTCCTGCGTTGGGCGCAGCACCGGGCTCAACCCCGCAAGCCAGTGACGCTGCCCCTCCGTAATGGCATCGAAAGCATATCGATCCGAAGCGCCCATCTCAGCAGGGTCCATGGTTAGCACCTGGCGCTCGTGATTGCCGCTGATGGTCGGCAGATCGAGCGCCATGAGCCGCTCGGCGGTTTCGGCGGGAAGGAGCGGTCCGGAAAGAATATCGCCGAGATTCACAATGAGATCGGCGCCTCGGGCAGCGATGTCCGCCAGCACCGCATCGAGCGCCAACAGGTTGCCGTGAATGTCCGAGATGGCGGCAGTTTTCATTGTCCGCCCATTATACGGTTTTCGGCGTGCCGGGTCCTAAGGCCTAGGAACGATCGTTGCTCGCCGGCAGCCAGATGGCGGTGCGCGCGATTCGTCCGGTGGCTCCGTGGTCCAATTCCGCGACCGCCAGATAGAACACCTCGCTCTGTGATCGGGAGGCTTTGGGGATGAGCTTGATAAAAAAGCTGGCCGAGTTCTCGCCTTTGGCAAAGGACCACCTCGCCTTGCCTTGTGGCACATAATCGATGCCGGGTTTGGCGGTCGCAGCCTCGGTCCACCACACCAGGGCATCACTGCCCGGCGAGAGCGCGGAGCGATGTAACCGGACTTCCGCGAAATTGTTGCCCAAGCGAATTCTGTGGCGCGCGGGTACCGCGGCAGACGGGGCGGGCGGCGCCGCCGCCGCTGCCGCAATTCCCGAACCGCCGGCTTCATTCTTGGCCGCCGCCAGGGGATTGGCAGCCGGTGATTGTGCCGACATCGCGACCGGAGTCACGACACCGGCGCCCACTTTATCGCTCGGCGACACGACCACGGAAACAACCCAAACGGAGACAGTGATCAGCACGGTAGCGAGCACGCTGAGTGCTCTCGTGGGGGAGAACGGCGTATGGGCGCGAGGCGGAGGCTCGGTCGTAGATTTCAAATCGCGGACATCGGGCAGTTGGCGTACCGCAGCCCGTTCGGCATTCATCCTTTTCAGCCACGCGCCGACAGTGACGGATCGGCCTCCTCGATGCCATGACAAACCCGTGGTCAGCGCGTTCCATTGCCGCCAACTCAACATCGCCGGACGCACGGGCACTATCCCTAAGTCCCGCGCCAGCGTCGAGGAGCGGCGTTGGAAAGGATGGGCGCCGGCCAGCAATTCGTAGGACAGGCACGCGAAAGCATACATGTCGTCGCGCGGATCCGGTGATCGTCCGGCCAGGAGTTCGCAGCTGGCGTAGGCGGGCGTGGCAGTGGCAGGCACGGCTCCCCCGGCGGC
>JANXZQ010000128.1 GCA_025355445.1 Gammaproteobacteria bacterium
GATCCCGGTCTCGGCAACGGCGGCTTGGGGAGGCTCGCGGCGTGCTTCCTGGATTCGCTGGCGACATTGCAGTATCCGGCGGTGGGTTATGGCATCCGCTACGACTACGGCATCTTTACGCAGGTCATCGGCGCCGACGGCGGGCAGCGCGAAGTCGCCAGCAGCTGGCTGCGCCGATGACCTGCGTAAAGATGCCGTAGTCGTAGCGGATGCCATAACCCACCGCCGGATACTGCAATGTCGCCAGCGAATCCAGGAAGCACGCCGCGAGCCTCCCCAAGCCGCCGTTGCCGAGACCGGGATCGACTTCCTGGGAAGCGACGTCGTCGAGATCATGCCCCAGGTTGCGCAGCGCCGTGCGCGCTTCCTGCAGCAGGCCGCCCTCGAGGCTCGACAAGGCATTCAACAAAGAGCGTCCGGGCAGATATTCAACCGAGAAATAGCAGACTCGCTTGACATGGGCATTCGCCACACGGCGCTGTGTGGCGAGCCAGCGCAACGTCAGCTCCTCGCGCACCGCGAGCGACAGAGCGTCGTAAATATCGCGCGCCGTTGCCGATTCAGGGTTTTTGCCGAGTGTTCGGGTCAGGCGGTCCAGCAGGGCGGCTTGCAAGGTGCCGGGCTGCAATGCGACGTTGCGGCGGTTGGCAAACTGGGTATCAATGGAGTTCATATTTGAGGGTATTATAGGGTCGAAACCATGCCGCGGCGGGTGAACCTCACAATGCGAGATTTATCTTGACTACTCCACACTTGGCTGTCGGCATCGACGTCGGTGGTTCATCCATCAAGTGCGCACTGATCGATTTGAACACCGGCACGTTCGCCAGTGAGCGCTTCAGCACTCCGACTCCCGCACAGGGCTCGACCGACAGCTTGCTGGCCGCCCTTAAGACCGTGGCGTCGAAGGTGCCGGGCGATCACCCCGTTGGCCTTGCGTTTCCCAGCGTTATTCGCGACGGAATCTTGCGCACGGCGGCGAATCTCAACAAGGCCTGGATTGGTAAATCGCTCGCGGTGCTAGCCAGCAAGCACTTGGGCCGGCCTGTGATCGCCATCAACGATGCCGACGCGGCCGGCCTCGCCGAACTGCGCTATGGGGCCGCGCGCGCGGTGCAGGGGACGGTGCTGCTGCTGACCTTGGGCACGGGCATCGGCAGCGCCTTGTTCGTGGATGGGCGGCTCGTGCCGAACACGGAATTCGGACATCTGCAGGTGGCGGGACGCGAGGCCGAACTGCGCGCGTCCGGCCGCGCGCGAGTGGATCAGAATCTGAGCTGGGACGCCTGGGCGGACCAACTGAATCTGGTATTGAAGGAAATGCAGGGATTGCTGTGGCCGGATCTCATCGTCCTGTGCGGCGGCATCACTGAGGAGCCGGAAAAATTTCTGGACAAACTACACTGCGATGCACGGCTATGCGTGGGAACCATGCGTTCGGAAGCCGGTATCATCGGCGCGGCATTGGCCACCATGGTGGTGTCGTCGAATCGCGCGTGATGCTGGCGCGCTGCGGGAGACTCTCGCTTGCGGTCGCGCTGTCGGGCATTCTGGCTGCCTGTGCAAGTACCTCGCCGCAGAGCAGCCGCCCACCCTCCTTGGTGGTCCCCACGCCCGACTCTTCCCATTCGACGGGCGCTGCGCGCCCGGCCGCGGCTCCCGGAGCGGCGCTGGCCGATCTTGCCCTGAGCATGCTTGGGCAGCCGTATCGCTTCGGCGGCGCCGCGCCCGGCGGCTTCGACTGCAGCGGGCTGGTGGCCTACTCCGCGGCCGGCGCGGGCATTCACGTGCCGCGGACCGCACACCAACAATTCGCCAGCGGCAGAGCGGTGGCGCGCGGCGAATTGCGCGCGGGTGATCTGGTATTCATGCATCTTGAGCACAAGGAGTTGCACGTGGGCATCGCCATCGGCAATGAGCGCTTCGTGCATGCGCCATCCAACGGCGGCCACGTGCGCGTCGACTCACTCGATGCCGCGCCCTACGCGCGGGGATTCTTGGGCGCGCGGCGCCTGAGCATTCGCTAGGAGCCGCCTCGATCCGTCCGGTACAATCTCCGTCCCAAATCGCAAACGACGACCGCAAAGGACAACGACATGAAACTCTATTACGCCAAAGGCGCTTGTTCGCTCTCGCCGCACATCGTGCTGATCGAGGCTGGATTGCCTTACACCTTGGAAAAAGTCGACATGGGATCGAAAAAAACCGACCAAGGCGCGGACTATCTCACGATCAACAACAAGGGCGCCGTGCCCGCCTTGCAGCTGGATGACGGCAAAGTACTGACGGAAGGGCCGGCCGTCGTCCAATATCTCGCGGATCTGAAGCCGGAGTCAGGTTTGGCGCCGCGCGCCGGCACGTTCGAGCGCTACCAGCTCATGGAGATTCTGAATTACATCACGTCCGAAGTGCATAAGAGCTTCAGTCCCTTGTTCAATCCGGCGTCCTCTGCCGAAATGAAAACCAACGCGAAGGCCACCCTCGACAAGAAATTCGAGTGGCTCACCGCCTTCCTCGGCAGCAAGCCCTATCTGCTGGGAAATACCTTCACGGTGGCGGACGCTTATTTGTTCACGGTGTTGAGCTGGACCTCGCACGTGGGGATTGACCTCGGCAAGTGGCCGGTGCTCACTGCCTATCACTCGCGTATCGCACAGCGCCCCAAGGTGCAGCAGGCGCTGCGGGAAGAAGGCCTGCTCAAGTAGGCGGGTCGACCGCTTCGCTGCCGACGGCTGCAAATTGCAGAGAAGCGAGCCGCGCGTACAGGGGACTGTGCAGCAAGAGTTCGGCGTGGGTGCCGACGGAAATCTTGCGTCCGTGATCCATCACGACGATGCGATCCGCCTTCAGCACGGTCGCGAGTCGATGCGCGATGATGATGGTGGTGCGCCCCTGCATGAGTCTTTCGAGTGCCTCCTGCACCAGGCGCTCGGATTCCGCGTCCAATGAACTCGTCGCCTCGTCGAGCAGCAGGATGGGCGGATCCTTGAGAATCGCCCGCGCCAGCGCGATGCGCTGCCGCTGACCGCCGGAGAGCCGAGTGCCGCGCTCGCCCAGGAAGGTGTCATAGCCCTGCGGCAGTTTGCGCAGGAACTCATCGGCGGCGGCAGCCACCGCGGCGGCTTCGATCTCGGCGTCACTCGCCGCCGGACGGCCGTAACGTATGTTCTCGCGCGCGCTGGCGCCGAACAACACCGTGTCCTGCGGCACCAGGCCGATCTGCGCACGAACGTCCTCCGGCCGCAGATCCGCGAGCCGCTGGCCGTCGATCAGCACGCGGCCCGAATCGGGGTCGTAGAACCGCAGCAACAGCTGGAATGTGGTGCTCTTGCCGGCGCCCGACGGGCCCACGAAGGCGATGGTCTCGCCCGGTGCCACGTCGAGACTGAAATTGGCGAGGGCGGCGCTGTTCGGCCGCGACGGATAGTGAAATGTCACATTGTCGAACCGGATCGCTCCGGCGACGCGAGCGGGCAGTTCGCGCGGGTGCGGCGGAGGGCCGATGCTCGGACGCGCCTGCAGCAACTCGCTCAGGCGCTCCATGGCGCCGGCCGCGCGCTGCATCTCGCCCCACATTTCAGTGAGCGCTGCGGCGGAACTGCCGACGAACCCGGCATAAAGCAGGAATTGAAAAAGCTGGCCACCTGTCATGGTGCCGGCGAGTACCTGGCGCACCCCCAGCCACAGGACCAAGGTGATGCCGGCAAATACCAGCGTGATGCCGAACGCGGTGAGCGCAGCGCGCACGCGCGTACGGCGTATCGCCGTGACGAAGCTGTCCTGCACCGCCTTGCGATAGCGCTCGCTCTGCAGCTCCTCCAGGGTAAACGCCTGCACCGTCTGGATGGCGTTCAATGTCTCACCGGCAAGCCCGCTGGTATCGGCAATGCGGTCCTGGGAGGCTCGCGACAAACTGCGCACGCGCCGGCCGATGACGATGAGTGGAATGACCACCAGCGGAATCAGTACCAGCATGATGCCCATGAGCTTGGCGTTGGTGAGCCCCAACATGACGAGGCCGCCGATCAGGCTCAAGCTCGAGCGCAGAATAATCGACAAATTGACGCCCGAGATCGCCTGTACCAACGTGGTATCGGTGGTCAAACGGGACAAGACCTCGCCCACCCGTGTGGTCTCATAGAACGTGGGGTCCATGCGCACCACGCGCCGGTACACGGCCGAACGCAGGTCGGCTACCACTCGTTCGCCCAGCCAGGTGACCAGATAGAAACGCAGTGCGGCAAATACGCCGAAGATGACGGACGCCGACAGAAATCCGATGAGATAGCGGTTGAGCGCGCTGGAGTTCTTGGCGGCGATGACGTAGTCGATCAGCGCACGCATCGCCAGGGGTAATGCCAGCATGGCCACAGACGCCACCAGCAAGCAGGCCAGGGCGGCGGCGAGCATGCCGCGATAGGGGCGTAGAAACGGCAACAGCGAACGCAGCGGGTTCAAGTTCTTGGCGCGGGGCCGTTCGGCGTTCGTATTCATGGCCCCATGATCCCATAACTCAATCGTTGCGTGAGGACAACGGCCGAATTGCCTTTCGGTCGAAGGCTCGCTATGGTGAGGTCACGGAGATTTGGCGCGCTGAACGAGCGTACTTCGTTCAAACTAAGAAATGGGGAAGCATCATGCTGAGACGCCGTAATAATCGCGAGTTGCAGATCGGCTACGATTGGACGGCCGCCGCCGCCGCGCTGTGCCTTGCCGGCGCCGCGTGGTCGCCGACTGCGGTGCGCGCCGCGGAAGCAGGCGCAGCGGACGAGTCCACGGGTCCGCTGACGGAAATTGTCGTGACGGCGACGCGCCACGAGGAGGGTCTCAGTAAGGTTCCCATCAGCGTCACGGCCCTGACTCAAGAGGCCTTGGACATTCGCGGCATCAAGGACTTTCAGGACGTCGCAAAATTCACTCCGGGAGTGAACATCGACAATTCCGGCACCAACAACATTTCGATTCGCGGCATCGCGTCCAGCGGCGGCGCCGGCACCACCGGCATCTATATCGACGACACGCCCATTCAAATGCGGGCGCTGGCCTTCAACCCCGACGACGCCCTTCCGAAGTCCTTCGACATGGAGCGCATCGAAGTGCTGCGCGGCCCCCAGGGCACCTTGTTCGGCGCGGGTTCCGAGGGCGGCACCGTGCGCTACATCACCACACAGCCCAGCCTCACCAAGAGCAGCATCTACAGCCGTGAAGAGGTGTCTTACACGCAGGGCGGTGATCCCAGCTACGAGGCGGGCGTCGCCGGCGGCACGCCCATCATCGACGGCACCTTGGGCGTGCGCGCGAGCGTCTGGTACCGGCGCGACGGCGGGTACATCGATCGCATCGACCCGGTGTCGCTCGGCACCGATAAGAGGAACGCGAACTACGATCAGACCATGATGGTGCGGCTGGCCGCGGTCTGGGCGCCCACGGACAAGATTACCGTGACGCCGAGCTACTTGTATCAGGACCGCTACCGCAACGACGTCGAGAGCTACTGGCCGCTGTATTCGAATCCGGGCAACGATCGCTTCGTGAACGCCGATCCCACGCAGCGCTCCGACCCGGATCGATACTATTTGATGGCCCTGAAAGTCGAAGGCGATTTGGGCGCGGCCAAGCTGATTTCAAATACCTCGTACTATCACCGCAAGGAAGAAGCCGGCTACGACGGCACCTTGTACGATCTTGGTTTCTATCAATCCTTCTTCGGAGCGGGCGGCGGCCTGTCGCAGCCGCTCCTGCTCGACGGCAACGGCGTGCATCTGCCGGCGGGCGCGACCAATTACCGTTCGCCTGCCTCGGTGGACAATGCCCAGCAAAACGTCAGTCAGGAAATACGCCTGCAGTCGAACGATCCCGCTGCACGGCTGATTTGGACCACGGGTATCTTTTTCAGTGTGAACCGGCAGCGCTACTTGGAGCAGATTCATGACCCGCTGTTGAATGAACTGACGTTGGCGGCAGCGGGCGTGCCCTATACCGACATTTTCACCGACCAGAATGGCAACCCGCTGCCTTACGACCCGAGATATCCCAACGATTCCTACTTCCTGCTCACCAATGCCAAGGATCAACAGTTCGCCGTATTCGGCGAGGGTACCTACAGTTTCACCGACGAACTGAAACTGACCTTGGGCGCGCGGCTCTCGAAATCCAAGTATTCGTTCACCTCGCTGACCGGCGGTCCGCAATTATTCAACACGACTACATCGGTTGGCGCAGACAAGAACGAGAATTCCTTCACGCCGAAGGCAAGTTTCTCCTATCAAGCCGACCCGAAGAATCTCTATTACTTCACCTATGCCAAGGGCTTTCGGCCGGGCGGCGGCAATAATCCCGTGCCGTATGCGGCATGCGCCGGGGACTTCCAGAGCCTCGGCATACCAGGCGCACCCTTGACCTTCAACTCGGACACGGTCAACAGTTTCGAGGTTGGAGCGAAGAATAATTTCGACAACCGCGTGAAAATCTCCAGCAGCGTGTACTACATCCGTTGGGACAACATCCAACAGACCGTGGTGCCACCGGTGTGTCAGATCTCATTCATTGCGAATCTCGGCAAGGCGGTTGCCAAAGGATTTGACATTCAGGCGGAGATCGCCTTGACCGACTCTTTCACGATGGAACTCGCCACGGGCTATACCGACGCCCGCTACACCACGGACTCGCGCTTGACCCCCACGGAAAATCCTCCCGTGGTGTCGAAAGGCGATGCCGTCACAGGCCAGAGCGGGCAGCCAGGCGCGCCGTTCACCGCAACGGTCGGCCTGGAATACAAGTTCTCGCTGTTCGAACATGAGTCCTTCGTCCGGGTAGACGACGAATACGAGGGCCGCGCCAAATGGCCGTCACCCAGCCAGGATCCCACCACTCAGCAGTACGATTCCGCGAATTACACCCTGTCGTCCACCAACTTCGCTTCGGCGCGCGCGGGCATGACCTTCGGTGGCTGGAAGGTGGCGGCCTTCGTCGACAATCTGGCCGATACGCACACGGTGACGAACTACAACTGGAGCATCGATCCGGGCGACGGCGAAAGCCGCCTGCAGCGCCAGTTTACGTTCCGTCCACGGACCGTCGGCCTGTCGTTCACCTATCGCAGCAACTAGGGTCTGTCGATCATGCCGTAGATCGCCCCCGACCGGGCGGTTGCGCCGCTTTTTGCGCGGTGCTACTGTCGGCGCGAGTTATCTGACCATATAACTGATTACGGGGATGCCATGCTCGCCACTACTTCCAAGCGCTTCAATCGGCGGATTTCTCGGCGACTGTTGCTTTTACGCACTCTTATAGTGAGTAGCATTGGCGGGGCATCGAGCCTGTGCGTGGCGAATGACGCCGGCGGCGCGCTCGAGGAAATCGTGGTTACCGCGACGCGACGTGAGGAGAACATCAGTCGCGTGCCGGTGAGCGTCACCGCCTTTAATCAGGAAATGATCGACCAGAAGGGCATCAAGGACTTCCAGGACATCGTCCGCTTCACCCCGGGGGTCTCCATCGACAACACGGGAACCAACGCCATCTCGATCCGCGGCATTTCCTCTTCGGGCGGCGCGGGCACCACTGGCATTTACCTCGACGACTCGCCGATTCAAATGCGCGCGCTGGGATTCAGCCCCGATGACACGCTGCCGAAAACCTTCGACCTGGACCGGGTCGAAGTATTGCGTGGGCCGCAGGGAACTCTGTTCGGCGCGGGTTCCGAAGGCGGGACGGTGCGCTACATCATGAATCAACCCAGCGTCACCACGGAGTCGACCTACGCCAAGAGCGAAGTTTCCTTTACCCGCGGCGGCCAACCCAGCTATGAAGCCGGAATCGCGCACGGCGGACCCATCATCGATGACGTTTTTGGCTTCCGCGCCAGCGTCTGGTATCGCTACGACGGCGGCTGGATAGACCGCATCGACCCCACATCCCGCGAGATAGTGGACAAGGACGCCAATCGTGCCAATACCGTGGCGGCGCGCCTGGCATTCCTGCTTCAACCGATTGACGGGCTCAAGATCTCTCCCAGCATCACCTATCAGAATTCGCGCAAGCACGACTTCTCGACCTACTGGCCGGCCTACACCGACGTCAGCAGCGGAAATTTCTATAACGCGACCCCGGAACGGCTGCCGGATCCGGACCGTTACTACCTGCCGGCCATCAAGATAGAAGCCTCATTGGGCAAGGTGCAGTTCATTTCCAACACCTCGTACTACGATCGCCTAGAGCACACGGCCTACCAGGGCACCTCGTACGACTTGGCGTACTTTCAGTCCATCGGCTGGCCATCGGCTGCGTACGGCGGCTACGACCCCAACGGCAATGGTGTTGGCCTCCCCTGCGGCAGCGCCTCAACGACGCCGAATCCGCCCTGTTCATGGTACCCGCTGCTGGATGCGAACGGCGTGCACCTGCCCGCGGGTTTCGCCGGCTATTCGACTCCGAATACCATGACCAACTCGCAGCAAACCTTTACCCAGGAATTTCGGCTGCAGTCGGATGATCCGAGCAGTGCCTGGAAGTGGACGGTGGGCGCCTTCTGGTCGCTGGCGAAGGAAACCAGCATCGAAGAATTGCACGACAAGCAAATCAACCAGTTCCTCACGGCGCTGTATGGCGAGGATTCCGCGGCGATATTCGGCCCCTTTTATTCGTGCAACGGCGTCGGGCCGCCGCAGACTTTCCCGGACTGCGATATCTACTACAACAATAACCGCAGCTTCGACCGGCAGTTGGCGGGATTCGGCGAGTTGACCTACAGCATCACGGACCGGCTGAGAGTCACGGCCGGCGGCCGGTATGCGAAAATGTCCTTCGACCTCACGCACTATGCCGATGGCATCGAGAATTTTGGTCCCAACCATTTCACGGGCTCCTACCAGGAGAACGCGTTCACACCCAAATTGGGCCTGGCGTTCCAAATGGACGTCGATAATCTGTTCTATGCCACGTACGCGAAGGGATTCCGTCCCGGCGGCGTCAATCCGCCGCTGCCCGGCGGCTACCTGCCCGACGGAACGCCCAATGTTTGCACGCCGGGCTTGATTGCCGACGGCTATGCGAGCGGCGAATCCCCCGGCGCTTACAAATCCGACAACACCAAGAGTTTCGAGATCGGCTCGAAAAACACCTTCGCCGAACGGCTGCGCATCGCCACCAGCCTCTACTACATCAAGTGGAACGACATTCAGCAGAACGTCTACGTGGGCACCTGCGGTCTGCAATTCACGGACAATTTGGGCACGGCCGTAGCCAAGGGCGGCGACATTCAGGCGGAACTGGCTCTCGGCAACGGCTTCTCGCTGGACGCCTCGGTGGGCTACACCAGCGCGCGCTTCACGAAGACTTCCAAGGGAAATCTGGCGATGGCGGGCGATGCGATATCCGGAGAAGCGGCGATCAACTACGCGCCCGGCACAAATCCGCCATGGACCATGGCCATCGGCCCGCAGTACAGCTTCAAGGCGTTGGGACGCGATGCCTTCGTGCGCTTCGACTGGGAATACACCAGCCGCAATCCGTGGCTGGCGCCGGTGCAGGATCCGAATTCGGTGCAGTACAATCCGAACGCCTTCACGCTGTCCTCAACCACCTTCGCCTCGCTGCGCGCCGGCGTCACGCAAGGCAAGCTGCAGATCGCGGCATTCTGCGACAATCTGTTCGATTCACGCACCACCACCAACTACGCCCAGGTGCAGGTGGATGCGTTCAATCCGAACATCAATCAGGCGCTGCCGTCCTCGGTACAGCAGAACAATTTCACGTTCCGTCCGCGCACCATAGGGCTGACATTCACCTATCGGAACTAGGCGGGGCCGCCTAGGCCACCGCACGCTTCGATTCCTGGCCGCAGGCGTCGCGCAGCGCTGCGGCCAGGATGTCCAAACCTTCGCCGAGCACCGCATCCGGAATGGTCAGCGGCGACAACAGGCGCACTACATTCGCCGCCGTACCGCAGGACAGTAGAATGAGGCCGCGTGCTTCTGCGTGAGCCAGGATGGCAGCGGTCAACTCCGCATCCGGCTCCCGCGTCTTCGGATCCTTGACCAGTTCGAAGGCGATCATTGCACCCAGGCCGCGTATATCGCCGATGCAGGGCAGCTCTTTGGCAAGCGCTTGCAGCCGGGTACGCATTTTGTCGCCGACCGAAGCTGCTCGGGCGCACAAGCCCTCGGCCTCAATGACGTCCAGCACCGCATGCGCAGCGGCAATGCTGATGGGATTGCCGCCGTAAGTACCGCCAAGACCCCCGGCATGCGCCGCATCCATGATGCTCGCGCGGCCGGTCACCGCCGAGAGCGGGAAACCGCCGCCCAAGCCCTTGGCAAGCGTCATGAGATCCGGAACCACACCCGAGTGCTCGATCGAAAACATCTTGCCGGTGC
>JANXZQ010000138.1 GCA_025355445.1 Gammaproteobacteria bacterium
CGAGGTGGCCGCTGCGAGCCGCCGTGTAGACCTGGTCCACGGTCGGGTCGCCGGCCGCGAGTACGGGTGATGTGACGGCGAAAGTGACGGCCGCGGCAAGAGCTGCAGCAACTATTAGTCTTCGCATAATTACCCCCAGCAGGTCGAATTGACCATTGGGGAGTTAGATATGGGCGGTTAAACGAAGTTCAACGGCTTCGCGGGTGGGCGCCGAATGCGGACCTTAGCTAAATGACGCCGCGGCGCTGCTGGTCCAGTTCAATGGACTCGAACAAGGCTTGGAAATTCCCCTCACCGAAGCCGTCATTGCCCTTGCGCTGGATAATTTCGAAGAATATCGGTCCAATGGCATTCTTGGTGAAGATTTGCAGCAGGATGCCGGCGGCGGCACTGCCGTCGATGAGCACGCTGCGCAGCTTGAGTTCGCTCAAGGATTCCCGGTGGCCGGCCACGCGGGCATCGATGGCTTCGTAGTAGGTGGCGGGCGTGTCCTGGAATTCGACGCCGCGCCTGCGCAGAGCATCGACGGTGCCATAGATGTCGTCGGTCCCGAGCGCAATGTGCTGAATGCCCTCACCCTTGTACTCGTTGAGGTATTCCTCGATCTGACTCTTGTCGTCCTGACTCTCGTTGATGGGAATGCGGATTTTGCCGCAGGGCGAGGTCAGCGCGCGCGAAAACAGGCCGGTCTGCTTGCCTTCGATGCTGAAATAGCGGATCTCCTTGAAGTTGAATAACTTCTCGTAGAAGCCCGCCCATACGTTCATATTGCCGCGACTGACATTGTGGGTCAGGTGATCGATGCGCGTGAGGCCGGCCGGCTCGGCGGATGATCCGGCGCCGCTCGCCGCCACGGGCACGAAGTCCACATCGTAAATGGTACGGTCGCCATACCGATCCACGAGATAGATCAAGCTGCCGCCGATGCCGACGATGGAGGGGATGTTGAGTTCCATCGGTCCGGCTGTGGCAGGGCCAGGCGTCGCTCCCAGTTCCAGCGCGCGTGCATAGGCAAAGCGGGCGTCGGCGACGCGGAATGCCATGGCGCAGGCACAGGGACCGTGGGCGCGCGCGAACTTTTGCGCGAAGCTATCGTGCTCGGCATTGATGATGAAATTGATATCGCCCTGAGTGTGCAGGGTCACGTTCTTGGAGCGATGCCGCGCAACCGCCGGCAGGCCCATGCGCTCAAACAGCCGCCGCAGCAAATCCGGATCCGGCGCCGCATACTCGACGAATTCGAATCCATCGGTGCGCATGGGATTCGTCGTGCTCAGCACCGCGTTCATGACGATGCGGTTGCCTTGCTGCGGCTGCTGATGGCGGTGCCGAATACGTGGTCCCACAGCGGTGTGGTGACGCCGAAGTTGCCGCTCTTCGGCGAGTAGTGATGGCGCATGTGCCAGGCACGCAGGCCGTTGAAATACGAGGGGGAGGGGGTGCTGCTGTGGTGATGGACGATGTGGTGCACCAGGCCATACCACCAATAGCCGGTCATCACGCCCACCGTCAAGCCATCGGCGATCTCAAACCCCACCCATAGCCAGACGGGCAGCAGGAAGCCCGCGGTGAGTACCGACACGCTTACCCACGCCGGCGTGCCGATGAATGACAGCGGGGCGGAGTGATGCTCCCCGTGCATGGGCGCGAAGTAGGTCTTCCTGTGCAGCACCGCTCGATGCAGGATGTACTCCAGCAGGGTCCAAATCACGAAACCCGCCGCTGCCACGGCCAGCCATTCGGTCAAGGCCAGCCATTCAGTTCGGCCGGCCCAGCCTGCATGGGTCACGCCAACTGCTGCAAGTCCGACGATAACCGCAGGATAGACGACGAAGTCTGCGTAATAGGTCAACTTGCTGGGTCGCATAGGCCTCCCCCTCGCTAAAATTAATGCGCTATTTGACCACGAATTGCCCAGAATGCTAGTGGAAGAACGACTTAACTGCTTGGTAGAATTTTTAAACATGCGCAACACCATAGCCATCGTGGCGGCGGGTTCTGCGGAACGGTACTGGCTGCCAACTTGTTGCGCAGTCCACCCGCCGCCGCAACGGACATCGTGCTCATAGAACGCGGCGGGGAGATGGGCCGCGGCCTGGCCTATGCCGAGCGCGATTACCCCTACCTGCTCAATGTGCCGGCGGTGCGGCTGTCGGCCGATTCGGCAGATCCGCTGCAATTCCTGCGCTTCGCACAACGCCATATGCCGCATGCCGAGGGCGAGGATTTCTTGCCGCGCGCACTCTACGGCGCGTACCTGCAGGACGCATTGTTGCGCGCGGAACGCGAGGCACCGCCGCACACGCGCCTGCAGCGCATTTTCGGCGAGGTCCGGCGCGTCACGCCGCATGCTTCGGATAACCGCCTCACGGCGCAGTTCGCTGATCGCCCGCCGATCACGGCGGACCGGGTCATTCTGGCGTTGGGGAATCCCCCTTCGCCGCCGCACGCATGGGCCGAGGCGGTAGGCGGACACAGCGCCTATCGGCAAGACCCCTGGAATTTGCCGAAGACGCTGGGCAGCGAACATGCGGTGCTGATCATCGGCAACGGATTGACCATGGTGGATGTTGTCTCGGCGCTGACTCAGGGTACGAAGGGTTCCCCACAGCTGTACACGATCTCACGGCATGGCTTGATTCCCCAGCGGCAGACCAGTTTTCGTGCGACGAACGTGCAAGGCGATCGTAAGGCGTTTCTGGCATGCGGCGACTCCACCAGGCGTTTATTGGCGATGGCGCGCGAGCTGGCTCGGAAAGTCGAACAGGAAGGAGGCGACTGGCGCGAGGCCGTCACCTTTCTGCGTCACCTGGCGCCGTCGCTGTGGAAGCGGCTATCCGCCGCGGAGCAACGGCGCTTCGTGCGGCATCTGCGGACACACTGGGATACGCACCGGCACCGTATTCCGCCGCAAGTGGGCGACCACATTGCCGACTTGCGCCGTGCCGGCAAGCTGCGGGTGAACGCCGGCCGCATCGAGTCCATAGTGCCGCAGGGGGAGCAACTGCGAGTGGCGTGGCGCGCCCGCGACGGTGACACGGCGGCAGTGACCGTGGACTTGGTCGTGAATGCGACAGGCCCTGACTATATGCTCAAGCGCTCGGCGGATCCGCTGTTGTCTTGGCTGCGCGGGGCGGGGCTGGTGGCGGAGGACGCGCTGAACCTGGGGCTGCGCACGGGGCAGTATGGTGCCTGTATGGATGCACAGGGCCGGGCCAGCGAAACGCTCTACTATCTCGGTCCCATGCTGCGCGCGGATCATTGGGAGGCGACCGCCGCCACCGAACTGCGTGATCACGCCGAACGGCTGGCGGCACACCTTACCGGGAACCTTCCGGGGGAACTTCCGAGGGAACTTCCGGGGGAACTTCCCGGGGACCTGATCGAGGACCTGATCGAGAACCCGACCGAGGGCCTTACCGAGGGCCTTGCCGGGGGCCTTACCGGCGGCCCAGCCGGCATGGCCTAGGCCGGTCGGCTACGACAATCTCCTAGGACAGCGCTTTCAGCACGGTCAACAAACGGTTCAACTCGTCGCGCGTGTTGTACATGGAGACCCCGGTGCGCAGCAGGCCGCCGCCTTCGACCAATCCCAGCACCTGTACCGGACGCGCTGCGTAGAAGTCACCGTCCCATACGCAAATACCCTGCTTACCCGCCGCGGTCGCGGCCTGCGCCGCGGTGGCCTTGGTCATGGTGATCGACACAGTGGGCGCGCGCGCCCTCCCGGGGGCAAAGTCCGGGCCCCAGACGCGCACGCCGGGAATGCGGCGCACGGCGTCATGGTAGTACTGGGCCAGGTCGTGTTCGTACGCGGCAATCTGGGTCATGGCGTCGACAATGCGATCCCGCAGACTGGTGCCGGAGCCCCAGCTCGCGATGTACTCCACGGCCGCGCGTACGCCGTCGATGGCGGCATGATTGAGGGTTCCGGTCTCGATCCGGTAGGGAGCCGCGGGATCCTGCACGCTCAACCGATCGGTGGGCAATTGATCGAGCGCACCGGGCCGCGAATACAGCACTCCGACGTGCGGGCCGTAGAATTTGTAGCCCGAGCACAGCAGGAAGTCCGTGCCCATGGCCTGCACGTCGATGGGAAAGTGCGGCGCGTAATGTA
>JANXZQ010000198.1 GCA_025355445.1 Gammaproteobacteria bacterium
GAGCTTCTGCCGCTAACGCGGCAGACCGCGCTTCTTCCATCCCTCAAATGAAATCCGGCACCGAATAGCCTTCAAACCACCGTCCTACCCTGGTCAAAGTTGGACGCCGGAAGCTGGTCCGTATTGCGCGCCGGTTGACACCTTGGAGAACTACCACCTCATCTGGCCGAAATCGCGCGATTTGCGTTGGCCACGGGTCTGCGTCGAACGAACATCACGGGACTCGAATGGTCCCAAGTCAACCTCGATGAACATTCGGCGTGGATTCATCCCGATCAAGCCAAAGGTGGCAGAGCCATCGCAGTGCCCCTTAATGAGGATGCAATCGAAGTAATTAGGCGCCAAATGGGAAAGCATCCGACTCGGGTATTCTCGTACAAGGGCAGGCCGGTGTTCCAAACGTGTACGAAGGCATGGCACAAGGCAATGAAACGGGCTGGGATCAAGGACTTTCGGTTCCATGATCTACGGCACACCTGGGCCAGCTGGCACGTTCAATCCGGAACTTCGCTGTACGCGTTGCAAGAACTCGGTGGCTGGCGCTCAGCGGAGATGGTGCGGCGATACGCGCACTTTGGCTCCGGGGGTCATTTGCTCGCGGCGGCACGTGCCATCGATAGTCGGAGAACCGCTGGTACAAAATTGGCTACACTGAGGACAGCGAGCGGGACGAAGGTCGAAAACAGTGGCGCTAACGACTTGATTACAATGGATAATTTGGTGGCCAGGGAGGCTCTGACATTAATCGACTACGATTTTCTTTCGAATGGCATATTATTTTTTTTGAAATTTGAGTTGCCCCCAAAATGACACCGGTAAAAATGACCAGAAATTCGTAAGGCATTTCCGCTCAACGAACACTGGCTACGCCGGAGCCCACTAAGAGCTCAGAATATACTGCAGTTCCGATGCTATGCAAAGATTTCGGCTGAGGCTGCATCGCGCGTGACGATCAGTCGCTGGACGGCCGCGCCATGACGCTGAGCACCTACCCCGCGCCACCGACATCCATTCATGGTAATTGATCTTCGGGCTTCGGTTTTTCCCCACCCTTGCGCTTCATTATTTTGTCGAAGGCAGCGTAATTCGCGCGCTCGCGTCGTTCGAGGAAAAACGTGGCAGTATTCATCGCAGCCAGTTTCTCGGCGACGGCAGTTGCGACGAACTGGTTGAAGCTAGTGCCATCGGCCTTTGCACGCCGTACCACTTCAGCTTTCACCGAAGTTGGCAGGCGAAGGGGATAAGTGCTTTGGGGCTTGCTCATGATTCAGTCCTTCTTAACGCATCCGCTGGAGCCAACACTTCGATGCCGAACCTCATGGGGACTTCGCCAAAGTCTTTTTGATTGAAGGTTACAATGGCGTTGGCGCGTCCATTGACCGCCGCTTCAAGCACGAGTTCGTCACCCGGATCGCGCAACTGAGGGCGCCACAAAAAATGCGTCTCGACCGGTTCCGCTAAGGCGATGACAGCATCGACGAAAATGCCTACTTGCGCCGAATTCAGACCCGCCGCGCCGCCGTGTTCCGCGCGCCGACAGGTTGCCTCGTATTCCAAGGCCAGAGCAACGTTGGCTAACATGGTGATTTCACCTCGGCGTACGGACATCAATAGAGCTGCGGAAGCGCCCAACGGGCTGCGCATGGCCGCGACAATCACATCCGTATCCAAAACGAATCTCACATTGCCAGTGATATCATACTACGGGCAATGCGTCTATTGCCGGCCACTGGGTTTGCTAAGGCGGAAATCTCATTGCGCGCAAGGGTGCGCAAACCTCTGACCGTTGGCAGGCGGAGCAAATAGGTGCCGTGCGGGTGTCGTCCGTGACCCAGTTCCGCGCCCGTTAAGTAGTCGGCGCGGTCCTTGCCAAACATTCCGTCGTAAGGGCCCGCGGGCAACCCGGTGTTTGACTTCCATGGCACCTCCCTCCGCCCTATCAAAGTCGGGGCGCTCGAAGGCAAGGAATTTCCCCTCGCACAGCAGGCAAACTGCAGGTCAAAGCGCGCCGCAGATGGCTCCCCGACGTCGAAAAGATTAGACGCATATTATTGTTGCATTCGAATGCAACTCGGTTACCATAGAATTCGAGCCATGCAAAATATCATCGACGGGTCACCGCAGGTAATCAGCGTCGGTCTGGTGGCCGCAATGGTCTTGGTTAACTGAAGGTCCGTCTCTGTCCATTCCATTCTTTACTTCGAATAGGTAGCTTATGAGCGCAACCCAAAATGTACGACTGGTTCAGAAGATGTATGAAGCCCTGAATGCACAAGATCTAGACGCTCATGATGCATTTTGGACTGAAGACATGATATGGCACGGGCCACCCGGCTTCGGCGACATCCACGGCCTCAATGGCTTCAAGTATGAAGTGTTGCAGCCATTTTTCTCGGCGTTTCCCGACTACCACGCCAAAAATGACATCGAATTTGCGAATGATGATTGGGTGGCGGCAACAGGCTTCTTGACTGGGACGCACCGGGGGCCTTGGATGGGTCTGGCCGCCACCGGCAAACCGATGCGCATGCGATTCTCGGACTTTTGGCGCGTCCGAAACGGCAAACTCTCCGAGAATTGGGTCATGGTCGATCACCTCGATGTATTCAAACAACTGGGCATCGATCTGTTAAAAAACCTGGGCTAGCCTTGGCTTCCGATGTCTATCGGGTCTCCCATTGCCGCCGAGTCGCTGGCGGCAACGGCGATGGCCTCAGAGGGTATGTGTGAATCATCCCGGAGCGCGATCACGGGATCAGGGTCACACCGCCGGCGCTTCGGCCGCGCTGTACGCCGTCATGCTAATTGCAAGTCTGTCGTACAACTTTAGTTTCATTCTGATTGACTACGTTCGGCCATTCTTGGTTCGAACCGGCGCTATGAGTTTGCAGCAGACTGCGCTGCTCTATTCCTGCCAAGGCTTCGGAGTCCTTGTGGGATCGTTCCTCACGCCGCCGCTGGTGACTCGTCGCGGCTCTAAAATGGTGCTGATTGTGAGCAATATCGTGCTCGCGTTGGGCACCGCACTCACCCTGCATCCGGTCCCGTTTGAGCTCTGGGCGGCATCCCGGCTGCTCGTTGGACTAGCCCTGGCCGGCTCCTACGTTTCGTCGATGACGTTGCTTGCCAATTATTTTCCGGCACGTATTAGAGGCCGCTTGTTGTCCGTCAACATGAGCATGTTCTCCGTGGCGCTCTTGATGGCGGGCGCCATCGGCATCGCCACGGGCGGGGCGCACTGGCGGCTTTTCTTGAGCGTGGCAGCGGCTTTGCCGATTGTCGTCGTCCTGCTCACATTGGCGTTCATCCCCGGCGAGGGGAGCTACACGATATACGGCAGTTCGGACATATCGGAGTCTGTGTCAGCGAACCCTGGCCGTTGGCGCGAGATGTTCGTCGGCTCGCGGCGCGCGATCACGCTATGCTGCATCGCGCTGGCCGGGCTCAATTTCTCCGGTTATCAGTTCTACAGCGGATTCATCACCACTTATTTGCTGAATGAGCGTCATTTCGACGCGGCAGTCGTCGGTTGGTTCGTCGTGGTGGATGGGGTGGGAACGCTGCTGGGAAGCCTGCTTTGGGGGAGCATCGCAGACCGCTACGGTCGGCGCGTCGTCGCGATCGCCTTCGGCTGTACGACCGTGTTCATCACCCTCTTCCTAACCCTGCCTGCGCTCAAACCTCTTCTGATCCTGATCGAGTTTGGCTACGCAGTCTGTCTGTCAGCCACCAACTGCTGGGCGGCTTACTTTGCCGAATTATTTCCGGTGCGCCTGCGACCAATGGGGTCGTCCCTCTATCATGGAGGTCACGTCATTTCCTTGGCCGCACCCTTCATCATCACCGTGATCGCACGAATGCACTCGGTCGCCGCGGGCATGGCGCTCGCCCCGATAACATTCGGTGCTGCCGCACTGCTCTGGTGGTCCTTGCCGGAGACACTGCGCAGTGGGCGACTCTATCGAGGATTCGACCCTGACGCCCCGCCACAGACATTGAGGGAGAAGCCCCTTTGACCGACCACGGACCAAACAAAGCGCTGGTATTGAGATTTTACGATGCCATCGATTCGGCACGACCCGGAGAGGTGGCCGGCGTCATGAGCCGGTTCACCGCATCGGAGTATCGATTCCGCGGGGTACATCCGTTCAACGAATTGCAGGGGCCGGACGCGGTGGCCGGCCTCCTATGGGAGCCGCTGCACCACTCCTTCCGGCATCTTCAGCGCAGGCCGGATATCTTCATGGCGGGCACCAGCGAGATCGATGGCACCGAGTGGACCTGCAGTATGGGGCACCTGATGGGACTGTTCGATCAGGACTGGCTCGGCATTCCCGCGACCCGAAAAATGGCCTTTCTACGGTACGTTGACTTCTCCCGCATAGAAGCCGGACGCATCGTCGATACCGGCTTCTTTTGCGACATCATTGGCGTGATGAAACAAGCCGGCATCTCGCCTCTGCCGCTGCAGACCGGAGCGGAGTTGTTGGTACCCGGCCCTCGAACTCACGACGGTCTCCTGCTGCACCCCCAGCCCGAACGCGAAACCGCTACCACCATCGGGTTGGTCAATCAGATGAAGGATGATCTCGTGGGGTCTGACGAAGGGTTCGGCTGCCCGGACCACGTCCTGGCGCGCACCTGGCACGACGACATGATCTGGTTTGGTCCCAGTGGTATCGGATCGACGTTCACGATCCGACGGTATCAACTCCAACATCAGGATCCGTTCCGCAACGGCTTGCGGGACGTGGCATTCAACGGCCACGTGTCCCGCTTCGCCGAGGGCCACTACGCGGGATGGTTTGGCTGGCCCAATCTCACCATGACTCCGGCAGGCGGATTCCTGGGGCTACCCGCGACGAATCTGCGCGTCGACATGCGCGTCGTCGACATCTACCGACGCGACGGTGACAAGCTCGCGGAGAATTGGATATTCATCGATCTGCTGTATTGGCTGCTTCAACAGGGTGTCGACCTTTTGAATCGCACCCGGGAAATCGTCAAGGGCCCGTGAATCGAGGCCGGCGAAGGTCTACTGGCAGCCCATTCACCGGCGTCTCTCGTCAATTCGCCGATTCTAGTGAGTCCGATAATGTACGCGCACACCAAAGATGCGCGGGCTCTGATATTGATCGTAAACGATCCCGCCTTGATTCGGCGTGGTGAACACCCTGATCGCTTCGTTCTCCAAATTGGTCACGAAGCCTTCCACCGTGACCGGATAGTCAGGGGAATGCCACGTCAGACGCAGGTTGGTCTGCCAGTATGAGTTCTGCACAGCGAAGAAATAAGGCTGGTAGAAAGTCCGGTAGGCCGAGACATACGTCTCGTCGATACCCGGCGACACGATCCCGTAGCGACCGAGATGAAAGTCATAGTCGATCGAAGTGTTGACCTGAGCCTTCGGCGCGTTGCGCGTTGTCAGTCCGTCGGCCAGAAAGCCTTTCGCTCCCGATCCATATCGGGCCGGAAGGTCCTGCCCATCCACGAACAGCGCCGACGGTCCCAAAATGAAGTTGCCGTATTTTGACTCGAGATAAGACCCCACCGCACGAATGTGTGCGTCCTGGGTCGGCTGCCACTGCATCTCGAGTTCCAAGCCGTGTGCGTGCGAGCCGCCGGCGTTCTTGGAGGTGGTGAGCGAATTGGCTGGATTGAATGTCGACACGAGAAGGTTGTTGTATTCGACATAGTAAACGTCGGCGTTGAGACGCAGCTTGCCGTTGAACAATAGGTTTTTGGAGCCCAGCTCATACGACTTGTTGGTCTGCGGCTGATAGGGCGCGGCTCCTCCTGGATTTGCTCCGCCCGAAATGAAGCCCGTCGATGCAGTGAAGTACAGCAGCGATGTATTGGTGAGATCGTGCTCGAGCCCGGCGCGCCAGGTGGTATGCGAGAAAACCTCATCGTCCCTGGACGGGTTGTTGGCGCCATCGAGCGTGTAGAAATAGCTCGTGCCCGTTACGCGATCCCGCGTGTATCGGGCGCCGCCAAGCACGCGCCAGCGGTCCGTGATCGAGTAGGTGAGATCAGTATAGGCCGATTCGGAACGCAATACCGTGTCCACCGGGAAATACCAGATGAAGTCGGAACCCGGCCCACCGCAACACCTAAGCGTCTGGGGATTCGTATTGAACGCATAGGGCGTGAAAGGCACCGCCTGGGACGGGGCTGCCGGGTTTCCATTGGCAAAGTCGAAAGCATTCCAAGACCGATTTTGCTCGAAGAACGTGCCGAAAACCCATTGAAGTGACGACTTGCCGGTCGAGAAAAGCTGCAGTTCCTGCGTGCGCGTCCTCTCGTAATCTTCGTTGATCGAGACCAGGCCCGCCTGGGCGCCACCCGGATTGGGATTGTCTGGATTGGTCGGATCGAGCAACGTCCCGCCCGACGGACCATAGTCGCCGTCGTACTCGCGAAATTCGGTGTAATTCGAATAGGATAGCAAGGCCCTGAAACGAATACTGCCGGGGAGATCCCAGTTGAACTCGCCGTTGATCTCCTTTTGGTGTACGTCGCGGATGGCCGGGCCGTTGCGGCTGGTTGAGTAAGGGCCGGCATCAGCCGCCGTATTACAGGGACCCGCACCGGGAATTCCACCCTGCAATGGGGGCGAGGAACCGGGAGCGCCGATCTCCGAGGCCGTGGTGGGGTTGAACGAAGGGTCGGAACAGGAAATCCCGAGTCGATTCACGATGACGCCGGGCGACGTGTAACCCGCCGTGGTGTTGCCGGTGGCCGGATTGATGGGGATCCCCCGGACGCTGACGCCAAAGTCGCCGGAACCATTGCCGCGCCCCACCCAGTCGGCCAATCGCAGGACGGCAGAAATGCCATCGGTCGGCTTGAAGGCAATCTGCAAACGCCCGTAGTCGTTGTTCAAATCTTGGAGGCTGTTTTGCGGAATCAACGAGTTTTGAATCACGCCGTCCCGGCGCTCACGATAAACGCTCAACCGTACCGCAAACAGATCGCCCGCCGGCAGATTCACGAAGAACTCGTCGCGCGTGCCCGAGTAATTGGTCAAGGTGGCATCGAATCCGAACTGCACCTCGCCGAACACGGGCGGGTTTGAAATCACGTTCACCGAACCGGCAAACGCATTCCGTCCGCTCAAGGTCCCTTGAGGACCACGCGCCACTTCCACCCGCGAGGTGTCGGTAAGGCCGGCTTGATATTCGGAAGTCGCCTGCCGCAGTATTCCGTCCTGATAAAGGGTCACGGTCCCGTTCGAACCGGTGGGATTACCTACGCCCGGGTCGCCCCGCATGAAAATGTTGACGTCCTCACCTTCGAGGGAAAATTGCAGCCCGGGGACGAAGTTGGTTATTTGCTGGATGTTGTATCCGTTGTGCAGCTCCAGATCTGCTCCGGTGACGGCGGTCACGGAGATCGGGACCGACTGCAAATTCTCCTCGCGCTTCTGGGAAGTTACGACGATCTCTTCGAGTGGCGTGTCGTCGCCCCAAGCGATCGCCGAAGTCATCGAAGTTCCGGCTAACAGACAAGGCAGGGTGATCCTGGACAGGCGACTCATGGACGTTCTCCCTCAAATTGACTTAACAATCACCCGTTACGGCCGACTGCGCTGGGTCAATCGGTCTTTTTGACCAAGCGACAGTCTTCGCCGTGGCGGCATCCCGTCCGCAATCTACGACAAAACGTACTTCGCATGCAACCCATTTATGGCAAATGCCACCGTGCCTCCTGACGGTGCCCGTCCCTCGTGCAGGCCCATCATTTGTGATGCCCGATTTCATGGCCGGACGGAGCGACAATTCCCGGGCACGACAGAAAGCTGTTTTCTGAAGGGACATCGTTTGAGGCGTCCAAACCGATAATAATCATATTTGCCGGTTGCTCCGGTCGCGCCGCATCCATTTCGAGCCGCTGGTGGATCGGTCATCTGCGCCGCGGATGTGGGTCTGACTGGTCACATCAGATGTCCTGGGTCGCGACCGAGCCGCCCTGCTTACGCGCCCCCAAGTTTCAGGCTAACGCAGCTCGTCGAGCCGAATGTAGACGAGAGTGACTTTAATATTGCAGTCGCAGTACAATGCTGCGCCATCGAACGACCGATGCCTAGGACAAGATGTAAACAAGATGGCTGGAACCAATGTTGATGTGACACAAGCGGAGATGGAATCGCGTCTCGTACGATATGCGGATCTCTTGCCGTGTACGACGGCGTTCATCGATACCCGCACTCCGGGCAGTAAACGCAAAGAAAACTTCACCATCATCGGGCCAGGTGTATCGGAGAACCCGGAACAGCACGTCCACATCAGCATCCCCCATGGATTCAATATCGGGGCTGCGCGTCAACCGCCTGCCTGTGTGAATTCGCAACATAGCCACGGTACTGCCGAAGTATTCGTCGTGCATTCGGGCCGCTGGCGGTTTTTGACCGGTCATGACGGAAAAGGGCCATCCATCGTTCTGCACCCCGGCGACACTATCTCCATCCCCACCCACGTGTTCCGCGGTTTCGAAAATGTAGGCGAGGACATTGGTTTTTTGTTCGCTGTTCTCGGAGGAGATGATCCGGGACGGGTCACCTGGGCGCCGTACGTCTTTCAGTCGGCGGAACAATACGGCCTGGTATTGCTTGAGAACGGGCGCTTGATCGACACGAATAAGGAAACGGTGCCGCGTGACGCCAAGCGGATGCCGGTCACTTCTGTCTCGGACGCTGTGGCCTATCGACAGTTGAACTACGAGGAACTTGAACGCTGCGTCGTGCCCGCCTCCAGCCTGACGGCGGCCGGTGGTATGTCGGTCGTCCCGGGATTCGAGGAATGTCCGATTGCCGGTCCGGCTAACGCGGTAGAGAACATGCCGGCAGGCAAACTGGGTTGGTCGCATCATTTCCAACTGAGGGCATTGCGTATTGCGCCCAACGTTCGCTCGCCGTTAAACACGCGGGTCGAGGAAGAAGTTCTCATGGTTCACGAGGGGACTCTTGGAATCGAGTGGTCGCACGGTAGCCTGATGCTCGCCGCCGGGGACACCTTGACCGTGCCGAAGAATTTGCAGCGCTGTTACTTCAATCCTGACGCCGAGCCCTCTGTCACCTATCTCGTGCGGGGCGGCGATCATCCCCATCCGGCTCGCTGGATCACTCAAGAGGCTGGATGAACAGCACCGCCCCAGACAGGAACGGCAGTTTGGCCGGTCGCCAGGCAGTCGTGACCGGCGCCGGACGTGGAATCGGGCGGGCAATCGCTTTGGGGCTTGCGCAAGCAGGGGCGCAGGTGATTGCGGTGGCGCGGACCCGATCGGATATCGACGAGGTTGTGCAGCTGGCAGGAGGCAATATCATCGGATGGTGCGCAGACGTCACCACCGACGCCTTTTACCAGCGTCTTGAGGCACTGCCGGCGCTCGACATCTTGGTTACCAACGCCGGTACGAATCGACCACTACGCATCGAGAATGTCGATGAAGCGAGCTTAGATGCGATGGTAGCGCTCAACATCCGCGCCGTCTTCCGCACCTCACAATCCGGTGTGCGCGTTATGCTGCGCAATCGACAACGGGGCTCGATCGTCCATATTTCGTCTCAAATGGGACACGTGGGCGCTCCATCGCGTACTGTTTATTGCATGACGAAACATGCAGTCGAGGGGTTATCCAAAGCCATGGCCGTAGAATTGGGACCGTCCGGGATCCGCGTGAACTCGGTGGCGCCTACCTTCATCGAGACCGAATTGACACGATCCATGCTCGAGGAGCCCGAATTCCGCAAGTCGGTGCTCGACAGTATTCCGCTCGGCCGGCTGGGCCGGCCGGACGACGTCGTCGGTGCGGTGTTGTTCTTGGCCTCCGATGCGGCGGGAATGATCAGTGGCGATAGTTTGAAGGTTGACGGCGGGTGGACTGCGCGATAAGCAGCGCCGGCGAGGGGTATCGCTGCAAGCATCGGCGCGGGGTATCCTAGCAACTCAGAATACCGCCCAGCCAGAAAAGCTATATGGTTCGTCGCAAAGCATCTTCGTCAAAGGGCGTAAAAAAGCCTCGGGTCAAGCTGGTAGACGAGGTTTCCTCGGGCCGCCGCGCGACATCTTATGATGTTGCGCGCCTTGCGGGCGTGTCCCAGTCCGCCGTATCGAGGTGCTTGCAGCCCGGCGCGAGCGCCAGCGCCAAGATGCGGGAACGGGTGAGCAGGGCCGCATTGGAGCTGGGGTACACCCCAAACGCCATTGCCCGCAGCCTCATCACCCGCCGATCGAATCTGATTGCGGTCTTGATATCAAATCTGACGAGCTTGTACTACCCTGAAGTGCTGTCGGAGTTGTCCGCTCACGCAACCAGTCACGGCGAGCGAATTTTGCTGTTCGCCCTGCCCCACGAAAGCGACATCGACGACGTACTGGACCAGGTCCTGCAGTATCAGGTCGACGGTGTGATCGCTGCGGTGCGCTTGAGTCCGCAGCAACTCGCCGCCATCGATCATCGGCGCATTCCTGTGGTTTTTTTCAACCGCTATCTGCGGGATCACCCGGTGAACTCGGTGTGCTGCGACCAGGTGGATGGCGCACGGATCCTCGTGACCCGTCTCCACAAGGCGGGGCACCGCCGTTTCGGCGTCATTGCCGGGCCGAAGGATTCCGTGGTTGGCGAAGAGCGCGTTCGCGCGACCATCGAGCGCTTGCAGGAATTGGGAATCAAGGACACACCCGTCGTACGGGGCGGATACGACTATGAGAGCGGAGCGGCGGGGCTACACGAACTCATCAAGCTTGGCAAACGGGCACCGCAGGTCGCGGTTTGCGCCAACGATGTCATGGCCATCGGCTGCATCGATGCGGCCCGCTTCGATCTGGGCTTCAACGTGCCTGAACAGCTCTCCGTTGTTGGTTTTGACGGAGTCGGCCCGTCGACCTGGCGAAGCTACCAACTAACCACCATCCGACAACCGATCAGGCGCATGGCCGAAGCCGCGTTGATGCTCCTGATGGACCGTGTCGAGAACCCAAAGCTGCCGCCCGAAAAGCGGGTGCTTTCCGGACAAATTATGGAAGGTACGTCTGCCCGGCTAGGTTGAAGCTTGCTCACGGCGCGACCTACCGTCGGACTTGCATTCGAAGTCATTACCTCCTAATGTCTCCTTTTCGCGCGCGCCTCGCCTGAGGGAGATTTTTTGTGATTCGTTACATCAAAGAGAGATTGTCCCAGTCGCAGATGGACGATGCAGATTTGAAAGTTCGGAACCTCGTTGAACAGATGCTGCAGACCATTTCCACGCGCGGCGATGCAGCCGTCCGGGATTATTCGGACAAGCTGGACCACTGGTCGCCCGCGCGGTTTTTGCT
>JANXZQ010000205.1 GCA_025355445.1 Gammaproteobacteria bacterium
GGTGCTGGTCGATATCGCCATCGATCAAGGCGGCTGTTTCGAAACCAGCCGGCCCACCACGCATGCCGCACCGACCTATGTGCTCGACGGCGTGATCCATTACTGCGTCACCAACATGCCCGGCGCCGTGCCGCGCACTTCGACGTTCGCGCTGACCAATGCCACTTTACCGTATGTCAGGTCGCTGGCCGATCACGGCTGGCGGCAAGCCATTGCCAACGACGCGGGCTTGGCCCGCGGTCTGAACGTACATGCGGGTCAGCTGACGCATGAGGCGGTGGCGAGCGCGCTGGGCCTGGATTTTCGCGCCTTTCGCGCGGCCTGATCAAACCGGAGCAAAATGCGGCGGGACGCCGCGCAGCGTCCCGCCGCACGCACAGCGGCACCGACGCATACCGGGCGTAGTTTTGCCGGCGCATATTGCTACTAAACGATCGATCAATTACTCTCCGCACACTCAGCAGGCCAGTAATCAAGGGATCCGCCATGGCGCGCAATCCGCGCTTCGATGTCTTGTTCGAACCGGTGCGCATCGGACCCGTCACGGCGCCCAACCGTTTCTATCAGGTGCCGCACGCCAGCGGCATGACGAATTCCCTGCCGCAGGTTCGCGCCGGTTTCCGCGAGACCAAGGCTGAGGGTGGTTGGGGAGTGGTTTGCACCGGCGCGGTGTCGATCCATCCCAGTTCGGATGACTCGCCGTTGCCCTTCGCCATTCTTTGGGACGACAAGGACATTCGCTCTCATGCCTTGATGACCGACGCCGTGCACCGGCATGGATCATTGGCGGGTATCGAGCTGTGGCACGGCGGCGCCTGCACCATGAATCGCACCAGCCGCATCGCGCCGCTGTCGCCGTCGGGCATGCCGTGGATGTCCACTCACTTGGGATTCATGGGCAATCAACGGCCGAAGGCGATGGACAACGCCGACATTCAGGATCTGCTGCGTTGGCAGGCGGCCGGCGCGCGGCGCGCCATGCAGGCGGGTTTCGACATCATCTACGTCTACGCCGGCATGGGCTACTTGCCCTATGAATTCCTGCTGCCCGAGTACAACCATCGCACCGACGCCTATGGCGGGTCGATCGAGAATCGGGTGCGTTTCGTGCGCGAATTGCTGGAGGTGACGCGCGACGCGGTCGGCGACAAGTGCGCAGTGGCGCTGCGCATCAGCATGGAGGAACTGCGCGGCCGGCCCGGCAAGCACGCGGTCTCCGAGGCGCATGAAGTGGTGACGCTGCTCGCGGATATCCCGGATCTATGGGACGTCAAAATGGACTCCAGTCCGACCGATTGCGCGCCCTCGCGCTTTTCCCCCGAAGGCAGCCACGAGCCCGTCGTCAATTTCGTGAAGCAGCTGACCAAGCGGCCGGTGGTGGGAGTCGGACGATTCACCTCGCCGGATGTGATGGTGTCGCAGGTGCGCCGCGGCATCCTGGATTTGATCGGCGGAGCGCGGCCCTCGATCGCGGACCCATTCCTGCCGCTAAAGATCAACGAGGGCCGGGAACATGAGATCCGGGAATGCATCGGCTGCAACATATGTATTTCTAGCTGGCATGACGGCGTACCCGTGCGCTGTACGCAAAATCCCACCGCCGGCGAAGAGTGGCGCCGGGATTGGCATCCCGAGCGCTTTGCACCGCCGGCCAGCGACTCCAACATCCTGATCGTCGGCGGCGGTCCGGCGGGACTCGAGTGCGCCACGACGCTCACCCGGCGCGGGTACTCCGTGACAATCGCGGATTCAGCCGACGAATTCGGCGGCCGTCTGCGCTTTGAGACCGCGCTGCCGGGCCTCAAGACCTGGAACCGCGTGGCCGATTGGCGCTTGGGTCAGCTGCGCGAAAGGCCCAACGTCAACATGTTCCCGGGAAGCGCGCTCGGCGTGGACGATGTATTGGGACTGGAGCATCGTCATGTCGTCATTGCGACCGGTGCCCGCTGGACCAAAATGTTGTACTCGACCTTGGAATTTCCGGTCGGGGAACTCGATGGTCCGGGGATCTACACACCCGATGACCTTGCCGCGGGCGCCGTACCGCAGGGCCCCATCGTGGTGTTCGATTTCGACAATTACTACATGGGCGGCGCCATCGCCGAGCAGCTCGCGAAGTCGGTGGGCAATGTGACCTATGTGACCCCCGCGGGCAACGCATCCGCTTGGACTTTCATGACCAACGAGCTGCCGTTGGTGCACCGTGCCCTCGTGAAAGCAAACGTGCCGATTCACACGCTGCAACGAGTCACCGGCTTCGACGGCGACAGCGTCGCGATCGCGGACGTGTACAGCGGAACCGAGAAGCATTTTGCTTGCCGCTCGCTGGTCATGGTCGGGGTCCGGGTGCCGCGGGATGACCTATATCAGTCGCTCATCACAATGGGTCCGGAACTTAAGAACGCTGGGATCGCTTCAGTCACGCGCATCGGCGACGCGCTCGCGCCCGGGGCGATCGTGCACGCAGTCCATAGCGGACATCGCTATGCGCGCGAATTCGACGCACCACCGGCGCTCGCGCCCTACACGCGGGATTTTCCGGTATGAGCGCCGCGACCTTGGAGACCACTTTACCCTCGAGCTGGTATCGCAGCGGCGAGGTGTTTCGGATCGAGAAGGAACGCATATTCTGCCGCGAATGGGTGGCGGCCTGCCGCGAAGAGGAATTGCCGAATCCGGGCGATTACCTGGTGCTGGACGTGCTCGGCGAGAGCATCCTCTTGGTGCGCAATCGCGGAGGTCAATTGCGGGCGTTTTACAATGTCTGCAGGCATCGTGGGTCGCGGCTGTGCCGCACCCCGGCGGAGACGCAGGCGCTGCGGGTGGCGCTCCCCGGGGGAATCACCGGCGCACGGCTCATCGTCTGCCCCTACCATCAGTGGTCCTATGACTTCAACGGCGCGCTGGTGGCCGCCCCGCACCTGAGCGCCGCCACCGGCTTCAACAAGCAGGACTTCCATCTATACCCGGTGGGCGTCGATAGCTGGGGTGGATTTGTATTCTTGAATCTGACGCCGGCGCAGGCCAAGCCGCTGACGGAACAATTGCAGGGCACCCCTGATCGGCTGCGGCGCTATCCGATGCGCGATTTGCGCATCGGCGCCACGATTCACTATGAAGTAGCGGCAAATTGGAAGATCGTTTGCGAGAACTACAATGAGTGCTACCACTGCGGCGGCGTTCACCCGGAACTGTGCGCGTTGGTGCCCTCGTTTCGCGAAGCGGGGGGCGGAAATTTGGATTGGAGCCGCGGGATCCCGCATCGCGAGGGCGCATATACGTTCACGCACAGCGGAACCACCGTGCGGCGCGCCTTTCCCGGTCTCGATGCCGACGAACAAGTGCGGCACAAGGGCGAACTGGCCTACCCTAATTTATTCTTGAGCGTGGCCTGCGATCACGTGGCTGCGTTCATCCTGCAACCGCGCGGCGCCGAACGCACCGATATCACCTGCCATTTTCTGTTCGAAACCCATGAGATGAACAAGCCTGGCTTCGACGCCTCGGACGCAGTGGACTTTTGGGATTTGGTGAACCGCCAGGATTGGGCGGTGTGCGCGGGCGTGCAGAGCGGGATCCGCTCGCGCGTGCACGTGCACGGCTACTATGCCCCCATGGAGGATTGGAATCTGGACATCAGACGCTATGTGACGTCGCGAATCGGCGCCTACGTCGGCGAACAACCCTCGTAGCCTAACGAGTTTCCCTCGTAGCCTAGCGGGTTTCTATCAAGCGGAGGAGCGGTCATTGGACCGCGCTTCGGTATACTCCGAAAGAAAGGAAGCAAATGACCACCAAGCGGCATGTACCGAAATTCCACCGTGCAACTCCGGCGGTGCGCCGCGAAGCATTGGTCGACGCGACCTTGAGCTGCCTCAAGCAATTTGGCCACGAAGGCGTGTCGGTACGCCGAATCAGTGCGGCAGCCGGCGTCTCCATCGGCTTGATCAATCATCATTTTCCGAGCAAATCGGGTCTCATCGCGGAAACCTATGAAACGCTTGCCCTGTCCTTGCTGGACTCGATCCGCCGTCAGGCCGAGAACGAGGCGGTCTCGCCTCGCGATAGGTTGAGCAATTTTTTCCGCGCTTCGTTCGCTCCGGAAATCCTGGATCCGCAATTGTTCAATGTATGGCTGGTGTTTTGGAGCATGGTGGCGCATTCGCCTGAAATTCGCGCCGTGCACTTCAGCACCTACGGCAAGTACCGATCCGTCCTGGAGTCCTTGCTGGGACAACTCGTTGAATCGGGGGCAGCACCGCCGTTCAAGCTGCGCCCGGCTGCGATTGCACTGTCCGCGCTGCTCGATGGATTCTGGGTCGAACTGAGCTTGAGCCCCACGGTGTTCAAGCCCCGCGAAGCCATCGCTTTGTGCGAGGATTGGGTCAACGCCCTGTGCGGCGGCGCCTTTTCCCGGCTGTTGAGCGCTCCCGGGGTCAAGAAAGCCGAGTCCACGCCGAAACGCCGTAAGCCGTAGGTGAAATCCGTGACGCCCGTCCCAGCGGCGCCCTGAAGCATGTCTGCAGGCTGCTAGTGGCGAAGCTCCGCCATTGTTATACTTTCGTTCAACAAGATTCGAGAAGGCTCGCGAACATGGAAGCAAAGCGCTCCCTGAACAATGACTTGGTCGATATTCCCGCCGACCTGGCAGGATTCAGCCTTCCCGGCTGGATCTACCAGGATGCGGATTTCCTGGAAGTCGAGAAGGAACGGGTGTTTGCCACGTCCTGGCAAATTGTCTGCCATCTCAGCGACATACCCGATGTCGGCGATTATCACACTCTGGATTTCCTCGGCGAGCCCTTGGTCGCCGTGCGCGGCCAGGGCAACAGCGTGCGGGCGTTTTTCAATGTCTGTCGGCACCGGGCAGCGCGTCTGCTGGACGCAGGCTCAGGACATTGTGCGGGACGAATCGTGTGCCCTTATCACGCCTGGACCTACGATCTCACCGGACGCCTCACGGCGGTTCCGCACCGTAAGGAATTCGTCGATTTCTCCCTCGATCAGTACGGGCTGAAGCCGGTGGAAACCGAGATCTACAAGGGATTCGTGTTCGTGCGCTTGAAACCGGGCTTGCCCAGCGTCGCCGAGATGCTCAAGCCCTATGAAGCGGAGTTGGCGGCCTATCGCCTCGAAGAGTTGCAGCCGATGGGACGCGTCACCTTGCGAACCCGTCACGTGAATTGGAAGAACGTGACTGACAATTACTCCGACGCCATGCACATTACCGTGGCGCATCCCGGCCTCACACGCTTGTTCGGCCAGAGCTACGGCCTGGAAGCGCAGCCCTGGGTGGACAAGATGTGGGGCTACTTGCGCGACGTCCCCTCGTCCCAGATGTCGGAGCGCATGTATCAGTCGCTGCTGCCGAGATCCCCGCACTTGCCGGATGAACGCCAGCGGCTGTGGACCTATTTCAAGCTGTGGCCGAACGTGGCTTTCGATATTTATCCCGACCAGATCGATTTCATGCAAATGATCCCGATCTCGCCGACGGAAACTTTGATCCGGGAGATCGCCTACGCGCACCCCGATGCCCGCCGCGAAATGCGCGCGGCTCGTTACCTCAATTGGCGCATCAATCGTCGGGTCAGCCTCGAGGACAAGAGCCTGATCGAACGCGTGCAGACCGGCATGGGGTCGCGCAGTTATACGCCGGGCCCGCTGGGGCGCACCGAGGTGAGTTTGCGCAGTTTTGCGCACCGCATGCGCGAGCTCATTCCGGAGAGCCGGCTCGACCGGTCCCCTGGCGCCGGCTGGCATGTCCGCCCCGATACGAGAAGAAAATAATGGCTGATGCGAATGTCAGGGACGTCGTCATCATCGGCGGCGGACACAACGGCTTGGTGTGTGCAGCCTATCTGGCGGCGGCCGGCCTCAAGGTAACCGTGCTCGAACGACGCGGCGTGGTCGGCGGCGCGGCGGTGACCGAGGAATTTCATCCCGGTTTTCGTAATTCCGTTGCGGCCTATACCGTGTCCCTGCTCAACCCCAAGGTCATCCGGGACTTGGACTTGCCGCGGCACGGGCTGCGGGTGGTCGAGCGTAAGCTGGCCAATTTTCTGCCGCTGGACGAGACCCAGTACCTCAAAGTCGGCGCCGGCAAGACCGAAGCGGAAGTGGCGAAATTCTCGACGCGCGATGCGAGCCGGCTCGCGGCCTACGGCCAGCGCCTCGATGTGATTGCCGACGTGCTGCGCGACCTGGTGCTCGAGACGCCGCCGAATGTAACGGCCGGCGGCTGGCTGCAGGCGATACCGCAATTGCTGCGCAGTGCACGGATGGGCAAACGAATCGCCAAACTCGACATGCCCATGCGCCGCGAGCTGCTCGATCTGTTCGTCAAATCCGCCGGCGACTACCTGGATGCATGGTTCGAGAGCGCGCCCATCAAGGCCGTGTATGGTTTCGACGGCATAGTCGGCAACTACGCCAGTCCCTATGCGGCCGGCTCAGGCTACGTGCTGCTGCACCACGTGTTCGGCGAAGTCAACGGCAAGAAGGGCGCCTGGGGTCACGCCATCGGCGGCATGGGCGCCATCAGCCAGGCGATGGCCAAGGCCGCGGTCGAACGGGGCGTGGAGATTCGAACGACAAGCCCGGTGCGCGAAGTGCTGGTTGAAGCCGGCCGCGCAGTAGGCGTGGTGACGGAGAAAGGCGAGGCGATTCGGGCACGCAGTGTCGTGTCGAACTTGAATCCCAAGCTGCTGTATGGCTCGCTCATCGATCAGGCGTCGCTGCCGCAGGATTTTCGCGAGCGTATCAGCCACTGGCGCTGCGGATCCGGCACATTTCGCATGAATGTCGCGCTGTCGGAGCTGCCCGATTTCACGGTATTGCCAGGCCGTTCTCTTGCCGAACACCACACTTCCGGCATCATCATGGCCCCGAGCCTTGCCTACATGGACCAAGCGTACCTCGACGCGAAGGCCGGCGGATGGTCGAAGCGCCCCATCGTCGAGATGCTGATTCCGTCGACTTTGGATGACAGCCTCGCGCCCCCCGGACAACATGTCGCCAGCCTGTTCTGCCAACACGTGGCTCCCGTGCTGCCGAACGGCGCGTCCTGGGACGATCATCGCGACCAGGTCGCGGATGTCATGATCGATCTGGTCAACAGTCATGCACCGAATTTCAAAGCCTCTGTGCTGGGAAGGCAAATCATGAGTCCGCTGGACCTCGAGCGCACTTTCGGCCTGATCGGCGGCGACATTTTTCACGGCGCCTTGAGCTTGGACCAGATGTTCTCGGCGCGCCCGATGTTGGGACATGGCGACTATCGCGGCCCGCTGCACGGGCTGTACATGTGCGGATCGGGGACACATCCCGGCGGCGGTGTAACCGGCGCGCCGGGCCACAATGCGGCGCGCGAAATCATCGCCGATTTCCGGCGCGGGCGGTTGAAGCAGGCATAAGCGGTTCTGGCGAGACCATGAAACGGCTATTTCTTCGCAGGATCCGGATAGTGGAAGGGATCGGTAACCCGCGGCTGGCTGGGCGTGACCTTGCGCGGTAGCGGTTTGTCGATGTTCGCCGCATCCATGAGCACACTGGCCAGCACCACCGCGGCTTGCCGCAGATCTTCGGGCCGCAGGTGATCGAAGGTGTCGAGATCGGTGTGATGCACTCGTGTTTCGTAATCGAGCGGATCTTGAATGAATTGAAAAGCGGGCAACCCCAAGCGGCTGAAGAAAACATGGTCGGTGGAATCCGTAGGCTCGGCCACCACGGCTGATGCGCCGAGACTGGCAAACGGCGACAGCCATTCCCGAAAGAGGGGCACAACGGCGAAGTTGCCCTCGGTGTAGATGCCGCGGATCTTGCCGGAGCCGTTGTCGATATTGAAATAGGCGTCCATCTGGGAAAACCCGCTCAAGGTTTGTACCGGATAAGTATCCAAGGAAAAATACGGCGGCAGATCCGCCAGCGCCGGGTCGGTGTTGGGCGGACGCCGGGCGAGATATTTCTCGACGTAGGCGCCGGAGCCCAACAGGCCCTGCTCCTCGCCCGCCCATAACGCGAATCGGATGGTGCGACGCGGGTGGGCACCGATGCCGGCGAGAATTCGGGCCGCTTCCATGACTATGGCACTCCCGGCGCCATTGTCCGCGGCGCCGTCGCCCGCGACCCAGCTATCCAAATGAGCGCCCGCCATGACGTAGCCCGCCGCCGGGTCGCTGCCCGGTAGGTCGGCAAGAATGTTGTAGGCGTTATGGTCCGCGTCCTCGTAATGGACCCGGCTGTCGATCTCGAGCTTCACATCGCCGAGCTTCGCCAGGCGTGCCAGGCGGCGGTAGTCCTCCGCGCCGATTTCCACGCCGGGAAGTTTGGGGGTCTTGCCGACGCGATAGCCGTACCCCTCGCCGTGCACCACCCGCCCATCGCTGCGCGACATCTGAATCCAGGCGACCGCGCCCTCCTGCGCAAGGAAAGCATCCAATTTGGTCCGATAGCGGAACCGGTCGATGCGCTTCTGCCGGGCTTCCGGATCGAAAACCGGCTGCTGATATTTGTCCAACTTCGCGATGTCCGCGTCGTTCAACCGCTGGAACGACGTCTCGGTGTCGTCCTTGGGCGGCCCGGGCCAGGTCACCAGCACGATTTTCCCCGCCAGCTTGCCTTTCCAATCCGCAAAATCCTTGTCGGTGAGCATGGGCGCAACGATGACCGAGGCATTGAGCGCGCCGTTGGTCGCCGGCGTCCAGGCGATGGGAATACCATGCAGCTCCAACGCGCGCGGAGCAATCATTCGTACGTGGGAGGATTCGATCCACCAGCCGCGGCCAAAGTCGAAACCGTCGGCCCTCACGTCCTTCAGCCCCCAGCTCTTGAATTGATCCGATGCCCAGCGTTCGGCCATGCGCATGGACGGAGAGTTGGTGAGCCGTCCGCCGATTTGATCGGCAAGGTAGGCTGCGATGTCGATCACCTCACCATGGTTGAAGGCCGCATCGGAGATGCGATTGATGGTGACGGGCTCTACCGGCGGCGCGGCGGCAAACGACGGCACAGTCAGCAAGATGCACACGCCCGCGGCGGTTACGAGGTTTCGCACGACATCCCCTTAAGCGATTTTGCGGTCATCCTAGCAAGCGGCGCGGGGCGCTTCCATCAGTGCGACCAACAGGCGCGCGCCTACGCCTCGATTCCCTGCCCCTTGAGGTACTCGTCGTACGTACCCCGGAAATCAATGATGCCGCCGCCGGCGCGCAATTCGATGATGCGCGTGGCCAGGCCGCCGACGAATTCCCGATCATGCGAGACGAAAATCAGCGTGCCGGGATAGTGCTCCAGGCCGATCTGCAACGATTCGATGGTCTCCATATCCATGTGGTTGGTGGGTTCGTCCATCAACAGCACATTGGGCTTGGTCAGCATCAGCTTGCCGTAAATCATGCGGCCCTTCTCGCCGCCGGAGAGAACCTTCACTGATTTCTTGGTTTCCTCGCCCGAGAACAACAGCCTGCCTAAGGTGGCGCGCACGATTTGGTCATCGTCGGCCTTGCCCGTGTACTGCGACATCCAGGAAAACAAATCGGTTTTATCGTCGAATTCAGCCTGAGGATCCTGCGGCATGTAGCCCGGTTGAGCATTTTCGACCCACACGATCCGGCCCGCCGTCGGGCGCAATTCGCCGGCGAGCAGCCGCATCAGCGTGGTCTTGCCGGCGCCATTCGGACCAATGATGGCCACACGCTCGCCGCCTTCGATGTTGATGGTCACACTATCGAGCACTTTGTCATCCGATCCCGGATACGTGAACGACAGCTTCTCCACCGATACCGCCGAGCGATACAGCTTCTTGCCTTGCTCGAAGCGGATATACGGGTTTTGCCGCGATGAGGGCCTGATTTCCTCAATCTTGATTTTTTCCAGCTGCTTCTTGCGTGACGTTGCCTGCCGCGCCTTGGATGCATTCGCCGAGAAACGCCGCACGAATTCCTGCAGGTCGGAGATTCGGTCCTTGGCCTTGGCGTTTGCCGCTTCGACGCGCGCCCGCGCCTGAACCGACGCCAGCATGAAGTCGTCGTAGTTGCCGGGATAAACCTTGAGCTGCTGAAAATCCAGATCCGCGACGTGAGTGCAGACCTGGTTCAAGAAATGTCGGTCGTGGCTGATGATCACCATGGTGGCGTCGTAGTTGTTGAGCGCGCTTTCCAGCCAGCGGATGGAGTTGATGTCGAGGTTGTTGGTGGGCTCATCCAACAGCAGTACGTCCGGCCGCGAGAACAGCGCCTGCGCCAGCAGCACACGCAGCTTGAGGCCGGGAGGAACTTCGCGCATCGGCCCGTTGTGCCGCGCTTCGTGGATGCCGGCATCGGTGAGAATGCTGCCGGCCCGCGCCTCGGCGTCGTAGCCGCCGTACTCCGCGAAAACGCCTTCGAGCTCGGCGGCCTTCATGTAGTCCGCGTCGGTCGCATCGGGATCGGCATAGATGCGGTCGCGTTCCTGCATTGCGGCCCATAGCTCGGTATGGCCCCGCATGACCACGTCGAGCACGCGGTCATCTTCGTAGCCGAATTGGTTCTGATTCAGCTTGCCCAGGCGCATGCCGGCCTGCAGCATGACGTCGCCGGCGCTGGGGTCGAGATCGCCGCCCAGTACCTTCATCAGTGTGGATTTGCCGGAACCGTTTGCGCCGATGAGGCCATAGCGGTTGCCGTCCGAAAACTTGACGGTGACCTGCTCGAAGAGCGGCTTGGCGCCGAATTGAATGGCAACGTTGGAAGTAGAAAGCATGTCCGTCCGATCAACTGAAAATGGCGGCTTTCGGCCGCGAACTTGGGGTATGGGGGTACTCGGATGGAGTCGCGTCGCCAGGCGAACCGCCCCCCAATCCGGCGCACATATTCTAACCGACGCCGGGGCATTCAGTCGACCGCTGCAGGCAGGATAAGCCTACACGGTGCGTAGAAAGTCGAGGAGCTGCCTGAAATAGACCTTTTGGTCGTCCCACAGGCACATGTGGCTGCCATTGGGACAAAAGGCATAACCGGCGTTCTGCATCAGGCCGGCCATTTTCTTCATGTCCTGCGGGTCCATTTCATCGTATTGAGCGCCGATGGTCAGCGCCTTGGTCTTGATTTCCACCAGACGGTCCCAGCGCTCCCAGTCCTTGAGATTGCCGGTCACCACGAATTCGCTCTTGCCCTGCATGAAGTTGTAGATCTTGTCGTTCGCGTGCCGCAATGCGCGCATCACAGGCTCAGGCCAGGGCTTGGTACGGCAGAGCATCTTGGGGTACAGATCCTCCATCATGATCTTCTGATACTCCGGGGAATCGTAGGCTTGCTTGGCTTCGAGTGCGTTGAGGCGCATCAGCGTGTCGTGCGGCAGCTGCAGCTTGATGGACGCCGACCGTTTCAAAGCAGACTGCACGCCGGCCGACATGTTGGAAATCACGAGGCCGCGCAAATGCTGCTGGTATTTGAGCGCGTACTCGATGGCCAGAATCCCGCCCCAGGAGTGCCCATAGAGGACAAAGTCATCCAGCCCAAGGCCCCGGCGCACTTCTTCCACTTCCTCGGTGTAGCGGGCCAGAGTCCACAGCGCGGGATCGTCGGGCTGATCGGAGTTATTGCAGCCCAACTGATCGTAGTAGTACATCTCGATGCCGGCCTGCGGCAGGAAGGATTCGAAGGCTTCGAGATACTCGTGGCTGAAGCCCGGCCCGCCATGGAGCAACAGCACCTTGATGGGTCCGGAGCCCACTTTCTTGGTCCACACCTTGTACTTGCCGCCGACCACGGGCAGCATGCGGATGCCCGCCACGCGAATCCCGGGAGGATTGAGACCGTCGGGCCGTACGGGCACCGGATCTGAAGCCGGCGCCGCATTCGAAGCGGCTCGGACCGGCATGGCTCGCAGCGCGCCCACCACGGCTGAAGCTGCGCTGGCGGCCAAAAGGTTGCGGCGATTCATAGAGACTCCTACTGCGCGTCGCGGTGTCGCTTATTTCTTGCCGCGCGGTTTACGGCTCGGTTTGCGGCTTGGTTTAAGACTGCCGGCCTTGCGCACGGCACGACGCGGCTTAGCCGCGGCAACCTTGCGTTTTGGCCGTTTGGCGGCCGCCACCTTGCGCTTAACTCGTTTGACGCGTGTAACGCGCTTGACGTTTCTGGCGGCAATTTTGACCCGCTTTGCGGGCTTAGCCGCGGCTCGCGCGGCGCTCTTCTGCGGCTTGGCGCGGGATGGCGGGGCACCGTGCAGCTGCTCGAGTATCCCTGGGTTCTCCAGGGTCGACAGGTCCTGGGTAATTTCCTCGCCGCGGGCGATGGAACGCAGCAGGCGGCGCATGATTTTCCCCGAGCGGGTCTTCGGCAGATTGTCGGTGAGGCGAATCTCGTCGGGCTTGGCGATGGGGCTGAGTTGCTCGCCGACCCAGGCGCGCAGTTCCTCGATCAGCGAAGTCGCGGCCGGCCCGTCCGGGCGGGGCACATTGAGCACCACATAGGCGAATACCGACTCCCCCTTGATGTCATGGGGCTTGCTGACCACGGCGGATTCCGCCACGCTCGGATGCGCCACCAATGCGGATTCGATTTCCATGGTGCCAAGCCGGTGGCCGGCGACGTTCAACACATCGTCGATGCGGCCCATGATCCAGTAATAGCCGTCTTTGTCGCGGCGTGCCGAGTCGCCGGCCACGTAGTAGCGATTATTGAATTTCTCCCAGTAGGTGCTGAGGTAGCGCTCGTTGTCGCCCCAAATCGTGCGCAGCATCGAGGGCCAGGGCCGCTTGATCACGAGATAGCCGCCGCCGTCGGCTGTCTTTACCGGCCGGCCCTCGTCATCGACGATATCGGCAAAAATTCCCGGCAGCGGTCTGGCGCACGACCCGGGCTTGGCCGGCGTCACGCTGGGAATAGGCGTCATCATGGTCGCGCCGGTCTCCGTCTGCCACCAAGTATCGACGATGGGACAGCGGCCGCCTCCGATCACCTTGTAGTACCACATCCACGCTTCCGGATTGATGGGCTCCCCGACGCTGCCCAACAGCCGCAGCTTGCTCAGGTCGTACTTGCCCGGGACGGCATCGCCTAATTTCATGAGCGCGCGAATTGCAGTGGGTGCCGTATAAAGAATATTGACGCCGTGGGTTTCGCAGATTTTCCAGAAGCGCCCGCCGTCCGGAAAAGTCGGCGCGCCCTCGTACATCAGTACTGTGGAGCCCGCGGCCAACGGTCCATAGACCACGTACGTATGTCCGGTAACCCAGCCGACGTCGGCCGTGCACCAGAACACATCGTCGTCCTTGAGATCGAACACCCAACGCGTGGTCATCTTGGCGTTCAGCAGGTAGCCGCCGCTGGAGTGCTGAATGCCCTTCGGCCTGCCGGTCGATCCGGAGGTGTACAGCAAAAATAGCGGATGCTCCGCATCCACCCATTCAGGTTCGCATGTCGCGCTGCGTCCGGACACCGCGTCATGCCACCATGAGTCACGGCCGCCCCGCATGTCGCAGCTGCCGCCGGTACGGCGGTAGACAATGACGTTTTGCACCGACTCACACCCTTCCGAAAGGGCTTTGTCGACAGCGCGCTTGAGTTCAACGATATGTCCGCCGCGCCAGCCGCCATCGGCGGTGATGACCAGCTTGGCGCCCGCATCTTCAATGCGATCCTTCACCGCGTTGGCGGAAAACCCGCCGAAAACCACCGAGTGAACGGCGCCGATGCGCGCGCATGCCTGCATGGCGATCACAGCTTCCGGAATCAGCGGCATGTAAATGATGACCCGGTCACCGCGACCAATATTCAAATCCTTCAGCGCATTTGCAAACCGGCACACCTCACCGTGCAGTTCGGCGTACGTCAGCTTGCGCACGTCTCCCGGCTCGCCTTCGAACAGAATCGCGATTTTGTCGCCGCGGTCGCGCAGATGGACATCCAAACAATTGTGCGACACATTCAATTGACCGTCGCCAAACCAACGATAGTTGGGCGCTTCCGCATCGTCCAAGGCCACGGTGAACGGCCGCTGCCAGTCGATTTCCGCACGCGCCAAGTCGGCCCAAAAGCCAATGTAGTCCTCCGCCGCCCTGGCATACATGCCTGCCAATTCGTCGGCCTTGAGGGCGGCCGCTTTTCGGAACTGCGCGGACGGCGCGAAAACCCGGTCCTCGTGCAGCACGGATTGAATGTCTTTTTGGGCCATGTCGTTAACTCCCCTTCACGCGCCGGCGGCGATGCGGCGTGCCTGTTGCCGCAGAATATTGCCGAACCCGTGCGTATCAAAAAAGAAATCGAGCCCTGCTCTGTCCGGCCGCCGCGGCTTCAAATCATCCAGCGTCGCCTCGAGCGGCATGTCGCAGACGATGCCGGTCAGGCGCCGCGCCAGATAGGCGGCGTCCTTGTGCTCGAGCAATCTGGCGGCGACGGCGACGGCGCCCCGCAGCTTAAGCAAGGGTATGCGGTCGAGATTTGCATACAACTCATCGAGCGAGCCGAATGCCGCAAACAGCAGAGCCGCGGTCTTCTTGCCGACGCCGGGCACGCCCGGGATATTGTCCACGGTATCGCCGGTCAGCGCCAAGAAATCCGCAATCAGCTCCGGTGTGGCGCCGAAGCGCGGCCCGATCTCGTGATACTGATAACGAGCGTTGCCGCTGTAATCCCAAAACACGTCGCCGTCACGGATGAGCTGCGACAAATCCTTATCGCGGGTCACCAGCACATTGCGCAGACCTGCCGCCCGCGACCGCGCTGCCAGTGTGCCGATGATGTCGTCGGCTTCGTATCTTTCGCTCGCGTATTCGGCCAGGCCCATGTGCCGGCAGAATTCGCGGCACAATGCGAATTGCCGGCCCAAGTCGGCGGGCGGCGCCTCGCGATTGGCCTTGTACGCGGGATAAATGCCGTTGCGGTACGAGATCTCGCTGCGCAGGCTGAGATCAAATGCAACGCCGATGCGCTCCGGACGAACCTGCTCCAGCAAGTCCGACAAAAACCGCGCGAAACCGTACAGGGCGTGCGTTGCATTGCCATCACCGTCGACCATGTCGGGCGGCATGGAATGGTAGGCGCGAAAAATAAAGTAACTGGCGTCGATGTAGTACACGACGCCGGACCGCGTTAGCGGCTGGATGGCGCCCGCGTTCACATGGGCCAGCGTTGCATGCGCTCGTGCAGCGGGCTGGAACGCGGGAAGTGCGCGATCAAATATTCCATCTGATCGGCCAGCACGCGGCGGCCTTTCAAAAATATGTATTCGGCATAGGTCGGCGTGAATGGCACCGCCAGCAACTGCATGCCCGCCTGCTCGGGAGTCCGCGACGCCTTGGCGTTGTTGCAGCGGCGGCACGCCGACACCACATTGCTCCAGGTATCCTGCCCGCCGCGGCTGAAGGGCGTCACATGATCGCGCGACAGCAAGCTATAGGTGAACCGCGCGCCGCAGTATAGGCAAAGGTAGGCGTCGCGGCGGAACAACGTCTGATTGTTGAGCGGCGGCGTGTACGACGCACCGCGCAGGTTGCCCGGATTGCCGGAGGTACCCAGCGTCGCGATGATGGAGTTGACATCGACGATGGTCCGAAGGCCGGTGCGCGCACAGGTTCCGCCGTACAGCCGATACAGCAGCGTTCCGCAGGTGTAGGCCACCTGTTCGGTGTGATATAGGCGCGCGGCTTCGCGGTAATCGACCCACTCCAAAGGCATCCCGGACACGTCCGTGCGCAGGATTTGCTGCGACAAAGGATGGCCGTGGGCCACGACCGTAAGGTCGTCCCGCCAATCCAATAAGTGCAGCTTGGGGAGGTGCATCGGCTTCACAACCTGCCAAAGATAGTCGACTCTTATGCCATAATTCAATGTTCGGCGTAATTCTCGGGTTTTGGGGAGAGATCTGCATGGCTGTCGTCGTCGGTGTCCTAACGGAAACCGCCTCCAATGAAACTCGCGTCGCCGTTGTCCCGGAAATTGCCGCCAAGCTGAAGGCGGCCGGAGTTCGCGTGCTGGTGGAGCGCGGCGCGGGAGCCGCAGCGCATTTTCCCGACGCTTTGTACGCCGATGCCGAGTTCAGCGACGCCGCCACTATTCTTGCCACGGCCGACGTTCTGCTGAAAGTGCAGCCGCCGAGCATCGCCGAGGTGAACGCGCTCAAGCATGGCGCGGTGGTCATCGGCTTCATGCAGGCCTACGCGCGGCCTGACCTGGTCCGGGCCCTCAAGGAGCGCGGCGTGACGAGTTTTGCCATGGAGCTGGTGCCGCGCATTTCGCGCGCGCAATCGATGGATGCGCTCTCGTCGCAGGCCTCGGTCGCCGGCTACAAGGCGGCGTTGCTCGCCGCCAACACGCTCGAACGATTTCTGCCCATGTTGACCACGGCCGCGGGAACCATCCGTCCTGCATCCGTGCTGGTTATCGGCGCCGGCGTCGCCGGGCTGCAGGCCATCGCCACCGCCAGGCGCCTGGGAGCCGTCGTCGAAGCGTATGACGTGCGCAGTGCGACCAAGGACCAGGTGAAATCGCTGGGCGCGAAATTCGTCGAGACCGGCGTCTTTGCGGAAGGCGCCGGCGGCTATGCCCGCGAACTCACCGCCGAAGAGAAATCCAAGCAGCAGGAAGTGCTGGACGCGCGCATCGCCGCGAGCGACGCCGTGATCAGCACCGCCTCAGTGCCGGGGCGCGCGGCGCCGCGAATCATCAGCCAGGCCGCGGTCGCGCGCATGAAGTCAGGCTCAGTGATCATCGATATCGCCGCGGAACAGGGCGGCAATTGCGAGCTGACGCGCCCGGGTGAAACCGTCGTGCATGGCGGCGTCAAAATCGTCGGGCCGTTGAACCTGCCCGCTTCGCTGCCGTATCACGCCAGCGAAATGTACTCGCGCAATTTATTCAACTTGCTGAAGCCGGCGCTGGTGAAGGGTGAGTTGACCATCGACTGGAACGACGAGGTGTTCGCCAGTGCAGCACTCACCCACGGCGGCCAGATCAAGCACGAAGCGACGCGTAAAGCGGTAGAGGGACAGTAAGATGATAGACGGCGTCATAGCGCTCTACATATTCATGTTGGCTGCGTTCACGGGCTACGAGGTCATTTCCCGCGTGCCGGTCATCTTGCACACGCCCCTCATGTCCGGATCGAATTTCGTGCACGGCATCGTGCTGGTCGGCGCCATGGTCGCCTTGGCCGCGGCGGACACCCCGCTGCTGCGGGTCATCGGCGTCATCGGCGTGGTACTCGGCGCCGGTAATGCGGTCGGCGGCTACGTGGTGACCGAAAGGATGTTGAAGATGTTCGTGACGGCCGGCAGAAAGAAGGGACCTTGAGGATGTTTTCCGCGTCGACTATTGACACCCTGACCCAACTGTCCTATCTCGGCGCTGCGGCGCTGTTCATTCTCGGCTTGAAACGCATGAGCTCGCCGGTGACGGCCGTGAGCGGCGTGCGCTGGGCCGGAGTTGGCATGGTGCTGGCCACGGTGGTGACGCTCGCGTTCATGGGCGCCTCGACCCTGAACTTGACGCTGGTGATCGGCGCCATTGCGGTCGGCGGCAGCATCGCCTGGATCAGCGGCAAGCGCGTCGCCATGACCGATATGCCGCAAATGATCGCTCTGTACAACGGCATGGGCGGCGGCGCCGCGGCGGCCATTGCGGCCGTCCAGTTGTACCGCGGCAGCGAACACAGCATCACGCACCTGACCATCGCCCTGATCGGCGGCTTCATCGGCTCGGTTTCGTTCAGCGGTAGCTTGATCGCGTTCGCGAAGCTGCAGGGCTTGATCACCAAGTCGGTGCGATTCGGCGGCCAAAAGTTCGTCAATCTGGCGATATTGCTCATCACCGTCGGATTGGGGTTCCTGGTGATCTCGGGAATGGAGCCCGGGTTGCCGTCGGTTTCTCTGTTCTTCGGCTTTTCGCTACTGCTGGGGGTCGCCATGACGCTGCCCATCGGCGGCGCGGACATGCCGGTGGTGATTTCGCTGTACAACGCGTTGACCGGGCTCGCAGTGGGTTTCGAGGGCTTCGTCCTCGACAACGCGGCCATGATCATTGCCGGCACCGTGGTCGGTGCGGCCGGGACCCTGCTGACGCAACTCATGGCCAAGGCCATGAACCGTTCGCTCAGCAATGTGCTGTTCTCGAACTTCGGCGAGACTTCGTCCGCAGCGGGCGGCAGCGTCACCGGCTCGCAGAAGGCCATCGAGGCTTCCGACGCCGGTGTCATGATGGCGTACTCGCAAAAAATCATCATAGTGCCGGGGTACGGCTTGGCCGTGGCGCAAGCTCAGCACAAGGTATGGGAACTCGCGCAGTTGCTGATCGATCATGGGGTAAAGGTGCGTTTCGCCATTCATCCGGTCGCCGGCCGCATGCCGGGACACATGAACGTGCTGCTGGCGGAAGCCGGAGTGCCGTACGACTTGATTTCCGACTTGGACGAGATCAACGCCGAGTTCGAAACCGCCGATGTGGCGCTGATCATCGGCGCCAACGACGTCGTCAATCCTGACGCACGGGCGAATAAGGGCAGTCCCATCTATGGCATGCCGATCTTGAACGCCGACAAGGCCAAGAATGTCATCGTCATCAAGCGTGGACAGGGTCAGGGGTTTTCCGGCATCGACAACGCACTCTTCGTACTAGAACAAACGCGCATGTTGTACGGCGATGCGCAGGCCGCCGTGAGCCAGCTGATCCAAGCCGTCAAGGCCGCAGGGTAATCTCGAAGCGATCGCGGGTTTGCCAGTGCGTGGGCTTGATCGCGTCATAGTCGCGGAGCCGGATCATTTCGCCGCGCACCCGCTTGCCGTGCAATTCGAGGCGCACGTAGTGAAAGTTCGGAAAATCGATGGACTGATACAGATCATGGCGCGTGCGATCCACTTCGTAGGGGGCGGCACCGCCGCCGCCCGACACCAGGTATGTCACTCCGTCCGCGGCAAACCGCTCATAGTTATGAATATGGCCCGCACTGACGATAAATTTCGCGGCCGAGCGAGGCGCAACCGTCTTCAGATACTCGGCCAGCGAGATTTCGTTCGGCCGAGGATTGTGATCCGTGAGCTTCACGGTCTGCACATCCGCCACGGGCGGGTGATGCATGACGATCAGCACCAGGCGAACCGCGGGCTCCAAGCCCGCGACTTGGCTCTCCAGCCAGATGCGCTGCTCGCTACCCGGCAACAGCGAAGAGCCGCTGTCGAGGTCGATAGCCAGCACTTTGCTGCCGACGGCGACCGAATACCAGCGCCGGCCGATCAGGTCCGGAAACGTCTCCCACCAGCGCTTCAGACACTCATCCGGCGTGCAGGCCGAGAATTCGTGGTTACCGAGCGCCGGGAAAACCCGCAGATGCCGCTCCTTCCAAGGCCGCGTCTCGTCGCGAAATACCGTGTAGTCCGCCGCAATTCCGTGCCAGGGAATATCGCCATTGATGAAAATCGCCGCCGGATTCTCGGCTGCGATCTTGCCCACCAATGCCTGGCGCGCGCCGGGATTGCTGGCGTGCAGCTCCGTAATATCCGTGAAGCGCATATCGCCGTAGGCCACCAGCACCAATGGGTCGGCCAGCTCGGCCGCCGCCACATTGAAGGTGGCCGCGGCCGGCGGC
>JANXZQ010000208.1 GCA_025355445.1 Gammaproteobacteria bacterium
CTTTTACGGCATCGGCCGCAACATGCGCGAGGAGTACCAGGGAACTTGGGAGATCTCACCGCGATTGCAGGCCGTATTCGGCGCGCAGCACGAACGCTCCACGATCTCCACGGATTCGCCGGCTTTCGATTACTCCGGACCTGATCCTTTGGTGAATTCCGCGACCATCAACAGCGGCTACGCGCAACTGCAGGGCGAGGTGATCCCGGGACTGACTCTGACTGCCGGCGGCCGCTACGACAAGCACGATGTGTTCGGCGGCCATTCGACCGGCCAATTCGCGGGCGCCTGGGCACTCAGCGGCGGCCAGACCCTGCTGCGCGCAAGCTTCGGCCAGGGCTTCAAGGCGCCGTCGCTATATCAGCTTTTCAGCAATTACGGCAACCCGGGCTTGCGGCCCGAACAAGCCAATAGCTGGGACGCGGGGATCGAACACCACGTCTGGGACGGGCGCGCAATGTTGTCGGCCACGTACTTCAACCGCGACAGCAGCAATCTGATCGGGTTCTTCGATTGCACCACGCCGGGGCCGCTCTGCCCGACCCACCTCGGCGGCTACTACATAAACGTTGCCCGCGCTGCCGCGCATGGAGTGGAATTGCAGGCCGCCGTCAGTCCCAGCGAGGTGCTCGAGCTCTCGGCGAATTACACGCTGACCGATACCGAGGACCGCTCGCCCGGGGCGTCCACGTACGGAAACGAGCTGCCGCGCCGCCCGAAGAATGCGGCCAATTTTCTGGCGACTTATCATGGGCCCTCGCGATTGAGCACCACCGTCGGCGCGCGCTATGGCGGCCGCAGCTTCGACAACGCGGCCAATACGATCGCGCTCGGAGGCTATGTGCTGCTCGACCTCAAGGTTTCCTACGCGATCTGGGATCATCTCGAGGTGTACGGGCGCATCGACAACGCCACCGACAAGCACTACGAGACGGCCTATCGGTACGGGACCTACGGACGCGTCGGATTCGCCGGCGTGCGCGCGAGCTTCTGAGGCCACGCGCACTGCCCAAGCTTTGCGCGGTGGTGCTGGACCGGCGGCGCCTGGGCCGCCGGTGCCTAGGCCTAGCCCAGTTGCTCCGCGTGGTGGCGCAGGTGATCTGTCATGAAGGTCTGGATGAAGTAGTAGCCATGGTCGTAGGCCAGCTGCATGCGCAGATTAAGTCGTTGGCCCGACTTCGCTGCTGCCGCCTTGAATTTCTCCGGCAGCAGCTGCTCGGCCAGAAACTGGTCCCCGGTTCCCTGATCGATGAGGATGGGCCCGGCAAACGGCCTGCGCGCCACCAGTTCAGTGGCATCGTATTCGCGCCAGCTGTTCACGTCGCTGCCTAGATAGTTGGTGAACGCCTTCTTGCCCCAGGGACACTGCATAGGTGCCGCAATCGGCGCAAATGCCGAGACTGATTTGTAGCGTTCGGGGTTGCGCAGCGCGCAGACGAGCGCACCGTGACCGCCCATGGAATGACCGAATATTCCGCCGGCATCCGCTCGCGCGGCAAGATTCGCGGTCACGAGCTCAGGCAGTTCGCGCGTGACATAGCTGTACATGCGGTAGTACTGCGACCAAGGCGCCACCGTGGCGTCCACGTAGAAGCCGGCCGAAAACCCAAAATCCCAGCTGTCGGCATCGCCCGGCAGGCGCGGTTCGCGCGGGCTGGTATCCGGCGCGATCAGCATCAGCCCGAGCTCTGCCGCCGCCTGCTGTGCATGCGACTTGATGGGAAAGGTTTCCTCGGTGCAGGTGAGTCCCGACAAGTAGTACAGCACCGGCACCTTCCCGTTGCGCGCCTGCGGCGGAATGAACGCAGAGAACTTCATGGGGCCGCGAACTTCGGTCGAATCGTGCTTGTAGAAGCGCTGCACCCCGCCGAAACAGGGGTGCTCGGAGATCAGTGTCGGCGAGCCCATCAAAACACCACGACGCTGCGGATCGATTCGCCGGAATGCATCAAGTCGAACGCCTTATTGATGTCCTTGAGCGGCATCTTGTGCGTGATGAGATCATCGATGTTGATCTTGCGGTCCATGTACCAATCCACGATCTGCGGCAGCTCGGTGCGGCCGCGCACGCCGCCGAACGCGGTTCCCTTCCAAACACGCCCGGTCACCAGTTGGAAGGGCCGCGTGCTGATCTCCTTGCCCGCGCCCGCGACGCCGACCACCACCGAAACACCCCAGCCGCGATGGCAGCACTCCAGCGCCTGGCGCATGAGATTCACGTTGCCCACGCATTCGAAACTATAATCCGCGCCGCCGTCGGTGAGCGCCACCAGGTGCGCAACGAGATCGCCTTCAATCTCCTTTGGATTCACGAAATGGGTGAGCCCGAACTTCTCGGCCAGCGCCTTGCGGCCGTTATTGAGGTCGACGCCGATGATCTTGTTGGCGCCCACCATGTGCGCGCCCTGCACCACGTTCAGACCGATGCCGCCCAAACCGAATACCACAACATTCGCTCCGGCCTCGACCTTGGCGGTGTGCGTCACGGCACCGATCCCCGTAGTCACTCCGCAGCCGATGTAGCACACCTTATCGAAGGGAGCATCCTCACGGATCTTCGCCAATGCGATCTCCGGCAGCACTGTGTAATTCGAGAAAGTGGAGCAGCCCATGTAATGGTAGATCTTGTCCTTGCCGATGGAAAAGCGGCTGGTGCCGTCCGGCATCAAACCCTTGCCTTGCGTGGCACGGATCGCGGTGCACAGATTGGTCTTGTGCGAAGTGCAGGACTTGCACTGGCGGCACTCGGGTGTGTACAGGGGAATGACATGATCGCCCTTGCGCAGCGTAGTCACCCCGGGCCCGACGTCGACCACGATGCCCGCACCTTCATGACCCAAGATGGCCGGAAACAAGCCCTCCGGATCCGCTCCCGAGCGGGTAAACTCATCCGTGTGGCATACGCCGCTGGCCTTGATCTCCACCAGGACTTCACCCGCTTTGGGCCCCTCCAAATCCACGGTCATGATTTCCAAGGGTTTGTTGGCGGCGGTGGCGACGGCGGCTTGTGTCTTCATTGAAGGATATCCTGCTTACTGTGGAACGATCAGGCCGCTACCCTAAAACAACCCGCGCCGACTTGGAAGCGGGTACAGGCTTCCCTTATGAATATCGAATTTTCCCCGATTGAGGCACGCGTCATTGGATGTCTGCTCGAGAAGGAAATCACCACTCCGGACCAATATCCGCTGTCGCTGAATGCCCTCACCAACGCCTGCAATCAGAAAACCAACCGTGACCCTGTGCTCGAATTGAGCGAAGCGGTGGTGCAGCAGGCGGTCGACTCGCTGATGAAGAAATACATGGTGAGCGACAAGTCCGCGGGCTACGCCGGCCGCGTCACCAAGTACAAGCACCGCTTCTGCAACACCGAATTCGGGTCGCTGAAGTTCTCGAAGCAAGAGCTCGGCATTATTTGCGTGCTGTTGCTGCGCGGTGCGCAAACGCCTGGCGAACTGCGGGCGCGCACCAATCGGTTGTGCGAGTTCACCGACGCCGAACAAGTGGAAGCCACGCTTAAGGCATTAATGACTCGCGAGGATGGGCCCTTCATTGCCCGCCTGCCGCGCGCGGCCGGCGCACGCGAATCCCGCTACAGCCATTTGTTTTCGGGGCATGTCGAATCGGTGGAAGAACCCTTGGGCGAGCCCGAAGAATCGCCGTCGGGCGGCCCCACATTGAGCCAGCGCGTAAGCCAGCTCGAAGCGGCTGTGCAGCAGCTGCAATCCCAGGTAGATGCCTTGGCGGCGGAACTCGCGCGCCGCTAGCGCGGCGCAGAACTCACAGCCGCCTGCTTGGCAATGCCGTCACGTTCCTGCAGCCATTTGCCGAAGGCATCAATATCGGCGCTACGCATTCCGTTCGCCGCCTCGCGGTGACTCTGCAGCCATTTTTGCATGACCGCCATGAGCTGATCCGCCAGAGCCGGTGCGTGGTTGAATAAATCCATGTACGCGGCCTTTGCCTGTTCCAGCCGGTCCGTTCCGACAAAGGCCTCGGCGCGTCCCTCGACGGCTTCGAGAAGTTCCGGCTTGATCGAGAGCGTATGGTTGTAGTCGTCGATCGCTTCGTTGTAGGCGCCGAGGCGCAAATGCACGTAGGCCGCATAATTCCAGGCCTCGACCATGTCGCCTTTGTTGCTCAACGCATCCGTGAATTGATCCAGCGCCCTGCCGTAGGCGTCGTTCACTTTTTCCAAGGCATCGGCCTTCTTATCCGGATTGGTCGCCTTGTCCGCGACTTCTTGGAATTCGCGGGCGCGATTCAGCGACTTGACCCCAGCCTTGAACGCCTTCTTGGCGGCCGCATCCGGCTTGTCGGTCGCCGTCGACGGCGGCATATCAGCTCCGGGTTGGGGCTGACCCATGCCGCGCCCGCCCGGCATCTGGCCGCCGCCGCCCGGATACCCCTGGGCATCGGCTGCTTGCATAGTGGCGGCGCCGCAGACGAGCAAGGCAACGCAACAGATAACGATTCGACGCATACCGCCCTCCGCGAGCCTGATTCTCATTTTGTGCAATACTCTCACCATGCCGCGCAATTTTAGATTTTTAATCTGCTGCACGTTGGCCTTTTTGTCGCTGCCGGCGTCCGCCGCTCAGCCCTTGAGTATGCCGGAAGTCCTGGCCGCCTCGACGCCGGCGGATTGGCGGCCGCTCGACCCCGAGAACACGCTGTACGTCGAACTGCCCCGCGGCCGCGTTGTCATCGAATTGGCACCCGGTTTCGCTCCGCTGCATGTGGCCAACATCAAAACGCTGGCCCGGGCGCGATATTTCGATGCCTTAGGTATCATTCGAGTGCAGGACAATTACGTGGCGCAATGGGGAGACCCTGACAATCGCCACCCGTTGCCCTCAGGGATAGGCAAAGTTGCGCCGGAATTTGATTCTCCGATGCCGGCGGCCATGCACTTCACCCGCCTGCCCGACGGTGATGTCTACGCCCCAGAAGTGGGTTTTTCGGATGGCCTCCCGGCGGCACGCTCCCCCTCGCTGCATCGCACCTGGCTCGCACATTGCTACGGGATGGTAGGTGTGGGCCGTGACATGGATGTGCAAAGCGGCAGCGGCGCCGAACTCTACGTGGTCATCGGTCATGCCCCGCGGCATCTGGATCGCAACGTAGCACTGGTAGGACGCGTGTTGCAGGGCGTTGAATTGCTCTCCTCCTTGCCGCGCGGCAGCGACGCCATGGGCTTTTATTCAAAGACCGAGGCGCCCACCCTCGTCAAATCCATCCGCATTGCGGCGGACGTGCCGGAAGCGCAGCGCTCGCATCTCGAAGTGATACGCACCGACTCGGCGGCGTTCGCCGCGCTGATCGAATCGCGGCGCAACCGGCCGGAAGAGTTCTTCAAGGTGCCGGCCGGGCATATCGACCTCTGCAATGTGCCCATTCCGGTGCGCGAGCGGCGGCCCGCCGGTGCCCGCACCCCTTGAGGGTTGCCGCCGCTTTAGCCGCGCTCCTCGCGCGCCGCCGCCTCGATGCCGATTTGTAATGTGTTGGTCGCGATCCGCACCTCGATCAGGAACGCGAGCAACGCCGCGCACAGCGACAGCATGGATGCGATGAACAGGCAGGCAATGAACGCCGACAGGTCCCAGCGCAGGAATGCATTGACGAACAACATCACCACCACCAACGAAATGAACAGCGCCGACAGCGTAATCAGAGTAATCGCCGCGTTGATGTAGCGGGAGCGGCGCGCCAGCACCCGCAGCACCGCATGCAGGTCTCGGCCCTCGTACTGCTGCTGCCTCCCGGGCTGGCGCAACACATCCTCCATGGCGCGCGCGCGATCGACGATTCGCGCCAGACGGTTGGTCAGTACATTAAGCGTCACCCCGATGGCCGAGATGAGGAAAATGGGGGTCAGCGCCACCTGGATCAGGTGTGCGATGTCGACCGATTGCAGCGTGTTCGTCGTCATGCCGGCGATGCCGTTCATTTGACCGTGACCATGACCATGACCTTGACGATGCGGCTACTCTGAAAAGTCAGCGACATGGGAAACTCCATGCCCGGCGTCAATGGGCGAGTCAATCCCACCAGCATGACGTGCAAGCCGCCCGGTTCGCTCCTGACCGTGGTACCGGGCGGACAGTCGACGAATGTCAAGGCGCGCATTTGAATCATTCCCTGCACCTCGCGGCTCTCATGGATTTCCACCTGGCGCGCGATGGGAGAGCTGATTGCCGTCAAGCGGTCGGCCTTCGACCCTGAGTTGGTGAGCGAAAAATAGACGGCGCCCACGGTGGCGACCGGCGGCGTCGCACGCGACCATGGTTGCGCGACGATGAGCTCGCCGACGCGAAAATCGGCAGCCTGCGCCTGCAGTGCAAGACAACAAGCCAGCAACGCTGCACCGCACCCCAACTGCCTTATTTGACGCACCGCCCGAGTATACCCAATCCGGACGCGCGCCCTATGCGGGCAACAATTTGCCGACCGCGAACACGGCGGCCGCGGCGAATAAGCAGTAGTAGCCGAACAGGTGCCAGCGGCCACACTCCAGCCAACGCGACAGCCATTTGAGGGAAAGCCAGCCGGCGGCGAAACTCATGACCATGCCGATGAGGCTCGGCCAGAACAGGGCGACCGTATCGCCGGCGAGCGCGAGCGATTTTTGATGTGCCAGCAGCCGATAGCCTTCGCGCGCGATGATGGGCGGCGTCAGGATGACCGCCAAAGCGAAACTGTAGTTCTCCAATAATTCCTTTTGCAAGCCGCGGAACAAGCCGGTGGAAATAGTCGAGCCCGAGCGCGAGAACCCTCGGAACGGCAAGCACAGTCCCTGTACCAAGCCGATCCAGATTGCATCGACGGTATCGATCGGCTGCCTCTGATTGTCCGCGGCGGCACGGCGTCCGGACAAGATGATCATGACCCCGACCGTCGCAAGCGCGATCGCAATCAGCGTGAGATTGCCGAACAGCTGCTCCACCTCTGCCTTGGCTTCGCCGCGCAATATAACGCGCTCGATCAGCAGCAGCAGTCCGAAACCGACGACGGCGGTGCACCCCGTGGAGAGGACCAGATTGCGCGCGAAGGGCCAGAAGGCTGCCGCCGATGAAAAGTACCGGGTGCGCCAGGTATTCCAGAAGTAGCCGATCACCGCCAGCATGGTGCCGGTATGCAGCATGACCAGCAAAAAGGTCATGGTGGGCGTTGTGGGATCGAGCCCCATGAGTTTTTCTGCAACGATGACATGCGCGGAGCTCGACACCGGCAGCAGCTCGCAGAAGCCTTGCACGATCGCCAGAATGAATATCTTGATGACAAACGGCACTTGAAACTCCCGGGCAACGGCGCCGCCGCACGCCCGCCACGAAAAAAAACGCCCCGGCCGCCGTCAAGCGGTCGGGGCGTTATACCAATAATCTTACTTGGTTGTCGCAGGAGCGGCAGCTTTCTTCTTCTTCTTGCTGTGCTTCTTGGCAGGCTTCGGCGCATCCGCGGCGGGAGTCGTGGCGGCGGGGGTATCGGCAGCCATCGGCGCAGCGGCCTTCGGCATATCGGCGGACATCGCAGCGGCGGCGAGGCCGAAGGTCAACAATGCGGTGCTAATCAGAATTCCGGACTTGTTCATGAGATCTCCAAACGGTGGTGTATACATCCGGCTGGAAGAATACGCTTCGATCCCGTCGTTTCAGCCGAGATGAAGATCATTTCACAAACCCGCGCCAGCCTACGTTAAGCCGCGCTCGCCGCCTTGTGCTTCGACTGCAGCTGCCACACCAGGTAGGCAACGATTCCAATATTGGCCATGAGCACTGCCGCTTTGCCGAAGTTCGGCCTGTGGAACAATTCCCACAGTTCCAGCGGGATCAGCGACGCGGTGATGATGGTCGTCATCCACTCCGCCCAGCGCTTTTCCATCCACAGGCCAACCCCTTCGACCGCGAAAATGGCTGCGTAAATCAACGAGACGATGCGCAGCGTATGGATGGTCGATGTGCTCAAGCCGCTAAACCACTGCAGCAGGCGGATAACCACGTCGTGTTCCAAACCGGAGGGCCGAGCCGACGCCCAGACCAGCAGCTTGGCAATGAGCGAGGCATCGTGCAGCCGCACTTCGCCATAGGCCAAGGCGAGCAGCAACAGAACCTTCAACCCTTTATAGACCGCGATGCCGCGCAGGACGCTGAAATGCGCCGCAGGCGCCGGCCGGGCAGCAGTGGTCATGGAGCCTAGGCCTGACCCGCTGGCGGCTGAAACTCCAGCGTGGCGTCGAGCAAGGCGGGTATGTCGAATACCGCCCGCTCATTGTCGAGCAGCAGCGGCGCAATGCCCGCCGCCGCGACCAGCGCCGCCGGCACCTGAATCCGGTCGCGCTCCCGAGTCACCGTCCAGGTCTCCAGACGCTTATCCTGAAAAGCCAGATTCAGCGCTCCCCAGCGCAGCAGGGCCGCGCGCGCCAGCGGCGTGTCGCCGCCCCAGTGGCGCTGCGCCAAGGTCATTGCCGAGCTCGCCGCAATATCGCCGTGCGGGAGGGTCATCAAATCCTGGATATATTTCACCATTTCGTCCGGTGGAACATGCAGGGTCAAATAGGGCGCCGTCTCGGTCATGGCTGCCATTTTAAGTCGGATTCTCGAGACTGAACATGGCATTCTCGTCATCGTAGGCAAAGGCCTCCGCATAGCGCGCCCAGCGCAACACTGCGCGCAGAGTCTCATCGGCGGCCTCCTCACTCATGAAGTCCTCCAACTCGTCGATGAAGCGGCTCTTGCGGGCGGAGTGCGATGCCCGTTCATCCAAAACCCGCCGAATATGCGCAGCCAGGGGCACGTAGGTCAATAAATGACGCAGGAAAATTCGCTTGCGCTCATCGAGTGCGGCTTGCACGAACGCCAGCCCATCCTCGGTCAGCTTCAAGTCGCCGCCCTCGAGTTCCGCGAAGCGCAGCATTTGCAAAGTTTCCGCCACGGGGAATAGTTCGTCGATCTCCATTTGCAAATCCGACGCGATTTTCGGCAGATCCGCGATACCGTTGAAAGGCGCCGCCGCGACGGCTTCCAGGAGACCCGCCAGCAGGTTCGTTGAAACCTGCGGCAATTGGCTGCCTATCCCCAGCCCCGGGAAGCTCTCTTTGCGCGCGCTGGCGCCGGCCTGCGGACGCGACGTCATCTCGACATAAATCCGCTCCACCAGCTCGCGAAAACTGGGGTCGAGGCGATTGCGCGGTTGCGGCAGCGAGACCTTAATTTCACTCAAAATTCTGCCCGGATTGCTGCCGAACACGAGGATGCGATCGCACATCAGCACCGCCTCCTCGATGTTATGAGTCACTAGAATGACGCCCTTGATGGGCATTCGTCCCTCCGCCCACAGGTCCAGGAAATCGGTTCGCAGCGTCTCGGCGGTCAACACGTCGAGCGCGGAAAACGGCTCATCCATCAACAGAATATTCGGGTGCACCACCAGAGCTCGGGCAAAGCCCACTCTTTGGCGCATGCCGCCGGATAGCTCGCGCGGATAGGCGGATTCGAACCCGTCGAGACCAATGAGGTCGATGGCCGCCAGGGAGCGTTTGCGAATGTCCGCTCGCGGCATGCGCTGCGCCTCGAGGCCCAAGGCAACGTTTTCGAACACCGTGAGCCACGGAAACAGCGCAAAGCTCTGAAATACCATGGCGATTCCGGGCGCGGGACCCGAGATGGGCTGGCCTAGATAGTGCAGCTGCCCCGCCGTGGGCTCCGACAGTCCGGCAATCAGACGCAGCAGGGTCGATTTGCCCGACCCCGAGCGGCCCAAGAGCCCTACGATCTGTCCCTCGCGCAACTCGAGATTCATGCCCTCGAGCACCAGCAATTCCGCCCCATCCGGCTTAGAGAACGCCTTGCGCACATCGTTGCATTGCAGGAGCGGAGAACTGTTCATAGCCAACCCTCAGAAGCCGGTCCTAACTAAGTAAGTCGATATTTGCGCTCGGCGTAGTAATACAAGGGCCGCCAAAAGAGCCGATTGATCACCACCACGAACAGACTCATGGTGCCTATTCCCAGCACGATGCGGTGAAAATCCCCCGCGGTGGTCGCCTCGGCGATATACGACCCGAGCCCCCGCGCCTGCACCTGGGTGTCTCCCCAGGTCGCAAGTTCAGCCACGATAGCGGCATTCCACGATCCACCTGAGGCGGTGATGGCGCCCGTCACGTAGAACGGTAACACCGCCGGCAACGCGACTTTGCGCCACCACAGCCAACCGGTCACTCGAAAATTTGCCGCAACGTAGCGCATTTCCGCCGGAATGGCGGAGGCTCCGGCGATGACGTTGAACAGTATGTACCACTGGGTACCCAGGATCATCAGCGGACTCAGGTAGATGTCGGGATTGAGCTTCCAGGCGACTATGCCGTACACCGCAATGGGAAATAAAAGATTCGCCGGGAACGCGGCCATGAACTGGGCAATGGGCTGCACGAATTGCGCGGCGCGCGGACGCATGCCCACCCACACGCCGACAGGCACCCAGATGAGGCTCGCCAGCGTGATCAAAATAAACACCCGCAGCATGGTCAGCGTCGCCAATCCGCATACCTGCAAGGCCTCGTGCAGCGGGGTGTTCTTGATCAGCACCCAGACGATGTGCCAAAGGCCCGCCACCACTGCCGCGATCAGCAGCAACACCCACAAGAGATCTGAACTTCGCCTGCCTTGCGCCGGCGCCGCGGCGGGCTTGTCAGTGCGCTTCACCGCGCGGCTGGTCAGCATCACCGCGGCATGAAACGCCACCGTCGCCGCTTGAATCAATCGGGAGCGGCGCATCATGGTCAGCGCCCAAGAGTCAGGGACTCGCACCCCCGGCTCCTGCTCCACCCGGAATCTGTCCACCCACGCCACCAGCGGCCGAAACAGCAGTTGGTCGTACAGCAATATCACGATCATCATGGTGGCAATCGCCCAGCCGATGGCCCTGAGGTTCTTTTGCTCTATGGCGAGCGCAATGTAGGAACCGACCCCCGGCAGTGCCACGGTAGTGTGACCGACACTGATCGATTCGGAGGCCACCACGAAGAACCAGCCCCCCGACATGGACATCATCATGTTCCAGATGAGCGCCGGCATGCCGAATGGCACCTCCAACTGCCAGAAGCGCATCCACGGCGACAAGCGAAATGACTCGGCCGCCTCGATGAGTTCTGTCGGGATGGTGCGCAGCGACTGGTAAAAGCTGAACGCCATGTTCCAGGCTTGGCTGGTGAATATGGCGAAAACGGCCGCGAATTCCGCGCCCAGCACGCGGCCCGGCGCCAGCGACATGAAGAAGACGACGGTTATCGAAATGAAGCCGAGGATGGGGACCGACTGCAGGATATCGAGAATGGGCACCAGCAGTTTGCCGGCGCGCTCGCTTTTGGCAGCCCACGTGGCGTAGGTCAAAGTGAACACCAGCGACAGAAACAGCGCCGCCAGCATCCGAAATGTGGTGCGCGCCGCGTACTCGGGCAAGTGAATCGGATCAAGCGACAGCGGCACCGCGTCGAGCTGCGACAGCGGGGCGAACAGTCCGCGCGAAGTCTCTCCCAGGAAAGCGATCAGCCCGATCACGACGATGAACGCCAGGATGTCCCAGCGCGAGGCGAGATCGCGGAGAAACACGTAGGGCGCGAAGCGATTCATGGCTCATTCTCGCAGGACAGACAAGGGACTTACTAGTAGGGTACGTGGATATGCAGAAGAGTCTCACCGCAGAATCGACGGCCGCCCAAGCGCAGACGCGCTTCAAGGTCCTGGGCGCGCTCAGCTTCTCGCACTTTCTCAACGACATGATGCAATCGCTGATCGTTTCGATCTACCCGCTGCTGAAGGGCGAGTTTCATTTGAGCTTCGTGCAGATCGGGGTGATCACGCTGACCTATCAGCTCTGCGCATCCATATTGCAACCCCTCATCGGCCTGTACACCGACAAACACCCCAAGCCGTACTCGCTCAGCATCGGCATGGGATTCACGCTGATCGGCATTGTGACCTTGGCGTTCGCGCCGAATTACACGAGCGTGCTCGGCGCCGCGGCGCTGATCGGAGCGGGCTCGTCGATCTTTCATCCCGAATCCTCGCGCATCGCTCGCCTGGCTTCCGGCGGCCGCCATGGGCTGGCGCAGTCGATTTTTCAGGTTGGCGGCAATACCGGCAGCGCCATGGGCCCGTTGCTCGCCGCCTGGATCATCATTCCGCACGGGCAAGCGAGCCTGGCGTGGTTTGCACTCGCGGCGCTGCTCGCCATCGCCGTGTTGGCCAGCGTCGGCGCATGGTACAAACGCCGGCATCTCGAGGGCAGCACCGGCGCAAACAGCCGTCCCGCCGTTGTCGCTGCGTTGCCTATGCGCAAGGTCGCTTGGTCGGTCGGCATCTTGGTGGTGCTGATCTTCTCGAAATATTTCTACATCGCCAGCATCAGCAGTTATTACAGTTTCTACCTCATCGAGAAATTCAACGTGTCTGTGCAATCGGCGCAGATCCACCTGTTCATTTTCCTGTTGGCGATGGCGCTCGGCACGCTGCTTGGCGGACCCATCGGCGACCGCATCGGCCGCAAGCGCGTCATCTGGGTATCCATTCTAGGCATCGCGCCTTTCACCCTGATCCTGCCCTACGTCGATTTGCTGTGGACGGGGATACTCACCTTCGTCATCGGCTTGATACTGTCGTCGGCGTTTTCGGCCATCGTCGTATTCGCACAGGAACTCATGCCGGGCAAGGTCGGCGCCGTGTCTGGATTATTTTTCGGCTTCGCCTTCGGCATCGGCGGCATCGGCGCGGCCGTGCTCGGCGGCGTGGCCGACCGGCACGGCATCGAATTCGTATATCGCATCTGCGCCTACCTGCCGCTGCTCGGCATGGTGGCGGCGTTCCTGCCCGATATCGAACCTCGCGCCGTCCCGCGTCCTCGACCCAAGTGACGCAGCAACTCATCCTTGGGCTGAGCCAGTACGGTCTGATCATCGTCATCTTCAACGTGCTGCTCGACCAAATCGGGTTGCCGGTGCCGGCGGTTCCGACGCTCATCGTTGCCGGCGCACTCGCCGCCGACCACCACATGTCGTTGTCGGGACTGTTCGCTGGTGCGGTGCTCGCCTGTCTGGTGCCCGACTGCGGCTGGTATCTGGTGGGCCAAAAATACGGCATCCGCGTATTGAAGACGCTGTGCAGGATTTCCCTGGAGCCCGATTCCTGCGTCAGCCAGACCCAGATTCGTTTCGAACGCTGGGGCATCAACTCGCTGGTCATCGCAAAATTCATTCCTGGGCTGGCCATCATCGCGCCGCCCATGGCCGGCGCCATGCGCATCGGCTGGCCGCGCTTCGTTTTTTTGAGCACCTGCTCCGCCGTGCTCTGGTCGGGGACGGCTCTCGGTGCCGGTGCGCTGTTCAAGTCGCAGATCGCCCAGCTGCTCACGCACCTGCAGGAGTTCGGCAGCATCACGGGCATGGGCCTGATGCTGCTGTTGGCCGCCTATGTCGCCTACAAATGGTGGGAGCGGCGCCGCTTCTACCGGCTGCTGCGCATGGCACGGATCGGCGTCGCCGAGCTGTATGCGCTCATCCAGGCAGGGGCGTCGCCTCTGATCATCGACGTGCGTTCGAGCACCGCACGGCATTTGGAGCCGCGCTGGATTCCCGGCGCGCTGCATGTTCCGCTACAAGATGTGGCGCATCATCTGCAGGAATTGCCGCGCGATAGGGATATTATTCTCTACTGCACCTGCCCGAGCGAGGCGTCGGCGGCGCGCGTCGCCAAGATTCTGATGAATCACGGTTTCAAGCGCGTCCGTCCCGTGAGCGGCGGGCTCGATGCCTGGGTCGCCGCAGGCTATGCCGTGGCGCAGGCATGACGCACCAAGTGGTCATCGTTGGCGCCGGCTTCGGCGGATTGGCGGCGGCACATGGCCTGGCCGGCGCCGATGTCCGCATCACCATCATGGATCAGCGCAATCACCATCTGTTTCAGCCGCTGCTGTACCAGGTCGCCACCGCTTCGCTCGCGACCTCGGAGATTGCCTGGCCCATCCGCCATCTGGTGCGCAAGCGCAAGGAGGTCACCACTCTGCTCGGCGTCGTGACGGGAATCGACACGGATAACCGTTGCGTGCTGCTCGAGGACGGCGGCACCGCGAAGTACGACACTCTGGTGCTGGCAACCGGCGCCCGCCATGCCTATTTCGGGCACGACGAGTGGGAACCCTACGCGCCGGGACTCAAGACTCTGGAGGACGCCACCTCGATCCGCCGCCGGATTCTCTTGTCGCTCGAGCATGCGGAGCGCGAGACCGATCCCGGACGCCGCGCTGCGTTGTTGACCTTCGTCATCGTCGGCGGCGGACCCACCGGAGTCGAATTGGCCGGCGCCATCGTCGAACTGGCGCACGAGAATCTGCCCGAGGAATACCGGCACATCGACACGCGCAAGGCGCGCGTGGTGCTGATCGAAGCGGGTCCGCGAATTCTGCCGAGCTTTACCGAGGATCTTTCCGCCTACGCCCATGCCTCGCTCGAACGTCTGGGGGTGGAAATTCAGTTGGGACAGGCGGTGCGCGAATGCAGCGCCGCAGGCGTCATCTACGGCGATCAGCCGCTCGCCGCAAAAGTGATTCTATGGGCCGCCGGCGTTCGCGCCTCATCCGCCGCGGCGTGGGCAGGCCTGCCCGCCGACAACGCCGGCCGCGTGCGCGTGGAACCGGACCTCACCGCCCCGGGTCACCCGGAAATTTTCGTGATCGGCGACACCGCAACCATCAGTGCCTGGCATGGCAAGCCGGTGCCGGGAATCGCGCCGGCGGCCAAGCAACAAGGCGCGCATGTTGCCCGCAGCATCCGCATGCGCCTCCGCGGCGACACGCGCCCGCGGCCCTTCCGCTACCAGCACTCTGGAAATCTGGCCACCATCGGCAAACGCGCGGCCGTCATCGATTTCGGCTGGATCAAGATGCGCGGACGGCTTGCGTGGTGGATCTGGGGACTGGCGCATATTTATTTCTTGATCGGCGTCCGCAATCGGCTGGCCGTGGCGTTGAGTTGGCTGTGGATTTATGCAACCGGCAGCCGCAATGCCTGCCTGATCACCCAAGGCGAGCCGCGTCCGCCTGTCGGCCCAGTGTGACCGGGTAGAGGTACGCGTGGGCCCTGCACGCTGCATACTTCGGGGCGTGCGACTTCATGTGCAACGGTACGCCCTTGCAAGGCAGGCTTTGGAACGCGGCGACGCATCGGCGCCGATCCTTGGCGCGCTCGCTGCATTCATCCTTCTTGTCTCGATGCCGATGACCGCGCGCGGCGATTGGACGCTGGCGGGCGAAGCCGGCGTACGCCACGACAGCAACGTGGGGAATGCGCAGTCCGATTCCGACATTGTGGGGGACACGCTCATCGCCGCGCGCGTGTCGATTTTTCAGCTGTTTCCCCTGAGCGACGGCTACAGCGTAACGGTCGGCGGCGACCTTGGCGGAGAGTCGTTCCACAAGCTCGACGGCTTAAGCAATGCGTCTCTGCAAGGCGTATTTGCACTGAAGAAGAAATGGGGTCTCGGTGCATTCGTTCCCTGGGCGCGCATGGGGGCATCCGTCGGCCGCACGGATTACCACGACGGTTACCGCAACGCCTGGATTTACCAAGCCACGCTCGCCTCGGGCCGGCGCATCACTGAGCGCTGGAATCTGTGGCTTGACTACGCATATGAACGGCGCGCGGCGGGCGCGCAAGAAGAAATCGTGCCCGGGCTGTCGGGCGACGCGTTCAGCCAGAACAGCCACACTCTGGCAGCCAATCTGGAATACGCATTGAGCGGGAACTTCATTCTCACGCTGCGCGTGCTGGGCCGCCACGGTGATGTGGTATCGACCACGGAGCCCGGCGCGAAGATTTACAATTCTTCGAAGGCGCTCGCCGAAGATCCGGCCTTTGGCGCCGAGGACTATGCATATCGGCTGGTCGGGACAACCTACGGATTTCGAGCGGGCATCGTTTACGCGCCGACGGCCCATACCTTGCTCGGATTCGGATTTGCGCACCTGGAGACGCACGCGGACGGCGATAATCGCTACGTGAAATCGATACCGGAAATCACCTGGGATTACCAGTTTTAGTCGAATCAATCAGATGCATAATTTTATCTCAGCCGCGGCCGTTCTATTGTTCGCCTGCGGCACGGCGACGGGATCCGCAGCCGAGCTGCGCGCGCTCGTCAAGGATCATCACGGCAAGCGCGTCGCGGACGCCGTGGTGCTGGCCACGCCCTTGGACCCCAAGAGCGCCCTGCACACCAAGCCGCCGCTCGATGCCGTCGATCAGGTGGACAAGCAGTTCGTGCCTTACGTGAAGGCGGTGTTCGTCGGATCCAAGGTCCGCTTTCCCAACAGCGACCACATCCGACACCAGGTGTACTCCTTCTCCCCCGCGAAGAGATTCGAGCTGCCCCTGTATGGCGGTACGGATGCAACGCCCGTGGTTTTCGACAAGCCCGGCGTCGTGGTCTTGGGCTGCAATATCCACGACTGGATGGTGGGCTACATCTACGTGTCCGATACGCCGTTCTTCGCGAAGACCGAAGCCGCAGGGACGGTATCCCTCGAAGATTTACCGCCGGGAGAGTACAGCGTGCGTGTCTGGCATCCGGGCATGGAGCACGCAGAAGAAACGACCGCACGGCGCGTGACCGTGAGCGCCGACGCGCCCGTCACCCTGGAGTGGGAGCTGAACCTCAAACCCGGTTTTCGGGTGCCCCGGGTCTCGGGCGGCGCATCGCCCGGCTACCCGTAGGCGGTCTGCGGTCCGCGCTCAGCTGAACGCCTGAATACCCGTCTGCGCACGCCCCAAAATAAGGGCATGAATGTCATGAGTCCCCTCGTAGGTATTCACCACTTCGAGATTCACGAGATGGCGGATCACGCCGAATTCGTCCGATATGCCGTTGCCGCCCAACATATCGCGCGCGGTGCGCGCCACATCGAGGGACTTGCCGCAGGAATTGCGTTTGAGCATGGACGTGATTTCCACGGAGGCGATGCCGGCGTCCTTCATGCGCCCCAGGCGCAGGCAGCCCTGCAACGCCAGCGTGATTTCGGTTTGCATATCCACCAATTTTTTCTGCACCAACTGATTCGCGGCCAGCGGGCGCCCGAATTGCTTGCGGTCCAGCACATACTGCCGGGCCGTATGCCAGCAGCTCTCCGCGGCGCCCAACGCGCCCCAGGCTATGCCGTATCGCGCCGAATCGAGGCAGCTGAATGGGCCTTTCAAGCCCGTGACGCCCGGCAGCATATTTTCCTCGGGCACGAACACCTCTTCCATGAGGATTTGCCCGGTGGTGGAAGCGCGCAAGCCCACCTTGCCGTGTATCACCGGCGCCTCCAAGCCCTTCCAGCCTTTTTCAAGAATGAAGCCGCGAATGATGTCGTCGTCGGTTTTCGCCCAGACGACGAATACATCGGCGATCGGGCTGTTGGAAATCCAAGCCTTGGCGCCCGACAAGCGGTAGCCGCCGGCGGCGGCGCGCGCCCGGGTAATCATGCTGCCGGGGTCCGAGCCATGATTGGGTTCGGTCAAGCCGAAGCAGCCGATCGTCTCGCCGCGGGCCAATGCCGGCAGGTACTTCAGCTTCTGAATCTGCGTGCCGAAACGCTCGATAGGCAGCATCACCAGCGAAGACTGCACGCTCATCATTGATCTATATCCCGAATCCACGCGCTCGACTTCGCGTGCGATGAGGCCGTAGCTCACGTAGTTGAGACCGCCGCCGCCGAATTCCTCGGGGATGGTGGCGCCCAGCAATCCCAGTTCGCCCATCTCTTTGAAAATCGCGGGATCCGTGTACTCGCGGCGAAAAGCATCGACGATGCGCGGCGCGAGCCGGTCTTGCGCGTAGTCGCGGGCGGCATCCCGCACCATTCTCTCCTCATCCGTCAACTGCTCTTCGAGCAAGAAAGGATCTTCCCAATGAAAGGTTGCACTCGCCATATTCCAGCCTTGTAGCCCCGGTTAAGTTCTCAAGCATCGCATAATCCAGGGCCGGGCGTGTACAGTGATCGTGCTAACTTGTGCGCATGAATGGCGCGCTTTCGCATATCACCGTACTCGATCTGTCGCGGGTCCTCGCCGGTCCCTGGGCCGGGCAAGTGCTGGCGGATCTGGGCGCCGAAGTCATCAAGATCGAGCGGCCGGGGAGCGGCGACGACACGCGCAGCTGGGGCCCGCCTTTCCTGCGCGATGCACAAGGGAACGATAGCGCCGATGCCGCGTACTACTTGTGCGCCAATCGCAACAAGAAATCGGTCACCGTGGACTTTACGACCCCGGAGGGCCAGGCCATCGTGCGCAATCTCGCGCTCAAGTCGGATGTGCTGCTGGAGAACTTCAAAGTCGGGGGCCTTGCCGCGTACGGTTTGGATTATGAATCGCTGCGTGCTGTCAACCCGCGGCTGATTTATTGTTCCATTACCGGATTCGGCCAGACCGGTCCCTATGCGCCGCGCGCCGGGTACGATCTGCTGGTGCAGGCCATGGGCGGACTGATGAGCATAACGGGGCGCCAGGATGACGAGCCCGGAGCCGGGCCGCAAAAAGCTGGCGTCGCCGTGACCGATATTCTAACGGGGCTGTACGCGGCCATCGGGATTCTGGCGGCGCTCTCGCATCGCGATCGTACCGGCATCGGCCAGCACATCGACTTAGGCCTGCTCGATGTACAGGTCGCCTGCCTCGCCAATCAGGCAATGAACTATCTGGTCAGTGGCAGTGCGCCGCGGCGCTCGGGCAACGCACATCCAAATCTCGTTCCCTACCAGGATTTTCCGACCAGCGATGGCTACGTCGTCATTGCCGTCGGCAACGACGCGCAGTTCGCCCGTCTTTGCGGCGTGCTGGCTCTTGCGGAACTCCCTTCCGATCCCAGCTTCGCCTCCAACAAGCAACGGGTACTCAATCGCCGCGAACTGATCAACACATTGAGCGCCGTCACCGTAACGCATCCCACCGCCCATTGGGTTGCCGCTCTCGAGGGCGTGGGCGTGCCCGCGGGGCCGATCAACAATCTGGACGCGGTCTTCGCCGACCCGCAAGTGCAGGCCCGCGGCATGCGCGTCGAAATAGCGCACCCTGTCGCCGGCACGGTGTCGCTGGTCGCAAATCCCCTGCGTCTGTCCGAAACGCCGGTGACTTATCGTTCCGCGCCCCCGCCTCTGGGCGCGCAAACGCGCGAGGTGCTGATCGAACGTCTCGGCCTGTCGGCGGGCGCTGTCGAGCAGTTGCGCGCCAAGGGCATCGTGTAGCCCGACGCAACCTCGGCCGTGCGCTTGAACGTCGTTATTTGCGAATCAGCGCTCGTTCAATGCGGCGGTCCGGCACCAGCCACAACAGCGCCGCCGCGACATACACGCCCTGCGCGGCCCGTGGCGAGAGAAATGCCGCGATAGTGCCGATGAAATACAGAACCGGTGAGGCCTTGCCCTTCCAATCCGCACCCAGCGCTTGCTTGAGCACCGAGCCCGGCCCTGCGCCGCGACGATCACCTGCTGCAACAGCCCGTACGCGATGGCGGCCATGAGCAACACCACCCCGTAGAGCACCGAGGGTGCCACGGCAGAATGGTTCTCTCCGATCCAGGCCGTGGTGATCGGGAACAGCGACAGCCAAAACAGCAAGTGAAGATTGGCCCACAGAATCCCGCCGCTGACCCCCTCGCAGGCATGCAGCAGGTCAGGAAATTGGGGACCAACGGCAGCAGCGCATCCTGCGTCGCGCCGTGCGGTACCTTCAGCTCCAACACCATGATGGTGATGATAATGGCGATGACGCCGTCGCTGAACGCCTCGAATCTGCTGCTGTTCATCAAATGCACATCTAGGTTGCCGTTGATCGGCTATGCTGTAGTGAACTGCAAACCCACGGAGAATTCAATGCGATTAGGGATGTGGATCGTGAGTCTGGCCGTGGCGGCCCCCGTGTGGGCAGCCGGCGCGTCTTCATTGCCGCCCGCGGCGGATCAGCAGCTGGCCCGCGACATGCTGAAGGGACTGATTGAGATCAACACCACCCACGTGCACGGCTCCACGGAAGCCGCGAAAGCCATCCAGGCCTGGCTATTGAGCGCGGGATTCCCTGCGGACGATGTCGTGTTTGTGGCGCCGCCCGAACATCCCAGCAAGGGCAATGTCGTGGTTCGGTATAGAGGCAAGCGCTCGGGGGATCCCGTGCTATTTCTGGGACATCTGGATGTCGTGGAGGCCAGGGCTGAGGATTGGTCGGTCGATCCTTTCAAGCTGACCGAGCAGGAGGGTTGGTTCTACGGCCGCGGCAGTTTCGACATGAAGGATGGCGACGCGGCGTTGGTCGAGTCGCTGATCCGCCTGCGGCGGGAGAAGTTCGTTCCGGAGCACGACATTATCGTCGCGTTTACCGCGGACGAAGAAGCCGGCGGCGATGCCAATGGACCCGCCCTTTTGCTCAAGGAGCATCGCGACTTGATCAACGCGGCTCTGGTGGTCAACCTCGACGGCGGCGGCGGCGCCACCAAGAACGGCGAACGGCAGTTCTTCGAGGTGGGCACCAGCGAGAAGACCTACCTGACCTTCACCTTGGAAACCACCAGCCCCGGCGGCCATGGATCGCTTCCCGGACCCGATAACGCCATCTACCGGCTCTCTGACGGCCTTGGCCGCCTGGAAACGTTCAAGTTTCCGGTGATGCTGACCGCGACCACCCGGGAGAGCTTCGCGCAGCTCGGCGCGCTCGAAAGCGGAGCGACTGCCGCGGACATGCACGCCGTTGCGCAACTGCCGCCCGACCTCGCCGCGGCCGAACGGCTGAGCCAGAATGTACGCCTCAACGCGCAGCTGCGTACCACCTGTGTGGCAACGTTGATTTCGGGCGGGCACGCGGAGAATGCTCTGCCGCAGCGAGCCAGGGCCACCGTCCAGTGCCGCATGCTGCCCGGGGATTCTGCGGCAAATGTGCAGACGTTGCTGGTGCAGACCCTCGCCGATCCCGCCATCCACGTGATGCTCGACGCGCCGCCGATCGTGAGTCCGGAGTCGCCGCCCACCGCGCAGCTGATGAAAAAAGTGACGCTGCTGGTGCACTCGATGTGGCCGAATGTCCCCATCATTCCCACCATGGCAACCGGCTTCAGCGATGACCGGCAGACCCGCAATGCCGGCATGGTCAGCTACGACATCAGCGGCGTGTGGCAAGACATCGATGAGAATCGCGCCCATGGCAGGGATGAACGAATCGGCATACGCGCCTTCGACGAGAGCGTCGAATTCACCTATCGGCTGCTAAAGACCTTTGGCGGCGCGCGCTGATACCCGCGAACCCTTTTCGTAGGCGTAGCTGCGGGTGAATTCAGCCCCCAGTAGAAAAATTTGCGCTGAATAGTAGACCCACAGCAGCAATACCAGGAACGACCCCGCCGCGCCGTATGCGGAGGCCACCGCTATCCGCCCGAAATACACCAGAATGACGAATTTACCGACGGTGAACAGGGTTGCCGTCACCAACGCGCCCACCCAGACGTCGCCCCAGATGACCCGCTCGCGCGGCACATATCTGTAAATCAAGGCAAACAACAGGGTCGTGATGACGAAGCCCAGGATGACGTCCAAGGTGAATACGAGGGTATTCCAATCGGCCATGACCGCGCCCAGCCAGCTGCTGAGCGCTTCCAGGCTGGCGCTGATCAGCAGCGAAACCAGCAATAAGAAACCGACGCACAGCACCAGTCCGAACGACAGCAGCCGGTTGCGCACCACGTGCCATACCCCGCGATGACCTTCTGCTTGCGGCGTGCGCCAAATGCGATCCAAGGAGTTTTGCAGCGCGGCGAATACGCTGGTGGCGCCGAACAGCAAGGCCCCGGCACTCAGCGCGCGGGAATATCCCTGGTCGACGGCGCTTTTGGTGCTGACCAGTATGGTGCGCACGGCCGCCTCGCCCGTGTCCCCGAGCACCATCTGCACCTGAGTTAGAACATGGGCCTGTACGGCGTCCGGGGCGATGAATCTGCCCGCAATCCAAATGACGAACAGCAAGATGGGTGCGATGGCGAACAACGTGTAGAACGCAATCGCCGCCCCCATGCTCGACGCATCGTCTTTGATCCAGGCGATCAGCGATTCGCGAATGATTTTTCCGAATCGCCGGGTCTTCACTTAACACACCCTGGCCTGACGGCCTTTGCGTATCGCGGTTGCAGTATGAGCGCGCAACGATTCATGCGCTCGCGTGCTTGGTGTCGGTAGGCTCCTACACTCGCCTGCCCCCTCATTCCTCAAGCTTGAATTTCCCGGATTCCGGATCGATGTCGAACGCACCCGAGGCCATTTTCCGCATCCATCGTGCAGTCTGAAGCACACCGCCGAAGGCGAAGAAATGCGGGCCAAGGACTTGCGCCGGCAGCGGCGTATCGGCGAGTGCCAGCAGGTGTTGATCCGGAGTGACCGCCAATCCCGAACGGCCTCCGGCCGAGTTGAGATCGCGCAGCAGGACGCGGGCCGATGCAGCGATACCGCACTGGATCGCAAAATGCACCAGCCGGGCAATGGACGCGGGACCGGCAATCCCGGCACGCACCGGAAGATGAATGCCACGGTGCACAAGTTCGCCTAGCCATGCCCGAAACGCGCCGCCATCGACGCCGAACTGGGTGACGATGTGCATGCTCAGCGCCGCGCGCGCAGCGATCGCCTGCTTGGCTTCGAGCGCCTCCCAAAGTGCTTCGCGGGATACTGCGTTGTGGCCGCCCGGATGTCCGGCGACGCCGACGCGGCTGATGCCGGACTCCTCCAGAAGCCCGGAGCGAAGAACATCCAACGTGCCGGCAAATTCCCCGACGGGCCGCGCCGCGTCGCCGGCGATCAGAAATATGTGCTCCACCCCGCCCGCTCGTAGTTCCTTGAGCGCGTTGCGCAACGCCGCGCTGGTCGGAACGCGCCGAACGGCGATGTGCGGCGTCGCCAGCAATCCCACACGCCGCAGCGCTATGGCTGCGCGGATCACGTCGGCGAAGCTCGCGTTCGGCGTGTGCGCCACGTTCACGGGGGTGTGGGGCGGAAGGATGGCGGCCAGTTCCGACAGGCGATTCTCCTCCGCCGGCGTAATTTCCGTCGATGCGTCGCGCATCAGCGCCACAATTCGCTCTTTTACATCGCCCGCCACAGGCGAAGCGCGCACCGATTGATTGCCCTTGACCATGCTCATCCAGTTCGCGACTTTGGCCGCGCCGATATTATAGACTGCGGCTTGTGAGCACCGAATACCAAAGCGGCTTCGGCAACGAGTTTGCCACTGAAGCACTGCCGGGAGCGCTGCCGTCGGGCCGCAATTCGCCGCAGCGCTGTGCGTACGGCTTGTACGCCGAGCAATTCTCGGGCACGGCCTTTACTGCGCCACGCCACACCAATCGCCGCTCCTGGCTATACCGCATACGTCCTGCGGTGATGCACCAGGCGTTTCAGCGCTATGCGCACCCGCGCTTCGACGATCCGGTGACCGACGCGCCTTTATCGCCCAACCAGCTGCGATGGGATCCCCTGCCGCTCCCGGACGCAGCCACCGATTTTGTCGATGGTCTCGTGCCCATGGCCGGGAACGGTTCACCCGACGTGCAGTCCGGATGCGCGATTTATCTGTACGCCGCCAATCAGCCGATGCGGCATCGATATTTCTACAGCGCCGACGGCGAGATGCTCATCGTGCCGCAGCAGGGCACGCTGATTCTCGACACGGAACTCGGACGGATACGGGTCGAGCCTCAGGAAATTGCCGTGATCCCCCGCGGTATGCGTTTTCGCGTCGATCTTCCAGCAGACGGCGCGCGCGGCTATGTTTGCGAGAATTTTGGAGCGCCGTTCAAGTTGCCCGACCTCGGACCCATTGGCTCCAACGGCCTGGCGAACTCGCGGGATTTCCAAACGCCGCGCGCGCGCTACGAAGACCTGGATGTCGATTGCGAGCTGGTGGGCAAGTTTCTGAACCGGCTGTGGGTTGCGCGCATGGATCATTCGCCCCTCGATGTGGTCGCGTGGCACGGCAATTACGCGCCGTACAAGTATGATCTGCGCCGCTTCAACGCCATGGGCTCGATTTCGTTCGACCATCCTGACCCCTCGATTTTTCTGGTGCTGCATTCGCCGAGCGAGACACCCGGCACGGGCAACCTCGACTTCGTGATCTTCCCGCCGCGCTGGCTCGCCATGCAGAACACTTTTCGGCCGCCGTGGTTTCACCGCAATGTGGCCAATGAGTTCATGGGCCTTATTTCCGGGGTCTACGATGCCAAAAGCGCGGGCTTCGTGCCGGGCGGCTCCTCCTTGCACAATTGCATGAGCGGACATGGACCCGATGCGTCCACTGTCGAAACAGCCATTGCCGCCGACACGTCGGCACCGGTACATATTGCCGGCACCATGGCCTTCATGTTCGAAACCAAAATGGTGATCAAGCCCACCCGCGGCGCATTGTCGGGAATGCCGTCGCTGCAAGAGGACTATATGTCCTGCTGGCTGGGGCTCAAGAAGCGCTTCGACCCGGCCCGGCCGTGACCGATCCTCTCGCGCTCAATGAGACGCACGATGCGCGAGCGCGCAGCTGGCTGGAATCGGCCAATCAACTTGGCTGCGATTTTCCCATCCAGAACCTGCCCTTCGCGGTATTTCGCCGGCGCGGCACTGCGGAGGAGTTTCGCGGTGGCGTTGCGATCGGAGATCAGATCATCGATCTTGCCGCTCTGGAGCGATCGGCAATGTTTGACGCCGAAGCGGCGCTCGGAATTCGCAGCGGCGCTCTGCCGTCGCTCAATACGCTGATGCAACTCGGACCCAACGTGCACACTGCCGTGCGCAGCGCCTTGTTCGAGAGCTTTCTCGTCGGGTCACGCCGGCAATCCATCCTGCAAAGCTGCTTGGTGGCGCAAGGCGATGCGGAATACTCCATCCCGGCTCAAATCGGCGACTACACGGATTTCTACAGCTCGATTTATCACGCTACGGCCGTGGGCCGTATGCTGCGCCCTGAGCATCCATTGCCGCCGAACTACGAATGGGTGCCGATCGGGTACCACGGCCGCAGTTCGTCCATTGGCGTGACCGGGCAGGGTTTCCGCAGGCCCAGCGGCCAGCGGCTGGCGGCGGGCGCGGACCGGCCCGTCGTCGGTCCCAGCCGGCGTATGGACTACGAACTGGAGCTCGGAGTGTTCATCGGCAACGGCAACGCCCAGGGTGTGCCGATTCCCATCGGCGACGCGGAGGCCCATATATTTGGCCTGTGCCTGCTCAACGACTGGTCCGCCCGGGATCTGCAAGCCTGGGAATCCCAGCCCTTGGGTCCTTTCCTGGCCAAGAATTTCGCGACGACGATTTCGCCCTGGATCATCACCCTGGAGGCGCTGGCACCCTATCGCGTTCCCTTTGTGCGCCCCGCAAGCGCTCCCGCGCCGCTACCGTATTTGGACTCTGCGACTAACAGGGATGCCGGAGCCCTCGACATCCAGCTTGAAGCGCTCATTCAAAGCGCGGCCATGAGCGAGCGAAACGACCCGCCGCACCGTCTCTCATCGACCACCTTTCGTCACGCCTACTGGACCATCGGGCAACTCGTCGCCCATCACACCGTCAATGGCTGCAACTTGCGGGCCGGCGATCTGCTCGGCACAGGAACCCAGTCCGGGCCCACCCCCGCAGAAGCGGGATCCTTGCTGGAACTCAGCGTCGGCGGAACCCGGCCGATCCGGATCGGTGCAAGTGAACTGCGCACCTTTCTCGAGGATGGGGATCTGGTTATTTTGCGCGCCTGGTGCGAGAAGTCGGGAGCCGCCCGCATCGGTTTCGGCAGCGCACAAGGCCGCCTGCTGCCCGCCGTTGATTCGGCTTAGGGATCGGCTGCCCACGAAGCTAGATCTCAATTTGCCTGGAAATCTCGATCACATTTTCGGGCGCCAGATTGAATCGATCGACGACTTTCACCGAGTTGCGGTAGAGAAACGCGAACAACGCCAGACGCCACCCTCGCAAAGTGGCGCTGTGTTGCTTGCGCACGATGAGGTCGCGAGTGCCTACGAACAGCGCCTGGTCGAAGTCCACCGCGGGACCCAGACCATGAGCATTGCGCAGAGCGCGGCGCAAGTCAGGAATTTCAAAAAATCCGAAGCGTGCCTCTACCTGCCATAGTCCGTCGCCGACATCGTCGACCACGATGCAGTGCGGACCCTCGATGCGCGGAATGTCGTCGAATATCACGCTCAAGGCAATGACATGCCGCGGCAGCACCCCCGCAAAATGGACATGATCCATGATGAGCCGCGAGACCTTCTGCGTGCTGCGGGTCAAGAACACCGTGGTGCCCTCCACCCGAGGAATCGCGCCACTCTTGAGCTTGGACAGGAAAAGGTCCTCGGATTGGGGGGTCTGCCGCCGCGTTGCGCGCACGCCGTCACTGCCGGCCCGCCACGTAATCATGATTACGAACAGCATCGCCGCGAGACTCAGTGGCAGCCAGCCGCCGTCGGCGATCTTCAATAGATTTGCCAGAAAGAAGCTCCCATCGACGATGACGAAAAATCCGGCGACGGCAATCGACACGGCGACCGGCCAGCGCCATACCTGGCGCATGGCTCGGAACAGCAGCACCGTGGTCAGCAGCATAGTGGTCGACACCGCCGTGCCGTAGGCCCCTGCGAGCCGAACCGAGCTGCCAAAGGCGATGGTGGTTGCAATCGTTGCCGCCATCAGCAGCCAGTTGACTACAGGGACATAGATCTGCCCATAGAGGCGATCGGACGTCTGCCGGATCGAGACCGCCGGAAGCCAGCCGAGCTGCATGGCCTGCCGGGTCATGGAGAACGAGCCGGTTATGATGGCTTGGCTGGCAATGATGGTGGCCATGGTCGCAAGTATGACCAAGGGATAAATCGACCAAGACGGTGCAATTTGAAAGAACGGATTGCCGGTGACGGTCCGCTCGTCGATGAGATAGGCGGTCTGCCCCGCATAGCTCAACAGCAGTGACGGCAGTACGACGGCGTACCATGAGCAGCGGATCGGCCCTCTGCCGAAATGGCCCATGTCGGCATACAGCGCTTCACCGCCGGTGATGCACAGAAATACCCCGCCCAACACCAAGAATCCGGCACCCCGCGCATGCAGCATGAAGTGGATGGCGTAGCGCGGGTCAAGCGCCACGATCACGCCAGGATGGTGGGCAATCGACCGCGCACCGAGTGTCGCGATGACCGTGAACCACAGCAGCATGACCGGACCGAAGGCGCGGCCGATTTTCTCCGTGCCGAAACGCTGGGCCGCAAACAAACACAGCAAAACAAACACCGCCATCGGCATGATGAAGGGCCGCAACGAGGCCGTGACCACATTGACTCCCTCGATGGCACTCAATACTGAAATTGCCGGCGTGATGACGCCGTCACCATAGATCAGCGCGGCGCCCAGCAGACCCATGGCGGTCAGCAGTTTGAATCCGGGCTTGAAGCCATTTGCGCCGATCAGCGACATGAGGGCGAGAATTCCACCTTCGCCATGGTTGTCGGCGCGCATGACGAGCCCGCAATACTTGATCGAGATCACCACGATCAGCGTCCAGATGATCAGCGACAGAATACCGAGCGCGCTGTGCGAGTTGAACTGACCGCCGGTGGCCTGGACAACGGTTTGCAAGCAATACAGGGGACTGGTTCCCAGATCACCGAACACGACTCCCAACGCGCTCAACGTAGCCCAACGGCCCGGATGCCTGGGAGCCGTCGCTTCATCTAAGGATTTCTGGATCGTCCGCACTGCTGCGTCGCCATTGCCGTTGCCGTTGCCATTGGCGATGAAGGTACCACGTAGGCGCGCTCCCACAGCGGAATACGAAATTTGCGTCTGTCGAAAATGCCTATGCCCAAGTAATCTAACGGGGGTGAGTAATCGGGAGAGTCTCATGCTGCGTCCTATTCAAGCGGCGATGATCTTGGTTTGCCTACCGATGTTGATGCACGCCGCCCAGGCTGGTGAAGGCGTGGAGGTGAAAATCACGAACGATGGCACATCCGATATTTTCGTCACCGTCTACGACATGAATACCAACCCCCGCAAGCTCGTGCTTACAAATGCACGCATCAATGGCTTCACCTCCGTGCCGATTTCTCTGACCGGAGACGCCAATGGCGAGGCAAGCTTATCGTGGACCGCGACCAGCACCGATGCCGCCTCCAAGAAATGCGGTCACGCCGAGACAACAGTCAGCAATGCGGCATCGGTGAAAGTGCACGCCGATTCGGCCTGCAGCGCCTAACGATCGCGTTTCGCTTGGCGCTCGCTGAGCGCTCGTTTAGCGTCCTGCGCCTGAAGGCGCACTAGGCACGGGGGGAGCGGTGCCGGGGTCACGCGGTGCATCCCCCGGGGATGCCGGCGACGTCGCCGGTAAAGGCGCGTTCGGATCGTCCGCCTCCAACGCTACGGTGGCGAGAACACCATCCGCCTTCTCCAATACCTCGCGCGCGTAATCCCAGTGGATGGCCACCGTCGTTTCACCCACCGCCGCGCGCAGCCGCTCGGCAAATTGATCGATGTTGGGCTCAAAGCTTTGTCCCTGGGCATCGACCGGTGGGTGCGCTTCGAGCAACAGTTCCCCGTCAACCCAGGCCACTTTGATCGGCTCGTTGATGAGGCGCACCGACGTACCGACCGGGATCAACGGAAACAGCGCAGCCACGTCGTCCGGATACATGCGGATGCAGCCGTGCGTAACGGCAAGGCCGACGGCGATGGGGTTATTCGTGCCGTGAATCAAATAAGTGCCCTTCCCCGCCGCCAAGCGCATCGCGAACAATCCGAGCGGATTGTCCGGTCCCGACGGCACGCTCGGAGGCAGCGGATCGCCGGCTTCCGCATGTTCCTTGCGCACCGATTCCGGCGGATACCAAACGGGATTCTTCTGCTTGCCGATGACATGCGTGAGCCCAAGGGGTGTGCGCCAATCCATCTTGCCGATGCTCACCGGATAGGTGATCACCTCGATGGGGCCGCCGCGTTTCGGCTTGGGATAGTAGTACAACCGATGTTCGGGAAGATTGACAACAATGCCTTCATGCGGTCCCGGAGGCAGGATATGGCTGTCCGGAACCACGAGCGTCTTGCCGGCGCCCGGCAGCCAGGGATCGACCCCGGGATTGACCCGTATGAGTTCCTCAGAGCCCAAACTGAATTTTCGAGCAAGGTCGTAGAGCGTGTCCTCGTAAACGGTGACCACGGACTTGTCCTGGCCGACGACGGCATCAGTGGGGCTTTTTAAGGTGTACAGCGTGGCGTGCGCGGATTGCGCACCAGCCAATGCCGTGACCGCGGCCAGCGCGGTGGCGCCGACGCGGTATCGGGTCGGTATTTTCCCTACAGCGGTACGATTCACGCGTCTAGATTAACACGCGCCGCCGCATTCGAAAAAACCGCCCGATGCCCATGCCTGCAAGGCCGGCCAGCGCCAGAATATCCAGTGCGCCGCCGCCGCTATGACCGGAGGATGAGGATGAGGATGAGGAGGTGGTGGTTGTCGTGACGACAGTCCCGACACTAAGATCAGCAGTGCTTGCCGCTGACGCTCCGGTCGCATTCGAGCATTTCAATGTGTAAGTCTCCGTCCCCGCCGCCGCAGGCGTCACGCTTTGGCTGCCGTCGGCTGCCAGCGCGCCGCTCCAGCTGCCCGAGGCCGTGCAACCGGTGGCATTCACCGAGGACCAGGTAATCGTGGTCGAACCGCCGAGCGTAATGGAACTCGATGCCAGCGTCAGGATGGGTGCCGCGGGCACCACTTGCGGCATTGCCGCCAATGCGGCATCTGCCTGCACGAGCCCGTAGCCCACGTCGACGTTGGGCGTCGGAGTAGCCATCGGCAAAGCAGTAGTGCGCAGCGCCTGGTAGATCTCGCCGGTGTTCATGCCGCCGCCGTCAACGCGCGTTTCCTTGCCTCGCGCAGGCGGGATGCCTGGCTCGGCGGCGCGTCTGACAGCGAGGACTCGTGCCCGCTCACGGACGGCGAGCACCTCGCCGCGAGCATGAGGTTCTTCG
>JANXZQ010000244.1 GCA_025355445.1 Gammaproteobacteria bacterium
CCACGGATTTCCGTCGAACACACCCATCTGGCACGGCTAACCGGCCGCAGGCGGATCGTTTGGCGCGTCCTTTCACGAAATGCGGTCAAGACATCGACGATGTCTTTCCATTCCGCCGGAAAGTCGTGATTGAGTATTGCGCAAGCGTGTTGCCACTCGTGGACTTCGTAATTCTCAAGTAAAAACGCCGGCAGCAAATCCTTCGTCACTGACGATTCTCGGTGCTGCTAAAGAGTTCCCGCTGGGCCGCCGCCCTATTACGCGCCACGTAATCTCGCATGTACTCGCGCAGCACTTGGGCGGCAGCCTTGCCTTCCGACCTGCACGTTTCGACGAATTCTTCGCGCAGATCGCGTTCGACCCGCAGGCGTAGCCCAGCGTCTTTGATCTTCAGTGGCATTGTCGAAGTGTACCCTCTGGATACACGAGCGTGCATCCGTTATTCTGGCACGTATTCACGCGTAGGTCCGAAAGTCCATCCGGATCGATGCCCGTGGTCCGGCAACCGAGGCCCGCAATTTTCTTGGTCGTTACTCCTATCTCACCGCAGCCAAGGTGGAGGACGTGTTCTCCGGGTGTGGGCGTAAGCAGCTCCAGCACCGGCATTCCAAGATCGGTGACGCAGCGCGCGTGCTGATCGTAGCCTGCCGTGTTCCATGTTTGTGCGGTGCCCATGGCTCACCACCCTCCTCAGTATTTGACGGCACAGCCATAAGGCTAGGTCATCGCATTTGCGACCGAGCTGCCCTTTGCCAGTCCAGCATGGCTTCCTTCAAATACGGTTCGGATGGGCTATATCCGCGGGGTCGGCGGTGGCGATGCTGTCGATGCGGCCCATGTATTACGGCGCACCGTTCTTGTCGCTGACGAACAATGTGCGGCGTGTTTTGCGCGATACCTACGTTTCCGCGGCAACGGCATTTCGTCCAATAGGCGGTCGTTAGAGCGTTTCCGCGGCAACGTCAGGCGCCGCTACGCGGGCCGCGGGCAATTCCATCGGCTCTTCTTTAGTCGGGCCGGCACCCCCGGAGGTTCCCTGGCACTTTGGCGGCCGCGCGTTTAGAGTGGCGCCTCTATAAAATCGTGTGGATTCAGCAGCATGCGTTTTGGTACGGAATACGGGGTGATCGTGATCGGCGGCGGCCATGCCGGCACCGAAGCCGCGCTTGGCGCTGCGCGCATGGGACAGCGCACCCTGTTGCTCACCCACAATATCGAGACGCTCGGCCAGATGAGCTGCAACCCGGCCATCGGCGGCATCGGCAAGGGTCACTTGGTGAAGGAAATCGACGCCTTGGGCGGCGCCATGGCGCTTGCCACCGACGAGGCGGGCATCCAATTCCGCACCCTCAACTCGAGCAAGGGGCCCGCGGTGCGCGCGACCCGCGCGCAGGCTGATCGCCAACTCTACAAGCAGGCAATCCGACTCAGGCTCGAGAACCAGCGGAATCTCGAGCTTTTTCAGCAGGAAGTCGCGGACCTTTTGCTCGAGGGCGAGCGTGTCGTGGGTGTGGTCACGCAGAGCGGCATCGAGTTTCGGGCGCGCGCCATCGTTCTCACCGTCGGCACCTTTTTAGGCGGCCGCATTCACGTTGGGCTCGAGAGTCACGCCGGCGGCCGCGCCGGCGATCCGCCGTCAACGACACTGGCGGCTCGCTTACGTGAGTTGAAATTACGGGTCGGGCGCCTCAAGACGGGCACGCCGCCGCGTATCGACGGTCGCAGTATCGATTTTTCCGTGATGCGCGAACAGCACGGCGATGAACCGCGCCCGGTTTTTTCCTACCTTGGCGCCCGCGCCCAGCACCCGCGCCAACTGCCCTGCCACATCACGGCCACCAACGAGCGTACTCACGACATCATTCGCGCGGCCACCGCGCTCTCGCCCCTGTTCACCGGTTTGATCCAGGGCGTGGGACCGCGCTACTGCCCTTCGGTGGAAGACAAAGTAGTGCGGTTCGCGGACAAGCACTCGCATCAGATTTTTGTCGAGCCCGAGGGACTGAACACCCACGAGATTTATCCCAACGGCATTTCCACGAGTTTGCCCTTCGATGTGCAATGCGAGTTTGTGCGCACCATCGCGGGGTTCGAGCGGGCGCACATTACCCGCCCCGGCTACGCCATCGAATACGATTTCTTCGATCCGCGCGATCTCAAGTACAGCTTGGAGAGTAAATTCCTCTCCGGCTTGTTCTTCGCCGGTCAAATCAACGGCACTACCGGCTACGAAGAAGCGGCTGCTCAGGGGCTGCTTGCCGGCGCCAACGCGGCATTGCTCGCCGATGAGCGCGGCGCATGGTGGCCGAAGCGAAGTGAAGGCTACCTGGGCGTGCTGGTCGATGATCTGATCACGCGCGGCGCGCCCGAGCCCTATCGCATGTTCACCAGCCGCGCCGAATATCGCCTGAGCCTGCGCGAAGACAATGCGGACCTGCGCCTCACTGCTCAAGGCCGAAATCTTGGCCTCATCGATGATGCCCGGTGGGCGTTCTTCGAGCGCAAGCGTCTTGCCGTCGATGCTGAACTCGCGCGGCTGGCGGCCGCACGCGTGCGCCCGGATGACGTGGACCCGGGATTGCTCGCCAAACTGGGGACGCCGCTGCTGCGCGAGACACATGCCCTGGATTTACTGCGTCGCCCGGAACTTAGCTACGACGATTTGAATCATGTTGCGCAAAATGTCGACGCGCCGTGGCAGGACGACGAGCGTCTCGAAGCCCAAGTGAAATTGCAGGTCGACGTGCAAGCAAAATACTCGGGGTACCTCAAGCGCCAGAACGATGAGATAGAGCGTCAAGTGCGCCACGAGGAACTGCGCCTGCCGGAGAACATCGATTATGGCGACGTGAGCGGCTTGTCGAACGAAGCGCGACAGTGCCTGCGCGCCGTGCGTCCCGAAACCTTGGGACAGGCCGCACGAATCCCGGGTTTGACCCCGGCGGCGGTGTCGCTGCTGCTGGTGCACCTGAAGAAGCGCGACCGGGCGGCTTGATTACGCCATGAGCAATTTCTATGACTTCGCGGTGCAGGGTCTTGACGGCTCCCTGAATATTCTCGCGCCACTGCGCGGCGCGGTGACGCTGGCGGTAAACGTTGCGAGCAAGTGCGGCTACACGCCGCAATATGCGGGCCTGGAAGAGCTCTACCAAGAACTGAAGGACAAGAATTTCGCGGTGGTGGCATTCCCCTGCAATCAGTTCGGTTCACAGGAGCCGGGCACTGCGGCGGAGATTCAAAGTTTCTGCTCGCTCACCTTCGGCGTGAGTTTTCCCCTGTCGGAAAAAATTGACGTCAACGGAGTCCACCGGCATGCGCTGTACGCGTGGTTGACCGCCAAGGAGAACGGCTTCCCCGGCGACATCGGTTGGAATTTCGAGAAATTCTTGATTGATCGCGACGGACGCGTGGTCAGCCGCTACCCCTCGGGGATGAAGCCGACGGATGCGACCTTTTTGCAGGATCTAGCGGATGTTTTGTAGCGCGCGCCGGCGCGAATAGCCGTGTGTGCCGGCGCAAATAGCGCCGCCGCCCTCAAGCGAGTGGCAATTTATCCGTCCACTCTTTAACATCAGCGCACTATTTGATCCCGCGGCTCGGAGAATTAGATGCTTTCTCGATTGAATCGCCTGGCGTGGCTTTGCATGGCGCTGAGTTTCAGTTGGTCGCTCGGCGCTCACGCCGCGGGCGATGGCGCCCCCGGCGATCCGGCGCTGGGCCAAAAGAAGTTCTACACCTGCTACGGCTGCCATGGCGTTGAGAACTATCGGAATGCCTATCCCGACTACGCCGTTCCGCGGCTGCGCCACCAGCATGCTTCCTATATCGTGGCAGCACTGCAGGAGTACAAAAGCGGCGAGCGGCCGCACGCCACCATGCACGCGCAAGCGGCATCGTTGAGCGATCAGGATATGGAGGACATCGCCGCCTACCTGCAGGGACCGGAGCCGACGAAGGCGAGCACCGTTGTGAAAGGAAAGACTCCGACGCAGGTGGCCGCCTGCGTTGCCTGCCACGGGGTGAATGGCCTGGGGGTCGAGGCGGAGCTGACGCCGAAGCCCGCCGTGATTGGCGGCCAGCACTTCGATTATCTGTCGCAGGCGTTGACCGCCTACCATAACGGTCGGCGCAAGAATGTGGTGATGGACGGCATGGCGCAGCTGCTCAAGACCGACGAGGATGTGAAGATCGCGGCAGAGTATTTTGCGAGTCAAGAGTCGCCGTTGACGACGGCGACCACCGGCAGCAAGTAGGCCCACGTCGGCGCCGTGCAGCGGCGGCGCCTTTCAGTTGCTCAAGCTCATCAGGAATTGCGCGAACGTCCTGTAGAAGGCGTCTCGGTTCTGCTTCTTGCGAAAGCCGTGACCCTCGTCGACGGCCTGTAAATACCAGACTTCGCCGCCTTTACTGCGCACCCGGTTGACGACCTGCTCCGCTTCGCTCAAGGGCACACGCGGATCGTTCTTGCCGTGCACGATGAGTAGCGGGCTCTTGATGCGGTCGACGTTCGTCAGTGGCGATATGCGCCGCAGATACGCCCGCATCTCCGGGTCGCGCTCATCGCCGTACTCCGCGCGGCGCTGATCTTGGCGGTACGGCGCCGTGTTGGTCAGGAAACTGATGAAGTTGGAAAAGCCCGCCACATCGACGCCGCCGCGCAGCCGATCGCCAAAATTAACCATTGTGGCGAGCGTCAAGTACCCCCCGTAGGAACCACCGGACACGACGATATGCTTCGCGTCATACGTGCTCTGCAAAGCCAGCCAGACCAGCAGCGCGCCGACATCCTTGACCGCATCCTCGCGCAGCACTCCGTTGTCGAGCGCCAGATAGCTCTTGCCGTAGCCGGAAGAGCCGCGGACATTAGGAGCGAGGACGGCAAAACCGAGCTCGTTCACCACATACTGCAGCCATGGGTCGAAGCCGGGCCTGAATTGCGATTCGGGACCGCCATGCAAGGTGATCAGTACCGGATGCGCGCCCGGCCCCGCCGGCTCGTAAATGTAGGCCGGTATTTCGCGCGCGCGTCCGTCGCCGCGGTCGAACGTCGGAAAATGCGCCAAGCGCGGTGTCACGAACTTTGCAAGGTCGACCGCGCCCGCCTCGCTGTGCGTCCAGGCTTCGACGGTGTTCGCGGCAATGGTCAACACGTAAGCGTCACGCGGCCGATTCGCCGCCTCGAAGGCGAAGGCAAGGCGATTGCCTTCCCAGTCGAAACTCAAGGAGCCGATGACGCCCGGCGCCGGAAGCTTGGGTGGAATCAGGTCCTGGTGGGTGCGCAGATCGAGCAGGTTGAGTTTGTCGATACCGGCCTCGTTGCTCACGTAAGCCAGGTAATGCCCGTCGCGCGAAATCGCCAACTCTTCGATGTCCCAGGGCAGGCGGCCGGAGATGAGGGCTTTCTCGCCGCTGAAAAGATTGACGTAGCGCAATTGTGCGAACTCGCTGTCGCGGTCGGAAATCAGGTAAACACCCTGCCCGTCGCGTGAGAACCTGGCGTCGGCGATGCCGACCTTGCCCGGTGCGGCCTCTACCTCGCGTTTTTGTCCCGAACTCAAGTCCACCACATACAAGTAGGCTTCGGAAATCGACACGGTCTTCAAGACCAACAGCTTCCGGTCATCCGGCGACCAATCGAGCGGCGTCCAGGAAGCGCTGTCGCCGCTGACCACGAGCCGCGGCAGCGCTCCCATTTCCGGTTCGACGACCTCGATGTCGGAGCTCGTGCCGTCGCGCGAGGTACTGAAGAAGGCGACCTCACGGCCGGCGTTCGACCATACGGCGGCGCCATTGTGGGACTTGCCGTCGGTCAGCAGCTTCGGCGTGGCTTCGCCCAGCCGCTGGTAATAGAGCTGCGTATTCTCATTGCCGCCCGAGTCCTTCGCGTACACATAAGCGCTGCGCGCCGGATCCGGCGAGAAGGCTGCGTGATTGATCGGCTCGCGCAGAAAGGTGAGCTGGCGGCGCTCGCCCGCGGGGCGCTCCACGAGGTGCAGCTGCTCGACGTCGCCGAATCGTGTGGCGATCAGCAGCTGGCCCTTCGGGGAAAAACCGAGCGGCGTCGCCTGGCGCGCATTCAGGTAGGCATCGAGTTTCTCGCTCAAGGCCGCGGCAGGTTCCGGGATGTTGTCAAAGATCAGGTTGCCGCGAACCTCGCGCGTCAGCGCCTGGGCCGAGCCCCCGAACAGCAAAGGCGCCGCCAATAGCAACAGAAAATAAATGCGGGTCATATTTCCCATGTTCTCACACGGCGCGGATAATGGAACCAATGGCGACTTATGAACACCTGCTGAAATCCTACGATGTCCGCGACGCGCTCGACGATATCGCGAGTGCGGATCCGCCCGCGTTCCTGCAGCGTTGCTTCGCGGAAGGCCACTCTGCCGCCTCGCTGTCATGGGGACGGGTGCAGCAGATCGCAGTTTGCGCCATGGTGCTCGACGCCGTCGTAAATCAACGCGAATACGACTTTTTCGAACATGAACTGATTGCGGACTGGCGGATTCATTATGCCGGCGCGTGCACCAAACTGAAGCCCTCCGCAGCACAGGCCCTGCGCCGCGTGCTCGAGCGCGATCGGCCGCAAGACCCTGACGCCGCCGCCGAACTCGAACAACTCGCGAGCAGCCTCGGCGAAGCTTGAATGAGGGAGCGCAGCCTCAGCGTCTTGTTGGTTGCCGCCTGGCTCGCCGCATTGGCCGGCTGTCAAACGCCCTCGTCCCGCGAAACGGCGCCCGGACCTGCCGCGCCCGCGGAAGCGCAGATGCCGGCGGACCCCTCTTTCGATTGGCATGTGCTGGTCATCGCACCGTTTGGCAGCGTGCTCAAGGACGTTCCTCGTACTCTGCATGAGGTATTGCTGTTTCACGACCAGGATCCCGGCGCCGCGGCACCCGAGGACGGAGAATGCTACGCCGCCGACGCACCGGCGCCGCAATTTGTCGGGCACATTCCCGATGAGTACCTGCTGTGCTTCAAGCAAGATCGGCTGTCGCGCATCCAGGCGACCGTGCGCTTGCCGGAAAGCGACGCTGTCGCGGTGTTCGCCGCTGCCTGTGCCGGGTGGCTGAAGAGCGCCGCGGCGCCCCCGGCTGCTCAGAATGCCGTTGCTGAGAATGCCGCTGCCTGCGAGGGCCGTGACGCCGCCGTTCATTTCAACGCGCGCCTCGAGCGGGAACCGGAGACGGGACTGTCCATGACTCTCGACGGCGTCGCCGAACCTTGAGGCACGTGATTCGAGAGTCCGAATTGGAGCTACTCGCCGCTGGCGCGCGCGACATCGGCATTGCTTTGGACGCCGCCGCCGCCGAGGTGCTGCTCAAGCTCGTCGATGAACTGGAGCTCGGCAACGCGCAATTCAATCTGACGGCGATTCGCGACCGCCCGAGCATGCTGCGCAAGCATGTCCTGGACAGCCTGACCTTGCAGCCGTACTTGCGCGGTGAACGCATCGCCGACATCGGTACGGGCGCAGGTTTTCCCGGCCTGCCGCTGGCCATCGTCAATTCGGCACGCCGCTTCACCCTGGTCGAGGGCACCGGCAAGAAGGCTCGCTTCGTCGAACAAACGTCCGAGCGGCTTGGCCTGCGCAACGTTCAAGTGGCGCAGGTACGGGCGGAAAGCTACAGACCCTTCGAGCTTTTCGATACGGTGGTGGCGCGCGCCTTGTCGTCGTTGGCGGATTTTGCCGCGTACGCCGGGCATTTATGCGCTCCCGGCGGAAGACTGCTCGCCATGAAGGGGAAACGGCCGGACGAGGAAATTTCCGCCCTGCCCAAGTCCTTTCGCGTGTTGGCAGTGCATCGGCTCAAGGTACCGGGACTGGACGACGAGCGGCATCTTGTGGAACTCTCTCCGGCCCGTCCTAAATCGAGCGGTAGATGAAGCGGGTCATTGCAGTTGCAAATCAAAAAGGCGGAGTCGGGAAGACCACGACGGCAGTCAATCTGGCCGCCTCACTCACGGCCACCAAGCGGCGCGTGCTGCTCATCGATCTCGATCCCCAGGGCAATGCCACCATGGGTTGTGGAGTGGACAAGAATTCCCAGTCCCGCACCAGTTGCGATGTGATGCTGGGGGATTGCACCGCGATGGAAGCGCTGGTGCCGGTGGAGTACGGCGGTTTCATGCTGATGCCGGCCAATCAGGATCTCACGGCCGCCGAAGTGCGCCTGCTGGGCATGATTACCGGACGAGAATTCAAATTGCGCAATGCCTTGAAGCCCATCCGCCAAGACTTCGATGTCATCTTGATCGACTGTCCGCCGTCCTTGAACATGCTCACCTTGAACGCCCTGGTTGCCGCGGATTCGGTGATGGTTCCGATGCAGTGCGAGTACTACGCGCTGGAGGGTTTGAGTTCCCTAATGCAGACGGTCGAGCAGATTCAGGCCAGCATCAACACCGATCTGGAAATCGAAGGCCTGCTGCGCACCATGTTCGACCCGCGTAACAATCTCTCGA
>JANXZQ010000301.1 GCA_025355445.1 Gammaproteobacteria bacterium
CGGGAGCAGCGCCGTCAACGCTGCCGCCTATCGTTCAGGAGAACGCATTCGTGACGACCGCACCGGCAGGACTTACGATCATTCGGCACGCCAGGACGTCATGCACAAGGAGATCGTGCTGCCTAAAGAATTCGCTGGCCAGGAAATGCACTGGGCCCGGGACCGTGCCGCGCTTTGGAACGCGGCTGAGAGCGCGGAGAGCCGCAAGAACGCTCGCGTGGCCCGAGAATATCTCGTGGCGCTGCCGGTGGAACTCTCACCGCGGCAGCGCTTGAATCTGGTGCGCGGGTTCTCGCAGGAGTTGACCGACCGGTATGGTTTCGCCGTTGATTTCGCCATGCATGCACCGCGTGATTTTCCCGGCAGCGATCCGCGAAATTTTCACGCCCACCTGCTCACCACCACCCGTGAAGTGACGTCGCAGGGTCTGGGCGCAAAAACGACGTTGGATAGGAACAATGACAACCGCGTCAAGCTCGGGATGAAATCGGTGGTTCACGAGCTTCTCCACGTGCGGGAACGCTGGGCGAACGTCGCGAATGAGGCGCTGCAGGAGGCGAATATTTCGACGCGCATCGATCACCGCAGCCTCGCAGCACAGGGAATCGATCGCGAGCCGAAGCCCCATATCCCCACCGCTGCCGTGCAAATGGAAAGACATGGCTATCGGAGCAAGCGGGCGGAGCGGTTGCGCGAGGAATATGAGGTACGTGTCCAGGCTCGCCTGAGTCGGGCCGCGGGCAGGGACAGCGGCCGCGATCAGCCTAGCGCCGCGGAACCCGCCGTCAAGGCAGCCGGCGCGAAGCCGCAAAGTCTCGAGGACATTCGGCGCGAAGCCCGCGAGAACTGGTTGCGGCTGCGGCAGAACCGCCTACAGGAGCCCGCGGAAGCAGCGCCTTCGGCGGGCGCGCGCCGCGGCCGCGATGACGATCTCGCCCGCTGATTTCGCTTGGCGCCGCGAGCACCCCCGGTGGTTCGAACGGTGGTATACGCCTCTTTCATGCTCAAGTACGCGTTTCGTGTCCGCCAGCAGGGCCGAGGATGCGCACCGCAGCCCGTAGCCAAAGCGCCACTCGAACGCGGTGTTGTGGCGTGCTTGCACTTCGTTCTAATTGTTACTACAGTTAAATGGGTCGATGACTCAGTTGCAGCGCATAGATCCGCAATCACCACCCGGCATCCGCCCGCTTCAGGCGTTGAACCACGCCAGCATCACGAGTCGCCTCGAACGCGCGCTGGCTGACGGCGACGGCCTCGATGGCGCGCACTGCATCCACGAATTGTGGATGCGCGGTGAAATGTCCATTAACATCGAGCGGGCATTGGAGAGGCTATGGGCGCGGGCGGCGCAGTCCGTGCCTGAATGGCTGCCGATGCGCTATGTGGAGTGGTTGCCGATCGTTTACGAGACCGCACTGGGATTTACGTCGTCGGGCAAGGGACGTTCGAATATTTACCTGGTGCTGTTGGACTACCAGGACCGCGGGGCGTATGGGGTCTATGTGGGCATGAGCAAGTACTCACCGGCGCAGCGCTTCGATCAGCACAAGGCGGGGATTCGCGCGGCGGGCAGTGTGTTGAAGCGGGGCCTCGAGGTGCTGACGGGTCCGACTCTGCACTTGCAATATATCAAGCGCTCGGAGGCGGCCCGCATCGAAGAGGAACTGGCGGCGGCGCTGGCTGCGGCGGGGCTGCTGGTCAAGGGCGGTCACTGATTTCAATTTTTGGGAGCATCGTTTGATCCTCATTGGCATGTTCGATTCTCCCTTCGTGCGACGTGTTGCGGTCAGCATGAATCTGCTCGGTATGCCGTTCGAGCATCGCAACTGGTCGGTGGGCCCGGATTTCGAGCTGATCCGGCAATTCAATCCCTTGGGCCGGGTGCCGACCTTGGTGCAGCCGGACGGCGAGGCCTTGATCGAATCCGGTGCGATATTGGATTATCTGGATGATTGCGCCGGGCCCGAGCGCGCACTTCTGCCGGTCACGGGCAGGGATAGGCGCCAGGCGCTGCGCCTCATGGCGATTACCATCGGGGCCGCGGAGAAAGGCGTCGCCCAACTCTATGAGACCGTGTTCCGGCCCGCGGCGAAGCGGCATCTTCCGTGGACGGAACGTTGCAGCACGCAAATGCACGCTGCGCTCACTGAGCTTGAGCGCGCGTGTGAGGCGCGTGCCGGCCACTGGTTGATCGGCCAGCGCATGACGCAGGCGGATATCACCGCGACCTGCGTCTGCACGTTCTTGAACGACGCGCTCGCCATTACCCGCACCGCGACTTATCCCGCTCTTGCCGCGCTGGTTGAACGCTGCGAGGCACTGCCGGAATTTCGTGCCAGCAAGGCGGAATGGTTTCCACCGGGCGACGGCACCTGATCGGCACCGCAGAGGCGGGTGCGCGTCAGGTACCTGGCCGGCATTTGGCAATTCGAAACCACGGGACGCCCAGGGCGTCCGCGTGTAGCTGGGCGCATACGGTCTCGCCCACTCTCGTGCTCCGGTACAGCTCCCATGAGACGGCGGCATCCTGTGCCGTGGTGCGCGGGCCCCAGGGTCCCAGCCGCAGCGTCGGCGTTTTGTTCTTGCCGCTGGTGACGAACATGCTGTACACGGTGGTCGGATAGCTCAAAGCGCTGGAGCGATCAAGCAATGAGTTTCCCAGCGTGCTGGCTCCGTAGCCATAAGGCAGGGTCATGATGAGAATCAGCACCAATGTGCCGAGCTTTTCGCGCGCAGCCGGTATGGCCCATAGGATTGTCACGATGAGCACCGCAGCCAATATCAATGTCCATTCGAACAAGCGCGGCCAATCAAGGATCTGAACATCGAGAATTGCGCGAAGCATGAGTAGAAATCCGGGAGATATGAGCAAGACCGAAAGGTCCGGCCGACCACTACCGCGTGGCGCATTGAACGCGTAGAGCCCCGGCGATCGCGCCATGATGACGATCGCTGCCCAAGGTATCACCGCGAGCACCAGGATCACCAATTGGTAGGGCCGAGGATAGATGAAGGCCCACGCATATAAGCCCAGATTCGCCCAAGTCGCATATCGGGCAAACGAGCGCGCCGCAGCCAGGCGTTGCTGCCGCTCGGCGGGTGTACTTCCAAGGTCGGCGTTTGCATCGATTGCGGCAACAAATGCCTTTCCCGCCTCCGCATCGAGATCCGGGATGCCGGCAAACCACGAGTTCCAAGTCTCATCCGATTTCCACATGGCAGTCAATTTGATCTTGCGGTTGTCCGGCGCTTTAAGGCGCAGCACGAGGACCGGCGGTGAATTGGGCGGGTGAAGGACTTGCTGTGATTCGATATTTGCGCGAAGAACGCGGCGCACGCGCCACAGTTCGTGAATCTCGAGTCGATCAGCATTCAAAACTATTGATGACACGAGCGTGTCCACTACATAAAAAGCGGCGCAAGCTGCAATGGTTGCTGCAAAAAAGACGAGTATCAGACCTTGAGGCGTATGGCGCGTTTCACTTGCAATCACGCCGACCTCCCATGCCGCCGCGAGGCTGCCTAGCAGAAGTATTCCAGCGAGAATGACAATCCCTGCTTTCCAAACGGGAGTGACCGGGTAGATGCGTGGATATTTACCTCCGGTGGCTGGGGAGCCGCCGAAGTGATCTTGCACTGGTGACTGGTCGAGGCGAGGACGTCGCGAGACGTACAACAAGGCAAATGCCGCAAACAGGCCTGCGCCAATGGCTTCAACAAACTCCGGGGTTGGTGGAGTAGTGACCAGCGCTTGGCCCCATCCCGCGACGGACGATTGCCTGGGGGAATCCGCGAGTCCATTGGCGAAAACGTTAGAAGGACCCACGGCAAGCAAGGTTGCGAGGAACAGCGCCAGCGCAGGCCATAGTGTGACGTCTTCTTTTTTCAAATTTAATGCCTCCATGCACCCTTGGGTTCTGCTCCGTCGGTAGCTCACTTTAAACTTTGGCGCTGCAAGGCGCTGCCGGAATTTCCCGCAGAGGCGTATCCCGGCGGAATGTCCTACAATGCGGCCATGATCACGGTGCACCACCTCAACAACTCGCGGTCGCAGCGAGTGCTCTGGCTGCTGGAGGAGCTGGGAATAGAGTATGAGGTGAAGCGCTATCAGCGTGATGCGAAGACCATGCTGGCACCGCCTGAACTGCTGGCGGTGCACCCCTTGGGAAAATCTCCCGTCAGTGTCGACGGCTCGGTGACCGTGGCCGAGTCCGGCGCCATCGTTGAGTACTTGGTCGGCCGATACGGCGGCGGACGATTGATACCGCCGGTGGGCACGCCTGAGCGGCTGCGCTACACCTACTGGCTGCACTACGCGGAAGGCTCGGCCATGCCGCCGCTGCTGCTCAAATTGATATTCGACCGGGTGGCGAACGGCCCCGCGCCGTGGCCCATCAGTGTGGTTGCGCGGCGGATCGCGGCTACGGTGCAGAATGCCTTCATCGGTCCGCAATTAAAACGGCACTTGGATTACATGGAAGCCGAACTGGCCGCGCACACCTGGTTTGCAGGTGAGGAATTTACGGCGGCGGACGTGCAGATGAGTTTTCCGTTGGAAGCGGCCAAAGCGCGCGCGGGCCTGAATGCCGGCCGGCCGCATTTATGGAATTTTCTCGACCGTATTCATTCGCGCGACGCCTATAAGCGCGCACTGGAACGCGGCGGTCCGTATTCTTTTTAGTTGCCGAGTCATAACAAGCATCGAGTCTTAGAAAACTAGAAGGGGAGTTGTCATGCGGAAGTCGCTGAAGGTTGGAGCGGCATTGTCTGGAGTATTGTTCGTCTTTTTGGCGGGTTGCGGTCAACAGCCGCCGGCGGCCGCCGCACCCAAGGGTCCGTCCCCTGCCAGCCAGGCATGGAACAAGCTTACGGCGGGCTTCATCGAAAGTTATTTGCAGGCGCAGCCTTTCTTCGCCGCACAATCCGGCCGCCACGAATTCGACGGCCAGCTGCCGGACGTCAGCAATCATGGCATTCGGCGCGAGATCGCCCGCCTGCACGATCAGCGCGACCAATTGAACGCGGTGGATCCGAAGACCTTGGAGCCGCGCGAGCGCTTCGATCGCGAGTACCTGCTGGCGGTGACGGACCGGGATTTGTTCTGGGCGGAAAAAGCGAAGTTCCCGTTCAGCAATCCGGCCTGGTACACCGATAAACTCGATCCGGACATGTATTTGAACCGTAATTACGCGCCGCTGGACGTGCGCCTGAAGGCGTTCATCAAGTACGCGCGCGGCATCCCCAAGATGGTCAACGACATCAAAGCGAACCTGCAATCGCCCCTGCCCAAGACCTATGTGGAATTGGGCATTGCGCAGTACGGCGGATTCGAGGAGTTCTACAAGAAAAGCGTGGTGCCGGTGTTTGCGTCGGTGACCGATCAGGACTTGCAGAAACAGCTTTCCGACGCGACGACCGCGGCGGCTGCGGCCATGGATGCTCTGAAGGCAACTCTGGAAGCAGAACGCAGCAAGGCCACCGACAAGTTCGCATTGGGTCCGGACTTATACGCTCAAATGGTGGCGCAAACCGAGCGGGTGGATCTGCCCGTCGATCAGATCGAAGCGGCGGGCCGCGCGGACCTCGAGCGCAACACGGCGGCGCTGAAGACCGAGTGCGACACCTTTGCGCCGAAGGCCTCTCTCGCGCAATGCATCGCCAAAGTGGCCGCCCACAAGCCGAAAGAGGGCGCCGTCGCGGGCGCCCGCGAACAGCTGGTAATGCTCAAGGAATTCGTGATCGCGAACAAGGTGGTCTCCGTGCCCGGCACCGACGATGCCCTGGTAGCAGAGGCGCCGCCCTACAATCGATCCAACGCCGCCTTCATCCAAGTGCCGGGTCCCTACGATAAGGGCGTGGCCTCGGTCTACAACATTGCGCCGCCCGATCCTAAGTGGAGCAAAGCCGAGCAAGCGGCCTACATTCCGAGCGAGGCTACGCTGCTGTTCACCTCCGTGCATGAGGTGTGGCCGGGACATTTTCTGCAGTTCCTGCATTCGAACGCCAATCCCTCGAAGTTGGAAGGCCTGTGGGTGGGATATGCGTTCGCCGAGGGCTGGGCGCATTACTGCGAAGAAATGATGTATGAGAAGGGCTTGGGCAAGGGCGATCCGGAGAAGCACATCGGGCAAATCATGGACGCCTTGCTGCGCGACGTGCGCCTGTTGTCGTCGATCGGCATGCACACGCATGACATGACCGTGGCGCAGTCCGAGAAGATGTTCAGAGAACAGGCCTTTCAGGATCCGGGCAATGCACGGCAACAGGCGGCTCGCGGCACCTATGATCCGGGGTACCTGAATTACACGCTGGGCAAGCTCATGATCCGCAAATTGCGCACCGACTGGGTTGCCAAGCACTCGGGCGCGGGTACCGCTGCAGTCGCCGGTTCAGCAGCGCCGGCTGACGACCAGTCCCTGTGGCACGACTTCCACGACCAGTTTCTTTCTTACGGCGGGCCACCGATTCCGCTGCTGCGCAAGGAAATGTTGGGCGAGGAGGGGGCCTTACTGTAAAGGCGCGATGCCCAATTGATGCCATGCTCAATTGATGGCGACGATGATCCCGCTGTCCGTCCAGAGCCCCAACAGGCTTGCGGCACGCAGCGGGATCTCATCCACGGGCAGGTGCTCCTCGAGCGTTTCGCAGATATCGCCGAAACTCCCGCCGCGCAACGCGGTCTCGAGCGCGGCGGCTTCATCCGCCGTCATGGAACGGAAATAATTCTGCAGATTCTGACGCCACAACAGCCAAGGCACCGGAAACTGCGCGCATGCCGGGTCGGGCGGCGTCTCGCTGCGGCTCATGGTCTGCCATACGGCGACGGTATTCCATTGCAACTCCAGCCGCCGCAGCGAGGGATGCAATTCGAATTGCAGCCCGCTCCACGCTGAGGCGTCGATGGCGGCGAGCGCCGCGCGCCGTACCGGCTCGGCGTCGGCTGAATCGAAGACCTCCGCCAGTGTCCACTCGAGCAGCGCTATTTCGGCAAAAATGGCCTGCTCCGCATAGGGCGGGGAAGTACTCAAGTACTGCGCGAGCTCAGCGCCGTACCAGCGAATCGAGCGATGGACGGAGGGATGCGCGGCGACGAACTCCTCGCCCAAGGCAACGAAATCCTCGTCACCCAGCAGCGCATGCAGCACGGGATAGGTGTCATCGAGCGCGTCGATCAGCCGCACTTGATAGGCATTGCGGTAAATGCCGAGGCGTTGCAGCGCAGGCAGGGGCGGCGCGTCGACGATGGCCTCGGCAATCGCGCTGGGCTCTCCCAAGAGGTGAGCCTGCAAGCTGCGCTGCAATTCACGCAACGACGCCCGCGCTCTTTGCTGCCTCATGTGGCCCGCCGAGCGTGTTGAAGGGCGAGGTCGCGGGCGATTTGCAGTTCCGCGACCAATTCGCGGAGCTCTGGGATATTGTCATCGCGCTCGATCATGGTAGGCACCGCACCGAAATGCGCGACCGCGGCGCAATATAGATCCCAGACCGGTTGCACGATGGGATGGTCGTGGGTGTCGATCAGGTGTCCATCGAGATCGCTGTGGCCGGCGAGATGAAACTGACGGACCCGGTCCTCAGGCATCGCCTGTAGGTAGGCGAGCGGGTCGAAGCCGTGATTCACGCTGCTGACATAGATATTGTTGATGTCGAGCAGGACCGCGCAATCCGCACGCTGCGCGACCTCGCGCAGGAATTCCCATTCGCTCATTTCGGAGGCATGAAACGTCAGGTAGCTCGAGACGTTCTCCAGCAAGATCTGCCTGCCGAGAGCGTCTTGCACCTGGCCCACTCTCGCGACTACCAATGCCAGCGCCTCTTCGGTGTAGGGCAGGGGCAATAAATCGTGCAGATTGCGGCCCTCGATGCCGGTCCAGCACAGATGATCGGAAATCCAATGCGGCTCGATGCGCGCGGCCAGGGCTTTGACTGCCGCAAGATAATCGAAGTCGATCGGATCGGTGCTGCCGATGGACAGCGACACCCCATGCATCACCACCGGGAAGCGTTCGCGTATGCGCTCCAAGTAGTCGAGCGGCTTGCCGCCCGGAACCAGATAATTCTCGGTAATGACCTCGAGCCAGTCTATGGCGTGAGGTTCGGCGAGAATGGCCTCGTAGTGCGATGTCCTGAGACCTAAGCCGTATCCGGCGAGCGTCGTCATAGGTTGGCACCGGGCGTCACGAGCACGCCCGGTCCCATCGCTCAAATCCCAATCGGCCTACTTCTCAACCGTACCCTTGGCCTCTTTGCACTCGGCCTTTGTCTTCGATACCCAGCCCTGGCCCTTGCAGCTGTTCATGCCCTTGCAGCTATTCTTCGCGGACTTGCACTCGGAGGTTCCCTTGCAGGAATTGACCCCGGAACAGTGAACCGTCGCGGCGTCCGCCGCCACGGACACCGTGGCGAAACCGGAAGTGAACAACATCGCAGCCGCAGCGGCCATCGCCGCGCTCGACACTTTGGTGATCTGCATGATTGATTCCTCGATTGTTATTGAACGCAGCGATATTGCTGCTCCCCTACATAGACCCGGCCAACACTGGGATTATTACTCTATTGTCTAAGCTTATGCAGAACCGCCGCGCGCCGGCCGGCACGGCGCGGCAAACTTAAGTCTTTGAACCTCCTTCCCCGTAAGATATCCGCATGTTTTCTCTGTCAATTTACCTGCACGGGCTGCTGGTGGCGGTGGCCGCAGCCGTGCTCACGTGGCTGTTGAGCCTGTATCGCCGCAATGTCGCCATAGTCGATAGCTTGTGGCCCTTGCTGTTCGCCTTGGCGGCGTTCGTCTATGCGGCCGGGGTGCCGCAGCGGGGACCGCGATCGCTGTGGGTGTTGGGCCTGGTAACGGTCTGGGCGCTACGCCTCTCGGTGTACATCACCTGGCGGAACTGGGGCCACGGAGAGGACCGGCGCTACCAAGCGATTCGCGCGCGCAACCAGCCGCATTTCGACTTCAAGAGCCTGTATCTGGTGTTTCTACTGCAAGCCCTGCTGGCCTGGATCATCTCGATGCCCCTGTTCGGGGCGGTCCTCAATCCCAGCCCGCTGCGCGTTCTTGACTTCGCAGGGGTGGCGCTGTGGCTGGTGGGAATGGTGTTCGAGGCGGGCGGCGACCTCCAACTCACGCGTTTCAAGGCCATCCCAGGCAATCGCGATAAGGTCATGGACCGGGGTTTCTGGCGACTTACCCGCCACCCTAATTATTTCGGGGATTTCTGCGTCTGGTGGGGCTTTTATCTCATGGCCGCCGCCGCCGGTGCCTGGTGGAGCATTGTCGGGCCGCTGTTGATGTCGTGGCTGTTGATGCGCGTGTCGGGGGTGACGTTGCTGGAGAAGGATATCGTTGAGCGCCGGCCGAAATACGCGGACTACATACGGCGGACGAACGCATTCTTTCCGGGTAAAGGTAAGCGCTCATGAACACCAGCGGATCTGCGCAAGAGATGCTGCGCGAGGCGATGGAACTCGACCGAAACGGTCGCGCGACCGAGGCGATCGCGGCCTACCAGCGGCTACTGGACACCTGGCCGGGGTTGCCGAATGGCTGGTACAACCTCGCGTTGCTGCAACGTCAGGCGGGAGAGTATTCCGCGGCACTGGCTTCTTACAAGGAGGCCCTCGAGCGCAACGTCGCTCATCCTGAAGAAGTGCACCTGAATCGGGGGGTTATATTCAGCGATTACTTGCAGCAGCACGCGGCCGCGGAGCGCGAGCTCAATACGGCGCTGGCGCTCAATCCGGGGTATTTTCCGGCGCTCATCAATCTGGCCAACCTACACGAGGATCTTGGCCGCCGCGAACAAGCCGCCCAAGTCTATGAGCGAATGCTGGTGCTGGCACCCGAGGCGGCGCAGGTCCTGGCACGTTATGCCGGCCTCAAGACTTTCACGAGCGTCGATGATCCGTTAATCGGGCGATTGCGCCGGGCGTTGGCGCAACCGGGCGTCAGCGCTGCCGACAGCGCCAGCGTCGAATTCGCGCTGGGCAGGGCGCTCGATGCCTGCGAAGCGTACGACGCGGCATTCGACGCGTACCGCTCGGCGAATCGCCACAGCCGCGAAAGCGCCGGGCGCGAATTTCAGGACTATAACTTGGCGCTGGCGGAGCGCTTGGTCGACCGGCTGATCGCGGCTTTTCCCGCCGCACCTCAGTCCAAGGCCGCGCAATGGCTCACATCCCCTGACCCGATATTCGTGTGCGGAATGTTTCGCTCAGGCTCGACGCTCGCGGAACAGTTGCTGGCCGGTCATCCGCAAGTGCAAGCCGGCGGCGAGCTGAATTTCCTGCCGCGGGCCGTGCAGACGCGGCTTGCGCCGTTTCCCGAGTCGCTCGCGTCGCTGTCGCCTGGGCTGCTCGAGGCACTGGCCGCCGAGTATCTGGACATGCTCCGCGGTCTGTTCCCGAATGCGGCTCGCGTGACCGACAAGCGCCCGGATAATTTTCTGTACCTTGGATTGATCAAGCGGTTGTTCCCGAGTGCGAAAATCATTCATACCACCCGCGATGCGCTGGATAACTGCTTATCCATGTATTTCCTGCATTTGGACCAGAGCATGAGCTACGCGCTCGATCTCATGGATATCGGGCACCATTACCTGCAATACCGGCGCCTGATGGCTCATTGGAGAACTCTGTTCGGAGCCGACATCCTCGATCTGAACTACGATGCATTGGTCAGGGATCCGCAGCCCGTGGTCGGGCAGATGTTGGCGTTCCTCGGCCTCGAGTGGGACGACGGGTGTCTGTCGGTACCGCCGGGAGGCAGGGCCGTCAGGACCGCGAGCGTCTGGCAGGTGCGAGAACCCGTGTACCAGCGCTCCTCTGGGCGGGCCAGGAATTATGCCCGGCAACTCAATGATTTGCGCGACTACCTGAAACAAACGCGTTGATTGTCCGGCCGCCGTCCTCGGCGTTGCTAAAAGACCACAAAAGGCTTTGGAATCGCAATTCGCGCTCCATTTGCGCTCATTTATTCATCTCAACTGCCCAGCCTGAGCCGGAATATCCTGATTTGAGAATGAAATGATGCCGGTGGCCAATACCGGCGGCGGCCTTCGATCCGGCTGCTGCCGGCTGCCCGCGCACGTTTTTCCCGGGAAATGGGGCGATTCCTGGCCGGCGCGCACGGACAAAGTTGCCGCCGACGCCGGCCGGCGGACGTTCACTGCGCGAATTATTGCTGTTGAGGCGTCTTGGCAACACCGGTGTAGCATGTTGTAATCGGTCCATAACTCTGATTGGCGGCCGGGATGAAGGGCGTCATGGTCGCGCGAGCAAGCGCCAGTCAGGCCGTTCGAACAAGTCTTAACGTTAGGGAGCAACAAATGGGGAATAACCGCAAATTGCAATTTGCAATCCGCGCTGCACTCGCCGCTGCCGCGGCAACCGCATCGGTTCCGATCGCGATGTCGCAGACGGTAGCATCCGCGACCACCACGGGCACAGCAGCCGACACGACTCTGCAAGAAGTAGTCGTCACCGGTTCGCGCCTGCAGCAATCGCCGAATGACGTCTCGATCAGCCCGATCACCAGTGTCACCGCGCTGGATATTCAGCAAACCGGGTTCGTACGCTCCGAAGATATTCTCAACAACCTGCCGCAGGTTATCGCTGAGCAAAGTTCCGGCACGTCAATCAGTTCAAATGGTACGGCGACGGTCAGCCTGCGCGGCTTGGGCTCGCAGCGCACGTTGGTGCTAGTCAACGGCACCCGCTTGATGCCGGGCGCCGGCATCGGCCCCACGGTGTCGTCCAGTGCCGACATCAATCAGATTCCCGCGGACTTGATCGAGCGTGTCGACGTACTCACCGGCGGCGCTTCCGCGGTGTACGGCGCCGATGCCGTCGCAGGCGTGGTCAATTTCGTACTCAACACGCACTTCGAGGGTGTGCGGATCGACGCGAACTACGGCTTCGGCCGCCACAGCAACAACAACGCCACCGAGCTGGGATATCTGTCGGCCGCAAATCAGCCGGCGCCGGACAGTACGGTGGATGCCGGATTCAACAAAGATGTGTCGTTCCTCGCGGGCGCGAACTTCGCGGACGGCAAGGGCAACGCCACCGTTTACGCCACGTATTTGAGGAGTGCACCGGCAGTCGGCTACCAGTACGACTTTGCGGGCTGTACTTTGAACACTCCGGACACTTTGCCCGGCCCTGGCAAATTGAAATGCGGCGGCTCGAGCTCGAGCGCGACCGGCCGCTTCCTGTTGTTGGGCATCACCGCTCCCAGCGCGGTGGGTGTGCTGGGCGATAACACGGTCAAGGCCGGCGGCTATGTGCCCTACACCTCCGCCGACTCCTACAACTACGGCGCATTGAGCTACTTG
>JANXZQ010000329.1 GCA_025355445.1 Gammaproteobacteria bacterium
GTGGCCGCAGTACTCACGGACGACGGAGAAGTTGTTGGCCTCGGTGTAGCTCTGGATGGCATGCCCGATATCGCCCAACCGAGCGCCCGGCTTGACGGTGCGAATGCCGCGCCACATGGCTTCATGGCAGGCTGCAGTCAGGCGGCGGGGCAGCACGGCGGCGCTGCCGACGAAGTACATGCGGCTGGTGTCGCCGTGAAAACCGTCGCGAATCACGGTCACGTCGATATTGATGATGTCGCCGCTTTTCAGCCGCTTGTCGCCGGGGATGCCGTGACAAACCACGTGATTCACGGAGGTGCAGATGGTTTTGGGAAAACCCCGGTAATTGACGTTGGCCGGAATCGACTGCAACTCGTCCACGATGAAGTCGTGGCAGCGCTTGTCCAGCTCCTCGGTGGTCGCACCGGGCAGAACGAAGGGTTCGATCATATCGAGCACGCTGGCGGCAAGGCGGCCGGCGATGCGCATTTTGTCTTGTTCGGCGGGGGTTTTGATGGTCACGGTCATAGGCGGCAGGCTTTGTTTCTAACAGATGTTCATGGTATAAAGCGCGGCTATTTTTAACAACCCCGCACGCGTGTCGTCACAATCGGCCGGGTGCCCGCCGGGCCGGCGAGAATTGAAGGCATTTAGCTTCGTTTTCAAGGCTTCGACGGGTTGCCGATTGGGATACGCGGAGGCTCAACCCGACCAGGAGTATTTATGACCAGCGTGTCTATGCGACAAATGCTGGAAGCGGGCGTCCACTTCGGACACCAAACCCGCTTCTGGAACCCGAAGATGGCTCCGTTCATTTTCGGTGAACGTAACAAAATCCACATCATCAATCTGGAAAAGACCCAGCCCCTGTACGCGCAGGCGGCGGCGTTCATCAAGAGCGTGGCCGCGGAGGGCGGCAAAGTGCTGTTCGTCGGCACCAAGCGTTCGGCTCGCGACGCGGTACAAAAGGAAGCGACCCGCGCCAGCATGCCTTATGTGAATCAGCGCTGGCTCGGCGGCATGCTCACCAATTTCAAGACCATTCGGCAGTCCATCAAGCGGCTCAATGAATTGGACGATATGGCGCAAAGCGGCGCCCTGGACCGGCGCGGCAAGAAAGAGGCGCAGATGCTGCGCCGTGAAATGGACAAGCTGCTGCGCAGCTTGGGCGGTATCCGCAACATGACGGCGTTGCCCGACGCGCTGTTCGTCATCGACGTGGGCCACGAACAAATCGCGATTCACGAAGCACAAAAGCTCGGCATTCCGGTGGTTGCAGTGGTCGACACCAATTGCTCGCCGGACGGCATCGACTATGTGATTCCCGGCAATGACGATGCCATGCGCGCCATCCTGCTGTACGCCGGCGGCGTGGCCGACTCGGTGCTGGAAGGCAAAGCTTCCCTGCCGGAGGTTCCGGTCGGCGAAGACGAATTCGTGGAGTTGGACGAAGAGGGCAATCCGAAAAAGCGTGCGGCCGGTGCCCGTCGTTTGCCTCAGCCGGCGCGCGGTGGCCAGAAGAAGCCGCCGCCGCGGCGCAAGGTTCCGGTCACCGTGGTGCCGGGTGCGACAGCCGTGGCAGCCTCTCTCGACGAAGTCGAAGTCGAGGTCGACGACGTCGATGCGGCCGATACACCGCCCGCCGAGACGCGTCCGGCCAGCGCCCCGCGACGCCGGCCCGTCGGCCGCGCTGCGCCGAGGCGCGGAGCATAAGAGGCGGCGCATCGGCCGGGGTCCCGGCTGATGCGCCCACATTTAGTGGTCAACTCCTCAAGGAACACTGTCGTTCACGGCGGTCCGAAACAATGAATATTACGGCAGATTCAGTCAAACAACTCCGCGAGCGCACCGGCGCGGGCATGATGGAATGCAAGAAAGCGCTGGTCGAGACTCAAGGCAATCTGGATGCCGCCGCCGAGCTCATGCGCAAGAGCGGCCTCGCCAAGGCCGACAAGAAAGCGACTCGCGTGGCGGCTGAAGGCACCGTCGTGACGGAGCGCGCAGGTTCGAGCGCCGTGCTCGTGGAAGTGAATTGCGAGACCGACTTCGTGGCGCGCAGCGAGGAATTCTTGAGCTTCGCGCGGGGTGTTGCGCGCAAGGCTCTCGAGAGCCAGTCGACCGACGTGAATGCGTTGCTGGCGGCGTCCGGGGGCCCCTCCACCTTGGAAGAGCAGCGCCGCGCCTTGATCGCGAAGATCGGCGAAAACATCTCGGTGCGACGCTTCGCGCGCGTCAATTCGCCGGGGCCGCTGGGCGCCTATGTTCATGGCGGCCGCATCGCCAGCCTGGTGGCGCTCAAGGGCGGCGATGAATCCTTGGCGAAGGAGCTGGCCATGCACGTGGCCGCCGCCAATCCCGCGTACATCGATGCGAGCGGCGTGCCGCCCGCCGTGCTGGAAAAAGAGCGCGAGATTCTCGCCGCACAGACCAAGGCGGAGAAAAAGCCGCCGGAAATCATCGCCAAGATGGTCGAGGGCCGGCTGCGCAAGTACCTGGCGGAAATTACCCTGGTGGGACAGCCATTCGTGAAGGACGAGGACGTCACCGTCGAGAAGCTTCTGAAGAATGCGGGCGCCTCGGTGGTGCAATTCGTGCGCTACGCGGTCGGCGATGGGATCGAGAAGAAACACGACGATTTCGTCGGCGAGGTGATGGCTCAGGTGAAAGCGCAAGAGAAGTCCAAGGGAGACGACGGTCCCAGTAAGCACTAGCGTAGGGTACGGAACGAGATCATGACCAACACCAATGCCACGGCTCGCTATCGTAGAATCCTGGTCAAATTGTCAGGCGAAGCTCTCCTCGGCGGCGAGGACTACGGCATTGATCCGCTCATACTCAAGCGCATCGCCGGCGAAATCCGCGACCTGATTCAGCTCGGGGTGCAAGTGGCGGTGGTGTTGGGCGGCGGCAATATTTTTCGCGGCGCGGGCCTGGCACGTGCGGGCATGGACCGGGTCACCGCCGATCACATGGGCATGTTGGCCACCGTGATCAATGCGCTCGCCATGCAGGATGCGCTCGAGAGCCTGGGTACTTACGCGCGCGTCATGTCTGCGCTGCGTATCAACGAGGTGTGCGAGGATTACATCCGCCGGCGGGCGGTGCGACATCTGGAAAAGGGCCGCGTGGTTATTTTCGGCGCCGGCACCGGCAATCCATTCTTCACCACCGACACGGCAGCGAGCCTGCGCGCCATCGAAATCAATGCCGAGATCCTGCTGAAGGCGACCAAGGTCAACGGCATCTACGATTCGGACCCCGTGAAAAACCCTGACGCGAAGCGCTACGCCCGCCTGACCTTCGACAAGGTGCTGAGCGACCGGCTCAACGTGATGGATGCCACGGCCATCGTCATGTGCCGGGACAACAATCTGCCGCTGCAGGTCTTCAACCTGTTCAACGCCGGGGAC
>JANXZQ010000334.1 GCA_025355445.1 Gammaproteobacteria bacterium
CACTCCGCCCGCCGGTGCACGCCACTACATAATCAGTTCGACGGCCGGAAAACATGGTGACGTTTGGTCGTGGAAGAGGTCGGACGGACCCGTGGCCTATCGCATGTCGATGTCGCTGCGGGGTTGGGTGACTGAGGATGATGAACTTGTGACCGTGGGCAGCGATGGCCGGCCAACGGCGATCGCGATCCGCGGCTATACCGATGAGGGTGACGCAACCGAGGACTTCAGTGTCGACGCTGCTGGCGTTGCGCACTGGAAAACAGCTGTCGATTCCGGCTCTGCGCCCTTCGGCAGCAGACGCTACAACACATACGGCGGGCCATGGCTTGCCTCGGAGATGGATGTCGAGGCGATCGTCGCCGCGGGTGATAAGGGGATCGACCTACTCCCCAGCGGGCATGCCAGCATCACCTTCGGCCAGTCAGTACAGATCGACGGTCCGCACGGGCCCAAGACAGTCAAGTTGGCGTTCCTTCGAGGCTTGACCTTTGCGCCCTCACCTGTTTGGCTCGACAACGACAATCATTTTTTTGGGAATGCCGGAGTGATTTCGCTGTTGCCGGAAGGGTACGAAGGCAGCGGCCCTAAGCTGAAGGCTCTCCAAGATCAAGCGACAGCGGCTATGGTCCGTGGAGTCGCACACCAGTTTCTAAGCCCAATCAATCGGACGCCAACGCTGGTCGATCACGTGCTGATGTTCGATTCGGTGGCAGGGCGATACCTGCCCGACCGTGCGGTCTTGATTGCCGACGGCAAGGTTGCCGCCGTGGGCCCCGCGGGATCGATCAAGCCGCCGCCCGGCGCCGTCCTGATCAATGGGCGCGGCAAGACTCTGACGCCCGGTTTATGGGACTCGCACCAGCATGTTGGGGACGATTGGAACCTCCTCCAAAACGTCGCGACAGGTATGACGAACTATCGCAGCCCCGGCTCGATGATCGACGAGGCGCTGAGCATCTACCAGCGTCGCGCCGCAGGCGACCTGCTCGCGCCAGACGGGAAAATCTCAGTGATCATTGATCGCAAGGACCCTCTCGCTGCGCAGGGCGCGCTTACGGTCTCGTCGGTAGAGGAGGCAATAGCCGCAGTAGATAAGATCAAGGCAGCGGGCCTATGGGGCGTCAAGTTCTACACGTCGATGAATCCGGCGTGGATCGCTCCGGCCTCGGCCGAGGCACATAAACTCGGCCTGCACGTGCATGGCCACGTGCCCGCGGGCATGCGTCCGCTAGACGCGGTGCGCGCGGGCTACGACGAAGTTACACACATCAACTTCATCTTGATGCAGGCGATGCCCCAAGATGTGGTAGACAAATCTAATACCGCCGCCCGGCTGGAAGGTCCTGCCCGGTACGGCAAGGACGTTGATCTCGATGCGCCAGCGATGAAGGCTTTCTACGCGGAACTCTCGAGGCGAGGAACAATCATCGATCCGACGCTAACGGTATGGGAGCCGCTGATGACCTCCGACGGCAGCACCATCTCGCCGGAATATGCGCCGTTTGCGCAGATCGCTCCGCCGTCGGTCGCCCGTGGTTGGAAGATCGGCGGCTATCCACTGTCCGAAGGACTCACGCGCGAAGACTATCGCCGGAGCTTCGCCAAGATGGTGGAGCTTGTAGGGAAGCTTCATCGAGCCGGGGTCCGGATCGTCGCCGGCACGGACGGATACGGACTGGAGTTGGTGCGTGAACTGGAGCTGTATCAGCAAGCTGGTCTCAGCAACGCGGAAGCGCTGCAGACCGCAACCATCTTCCCTGCCAAAATGACCGGCATGGCTGATCGCACGGGATCGATAGCGCCTGGGAAGACGGCGGACATCATCTTGGTGAATGGGGATGTGTCCAAGGACCTCGCGAACCTTCGCCACGTAAATACTGTGTTCTTGGACGGCTATCGACTGGGTGGGGAGGCGCTGCGGCAAGCGAGCGGTCTCAATGGCATGCCGGAGTGACGGGCTAGCTATCGAATACAATGAAATTCATGGGCTTTTTCTAAGATATCCGCGGGCGACTCTCTAGAAACGCGAGCACCGCGTCGGCGGTCAAATCCGGTGCTTCTTCCTGCAATGAGTGTCCGCACGCGATAGAGCCGCCCCGCACGTCGGTTGCCTTTTCGCGCCAGGTCGCCAACACATCGTACGTTTCGCCCACGACGCCTTTGGAGCCCCACAGTACCAACATCGGTGTGTGCACGCGCTGATCGCCATCCGCCGCGTCGTGCTCGAGATCTATGCTTGCCGCCGCCCGGTAGTCCTCGCACACCGCATGAATTGTGCCCGGTAGCCGGTAGCAGCGAAGGTATTCCTGAATGAGTTCTTCGGACGGCACTCCTGAGGTGCGGCTTTGCGATGATAGGTGGGAGCGTAGAAAGAACTCGGCATCAGAAGCGATCAACCGCTCGGGAAGCGGCGCCGGCTGAATCAGGAAAAACCACCAGAAATAACGCGTCGCGAACTGTCGATCGGCGCGGGCGTACATGGTCGCTGTCGGTGCAATGTCCAGCACGGCGATGTGCGACAGGCAATTGGGATGGTCCAAGGCCATGCGGTGGGCGACTCGGCCGCCCCGATCGTGCCCGACGATGGCAAAACGCTCGTGGCCCAGAGATCGCATGACCGCGACTTGATCGCGTGCCATGGTGCGCTTCGAATAATTTACGTGGTTTTCACCGCCTTCGGGCCGTGACGAATCCCCATAACCGCGCAGGTCCGTTGCCACCACGCAATAGCCCGATTCAACCAATCGGCGCGCGACCCCGTACCAGGTGCAATGGTTCTGAGGATGTCCGTGCAATAAAAGCACGGCGGGGCCTTCCCCCGCCCAGGCGCCGTGAATGACCACACCCGGCTCGGTGGTGACGTCGAAGTGCCGGAAACCGGGAAGGACATCGCTCTGTTCCAGATTGGCCTCCTAATGATTTCAGGGTGCTGTGGGGTTCAATTCCCGCCGCAGGCGCTCTTGATCGAGCGATCCCTCCCATCGGGCGATCGCCACCGTGGCCACGCCATTGCCGATGAGATTGGTGAGCGCGCGCGCCTCCGACATGAATCGGTCCACGCCGAAGAGGAGTGCCAGGCCCGCCACCGGTACTGACTCGATCGAAGACAGCGTGGCGGCCAGGGTGATGAATCCACCGCCCGTGACCGCCGCGGCTCCCTTGGAGGTGAGCAACAGCAGGGCCAGGATGCCTAGTTGTTCATGCCATGAGAGATGCACGTGCGCTGCCTGCGCTACAAAGAGGACGGCCATGGACAAGTATATCGAGGTGCCGTCCAGGTTGAACGAATACCCCGTGGGGACGACAAGACCGACGACCGACTTGTGGCAGCCGGCGGTCTCAAGCTTTGACATGAGGGGAGCGAGGGCGCTCTCCGAGGTCGACGTGCCGAATACGATCAGGATCTCTTCGCGGATGTAGCGTAAGAAGCGCCACAGGCTGAATCCGGCACAGCGCGCAACGCATCCAAGTACGAGGAATATGAACAGGAGGCAGGCCAGGTACATGCTGACGAGCAGCAACCCCAATTGCTGCAAGGTTCCGAGCCCGTACTTGCCGATGGTATATGCCATGGCCCCAAAGGCGCCGATGGGTGCAAAGAGCATGATGAGATTGATGACGCGGAACAGGCTCTGCGAGGCCAGATCGAGCAGGTCGATCAGGGGGCGGACCTTGTTACCCATCGTGGACAGCCCCAGGCCCAACAGCAAGGAAAAAAACACGACTTGCAATGTCGCGCCCTGCGCAAACGCGCCGACGACGCTGTCGGGCACAATGTGCATGATGAAATCCACCGCGGAGGTGGGCTTCTGCGAGGCGATGCCTTTCACTGCGCTCGCATCCACCGACGACAGGTCGATATGGATGCCCGCCCCGGGTTGGCAAAGATTGCCCACCACGAGGCCGAGCAGCAGTGCGATACCGGAAACCACTTCGAAATAGACCAGGGCCTTGATTCCCACCCGTCCGACTTCCTTCATGCTGCCCATCCTGGCGACGCCGACCACCAGGGTGCTGAAGATGACGGGCTCGATCATCATCTTGATCAGCTTGATGAAGATATCGCCCAGCGGCTTCATTTGTTGGGCGAGGTCCGGCTTGAAATAGCCCAGCAGCACTCCGAGCACGATGGCGCAGAGCACCTGCGCATACAGTCTGCGGTAGAGGGGCAGGCGCGCCTGGGCGGCGACGCCAGGCGGCGCGTCGATGTCCGAAGCAGTGCTCACCAACGCACCGGCTCGAGCCAGGGGTTTTCAGCCCAATGCGCCTGTTCGAACTGCCGGATGGCGGATGCGAGCTGCAGAGTCGAGGCGATGGCATCACGCCCATTCAGGAGATCATCTCGGCGCAAGGCATCGCACTCGAATGACATGGACATGCCCTGCACGGCAATGATGCAGTGATTGAGCAAGTCTACCGTCAGCCTGTTGTGCGCGGGGTTGGAACAAAGCGACTGCAATCTTGCCACCTGATCAGCCGGCAGGGCGATGGGCAACAGGCCATTACTGAAACAATTATCCTGAAATATGCTGGCGAAACTCGTGCCGACAAGACAGCGCACGCCGAATTGCCTCAGGCCCCACACCGCATGTTCACGGCTCGACCCGCAGCCGAAGTTCGGTCCGACGATGAGTATGGCGGGATTTTGGTAGGCGGGGTGATTCAGTATGAAATCAGCACGCGCGTTGCCAAAACCGTCGAAACGCAAGTCATAGAACAGCCCTTTGGCCAGCCCTTCACGGGTAATGCCCTTCAGGAATTGCTTGGGCATGATGACGTCGGTGTCGACGTTCGCCTGCGGAAACGGCGCCGCTACGCCGTGGATTTCGATGAAGGGCTCGATGGCATTACTCCCTTGTGTAGGTGCGCACATCGGCGAGTGTGCCTGCGATCGCCGCTGCAGCGACCATGGCCGGGCTCATGAGATGCGTGCGGCCGCCGCGACCCTGCCGGCCTTCGAAATTGCGATTCGTGCTGGCGGCGCAGCGCTCACCCGGCGCCAGCACATCGTCGTTCATGGCCAGACACATGGAGCAGCCGGATTGCCGCCACTCGAAACCTGCGTCGGTAAAGATGCGGTCGAGACCTTCTGTCTCGGCCGCCCGTCGCACCTGGCTGGAACCAGGAACTACCATCGCACGCACGTGTTTCGCCACCTTTCGACCCTTGAGGATGTGCGCCGCCGAACGCAGATCCTCGATGCGGCCATTGGTGCATGAGCCAATGAAGGCGCGGTCGATGCGCACTGAATGCATGGGCGTGCCCGGGTCAAGATCCATGTATTTGAGTGCGCGCTGCATGCCGCTGCGGCGAATGGCATTGGATTCCTGCGCTGGATCAGGTACGCAGCCTGAGATCGAGACCACCTGGTCAGGGCTCGTTCCCCAGCTCACCAAAGGCTCGATTTCCGCTGCGTTCAATCGGATCTCGCTTTCGAACACGGCGTTTGGATCGCTGCGCAACGCTTCCCAGCTACGGCGGGCCGCGGCCCACGCCTCCGCGCGCGGAGCACGCGGTCGCCCTTCGAGATAATCGAAGACCTTGGCGTCAGGCGCGACGAGCGCGCCGCGCGCGCCCGCTTCCACGATCATGTTGCACAGGGTCATGCGTCCGGACAGGTCCAGCGCCTCGGTGGCGCTACCGGCAAATTCGACTGCGAAGCCGGTTGCTCCGGCCGCGCCGAGGCGCTCGATGGCGCTCATGACGACATCCTTGGCGGTCACTCCCCACGGCAGACTCCCCTCGACGACGATGCGCATATTGCGCAAGCGCTCGTAGACCACGGTCTGAGTCGCCAACACGTGTTCCACATCCGAGCTGCCGATACCGAACCCGAGAGCGCCCAACGCGCCATAGGTTGTGGTGTGGCTGTCGCCGCAGGCAATGACCATGCCGGGTAGGGCGATGCCCAGTTCGGGGACGACCACATGCTCGATGCCCTGGCGGGGGTCGAGAATGCCGGCGAACTCGATGCCGAACTCGCCGCAGTTGCTCTCGAGATACTCGACCTGGCGTGCCGCTTCGGCATCGGCAATTTTCCCCGTCCTCAAGGGTGAGGTCGGGTTGACATGATCCACGATGGCGAAAGAAGCTTCGGGGCGCCAGGCGCGGCGCGCCGCTTCCCGGAGCCCCGAGAAGGACTGAGGACTGGTGTATTCGTTGATGATGTGGCGATCGACATAGAGCAGGACGTGACGATTATCGAGTCGCCGCACAGTGTGGGCGCAGACGAGTTTGTCGTACAGCGTGGTTGCGGTGGTCATGCCTGACTTCTCTTTCCCGGTGGTCCTTGAATCGCCGCCGATTGCGGGCATCATCCGTGGCTTTTGATGCGAGGGGGAGAGGGCAGCGACTACAATCTGTGTTTAGATGTGGCTTAACAAGACTGATGCGCATACGCAGTCTTAAGGAGGGGTCCGTGGCCCGTCATTCCGCCTTGAGCTCCGACGATTTGCGTTTCTTCGTCGTGGTTACCGGTGCTTCCTCGCTGGCGGCTGCCTCGCGATCGTTGGACGTGTCCCGATCGGCGGTGACGCAGCGCTTGAATCAGCTGGAGAGCCGTCTGGGCTGCCGGCTGTTGGATCGCACGACGCGGCATCTGCGTCTCACCGAAGAAGGCCAGTTGTTGCTCGATAGGGCCCGCAGCATTTTAGAGGGGTTGGATGAGATATCGGACACCTTGGGCGAGCGCCAGGATGTGGTGAGCGGCCATCTGCGCATTTCCGCGCCGTTGGGATTCGGCCGCCGCTATATCGCGCCGCTGGCCGCGGCCTTCCGGCGGAAGAACCCCGCGGTCACCATCACTTTGACGCTCACCGACCGCCCGGCCATCGCCGATGAGAATAAATGCGACCTCATCGTGCACATCGGCGAACTGAAGGATTCCTCGCTGGTGATGGTGCGGCTCGCGGCCAACGACCGCCTGGCTTGCGCATCGCCGGCCTATCTCGCCGCCCGGGGCGAACCGGTCAGGCCATCGGATCTCTCTGCGCATACCTGTCTGGCGCTGCGGCAAAACGAGGAGGACGTGACGCTCTGGCGTTTCGTGGATCGCCAGCGCAACACCATACCGGTGCGCGTCTCTCCCGCCATGTCGAGCAACGATGGTGAAGCCGTGCGTGCCTGGGCACTGGCGGGCTTGGGTGTCATGGTGCGCTCGGAATGGGACATCGCGGATGACATCGCGTCGGGCCGCCTGCAGCGCGTCCTGTCCCGCTTCCGCCTGCCATCAGCCGATGTGGTTGCGCTGCTCGGCAAGCGCGGTGGCCGCACCGCGCGCGCCAACGCCTTTTTGAAGCTGCTGCAGCAGCACTTTCATCCCAATCCTTGGCGTCCCCCCGAATGACGTTAAGCCACGCCTAAACTCTGTAGACAGATATTACGGTCTCCCCAATCCGCCGCTCGGGACGGATGATGCCAGTGTGTGCAGCGAACACAATCAAACGGGGATGCGATGACCGCCACCAATGAAGCCAAGACGTCGCGAGCAGCGCAGCACTCCAGACCGCATGCGCAGGCAGGCGCGCTCGCCACGCTGCTCATCGCCGCCGCGGCACTGCCGAATGCCCAGGCCTTTGCCGCCGCGGCAACAAGCATGGGTGCTTCGAGCGCCGAGCTCGATGAAATCACCGTCACTGCCACGCGCCGCGAGCAGTCCGCCGACACCGTGCCGATCAGCATCAGCGCCTACTCGCAGGCAACCATGGACGAGCAGGGCTTGAAGAACATCGACGATATATCGCGCTTTACGCCGGGGTTGACCTTTGCACCGTCCAAGGCGGGATATATCAACGACATCGCCATTCGCGGCGTGCTGTCGGAAGTGGGCGCCTCGACCACAGGTGTCTACATCGATGACACCCCGGTGCAGGTGCGGGCGAAGGGCGTCATCACGGAGAATGCCTTTCCGCAAATCTTCGATCTCGAGCGTGTGGAAATTCTGAAAGGCCCTCAGGGCACGTTGTTCGGGACGGGTTCCATGGGCGGCACGGTGAGGTTCATCACGCCGGAGCCGGATTTGCATAAGTTCTCCGCATACGCACGTGCTGAGGGTAGTTCGACGGACGGCGGCGAGGCGAGCTACGAAATGGGTGCGGCAGCCGGCGGACCGATCGTCGACGGCTCGCTGGCGTTTCGGGCCAGCGCCTTCTATCAGAAGTCGGGTGGATACATCGATCGCCTGCCGTTCGATTCCTCGACGGTTACCGAGAAGGACATCAACGCCATCGACACGACGGTGCTGCGCGCCGCCGTCAAATGGGCGCCGATGGATGGACTCACCATCACTCCCGCCATCTACTACCAGAAAAAGACCCGAGACAACGACGACTACTTCTGGCTCGATCGCTCAAACCCGGGCGCGAGCGATTTCAACAATGGCTACACGGAACCGACGCCGTCGCGCGATACTTTTACTCTGCCCTCGTTGAAAGTCGATTGGCAGTTGGACGGAATGGAGCTCGTTTCGGACACCTCGTTCTTCTACCGCACGCTGCATCGCTCGGAGGATTACACCGAGTTTCTGTGGACGGCGCTGGTAGGCGACGGTAGTCCCTATCCCGACTCGATATTGCCGAACTACCGCGGAAACTCCTTGTTCAACGTGAGACAGAACTCATTTACGCAGGAGGTTCGCCTGCAATCGGCTCGCAGCGACAGCCCGCTGCAGTGGGTGGTCGGAGCGCTCTATCAAAACGCGCGTTTGTATGCGGATCAATACGTGGTCGATCCCTTGCTGCCGGACCTGTCTTTGGCCGCGTACGGCTTGCCGATCGAAGACGCCTTTGGCGAGGGACTGGTTGGCGGCATCTACAGCTATGCCATTCACCAGTGGGCGACCGACAAGCAGACCGCTCTATTCGGCCAGGTGGATTATTCCTTTACTCCGCACTGGAAAGGCACTCTGGGCGTGCGCGTGGCGCGCGACACTCTGGACTATCATCGCGACGAAGACGGCCCGTTGACTGCCTCGGGCACCTATATTCAGGAATTCGGCTCCGCGCCCTCGACTACGCCCGTGACTCCCAAGATCGGAGTGTCCTACGAAGGCGATGTGCATGATCTCTATTACTTCTCGGCAGCCAAGGGCACACGCGAAGGCGGCGTCAACAATCCTTCTGTCGCTTCGGGCAAGCCGGGCTGTCCGTCGGGGGTCGCGGCACCGCTTGCCTATGGCGCCGATAACCTGTGGAGCTACGAACTGGGCGCCAAGAACCGCTTCCTGGACGGCCGCGTGCGCACGGAGGCGAGCGTCTACTACATCGACTGGAAGAAGATTCAGCAGAACGTCAATAACAACGGCTGTCTCACGACCTCGTATACAGACAATCTGGGATCAGCCACGGTGAAGGGTGCGGAACTGCAAGCGGAGCTGCGTGCGCTCGACAACTGGTCGTGGTTTCTGAACGTGGGCTACACGGATGCGAAGTTCTCCAGCGATGCGTTCGGAAGTCCGGAGAGAACGACGGGTATTCGCCCAGTCATCGCCAGCGACGGCGATTCTCTCGGCGTCGCTCCCTACAACGTCAGTCTGTCGACACGCTACGATTTCGAGGTATTCAACCTCAATTCTTATGTTCGCGCTGACTATACGTACACCGCCAAGGACACGGGACACACGCCTGTGCGAAATCCACGTAACGACACCGTCTACGATCCGGATGCAGTAGCAGACCTGGCCATCCGCCAACTTGGGGCCAGACTCGGCGCGAAGATCGGGGGAATGGATATCTCATTGTTTGCCCGTAACATCCTGAACGACACCCCGGCGCTAGGCCGCTATCATGACGATCTGGGTGATCCGCTCTACTATGCCGTTACGGTGCGGCCGCGCACAGTGGGCGTGACGATCAGCTATCACTATTGAGATTCCGGCGTCGGCGATGCCCATGAAGGATGATGCAACCATGCGAACTCGGCGCTCTCTCCGTTGTGTTGCGGCGGGCGCCGCCCTGCTGGCGTTGCTGGCTCACGCCGCACGTGCCGAGCCGGCGCGCACGCCTGCCGAGATCACCCTGTTCCGTGACGGCAAGGGCGTGCCGCATGTCTTTGCCGCGGATTCCGCCGCGGTGATGTACGGCTCGGGCTACGCGTTGGCGCAGGACCGCCTGGCGCAAATGGAGCTGGGTTTGCGTGGAGCGCTGGGCACACGCGCGGAAATTCTGGGGCCCTCCGCGCTGGAAGGCGACAAGGCCGCGCGCGGCCGGCTGCTCTCCGCCAAAGAACTCACCCGCATGTATGCAACCCTGCCGCTCGAGCACCAGCTCATGATGCAGGGCTTCGTCGACGGCATCGATCGCCACGTTGACGAGGTGAAGCAGGATCAAGAGCACAAGCTGCCCTATCAATTCAAGCAGTGGGGCGTAGAACCTCATCGCTGGACGCTGCTCGACTATCTGGCCTACATCGCCTCCTATCCACGCGACCGCGGCGGCTACGAGCGGCAGAACCAGGCATTTCTGGACGCCATGACCCAGAAGCACGGCGCGAAGCTGGCCCGGCAGATCTTCAATGACGTCGTGCCCCTGAACGATCCGGATTCTCCGACCACTATTCCGGCCGGTGAAGATCTCGCGCCGGCGCAGCCCATGCCCTCGAGCGGCGACTACGCGACGACGGCGCGCGGCTCTCCCTCGGAAGTGCTGCCGCCTCCGCCGGCGCCGCGCACCGAAGCGAGTCGTTGCCTGGTGATCGGTCCCAGCCGTTCCGCGAGCGGCCACGTGCTCATGATGGAAGCGACCGCCGATGGGCCGGAGTCTCATCTCGTGGGGGGCGGCTTCGATACGGTGGGATTTGGATTCGCCGCCTGGGGACCGCCCGTCATGGGCCATTCTCTGCAGCATGGCTGGCTCATGACTTCAGGGCAGGCGGACACGACCATCACCTATGCCGAACGGCTCAATCCGAAGAACCGCTTTCAGTATTGGTTCAAGGGGGCATGGCGCATCATTAGCCGCCGCACCGAGACCATCATCGTCAAGGGCGGCAAGCCGGTCGTGTATGAAGCGGCGTGGACGGTACACGGGCCGGTCATCGAATGGGACATAGCCAACAAACTCGCGTACACGGAACGATACGCCGAGCGGGGCAAGGAATTAGACAACTGGGTCGGCGTCGTGGAGTTGGCGCGGGCCAAGACGCTGAAGGAGTTCGAGGAGAAGGGCGTGTCGCGCCTCGCCTGGAATCTGGGCGTGTGCTACGGCGATGAGGACGGCCAGATTGGTTTCTGGGAAGCCGGCATCATTCCGAAGCGTCCCCGCAATGCTGACCCGCGGCTGCCGACGCCGGGCACCGGCGAATACGAATGGACCGAATCCCTAAGTGTCAATGAACACCCGCACATGCTGAATCCTAAGCAGGGTTTCATTCACACCTGGAACAGCAAAGCGACCACGTGGAGCCGCGAAGGGAATGATGCGCGGATCGGCAAGACTTTTCGCACCTGGGCGGGAACACAATGGGCCTCATCGCACGAGGGCATCACGCTCCTCGACATGCGCGACGTCAACCGGCAGATATTCAATGCCATGGGCGCGCAGGACAGGACCCAGACCTCGCCGGCCTTCTTCGCTTCGTATCTGAAAGCGGCTGCTGCCGCATCCTCCGACGCGGAAGTCAAACGCGCCGCCGAATTGATGGTCTCGTTCAATGGTCTCTACGAGGACTTGGATCGAGACGGCTTTTACGATAACGCGGGATTGACCCTGTTCCGGACATGGCTGCGGGTCGCGCCCGACAGGATTTTCACAGCGGATACGGACGACTGGTGGCACAAGATCGACGACGAGCGCTATCTCAAATACCAGACCAGTCTCCTGCTTCGCGCCCTGCAGGGCAAGGACGCAGGATTGCCCCTACAATTCGACTACCTGCACGGGCGCAGCCGCTACGCCGTCATTGCCGATTCCATCCGCCGCACAATCGAGCAGCTCAAGCCGCAATTTGCCGGCAAGGACATGGCAGCCTGGCGTCTGCCCGTGTTCTGGAAGTATTTTGATCCGGCGCGAGAGTCACCGGATAAGCCCGCGCTGCCCGGCGATGAGACCGGGGGAACCGCCCGGACATCGGCGGTGCTCAACTTGAGTCCCGTGGCCGTGAAGCATCATGGAGGAGAGGAATGGGTGGGTCTCATGGAGTTAACGCCCCACCATTCGGTGTACTACTCCGTGGTGGAGGCGGGCGGTCAGGATCTCTTCATCGATGCTCAGGGCCACGGCAACCCGCATTTGACCGATCAACTTATCATGCACGCGGAGAATGAACTGAAACGGGTCGAACTGGTGCCGAGCGTGATCGAAAGTACAGCGGCCGCCACCATCCATTTGCGTTACTAACTAGCGCGGTGACAGGGTCCAGGAGGCTCCGAAGGAATTTGCAAATCCTGTGATTCAGGCGTGCCGGCAATTGCAGTTGGACGGCGTATTGCGCGGCACGAACAGAATGAACACCAGCGCGTCCCCCGACTGCATCCGACCATCTCGGATCGTCCGGGGCTAACTTCCCAGCCACGGAAGTAGCGTAACCGTCAAGCGCGCATCAATGAAAAATCGGCGATGACGCGCGCAAGGCGTCGGACAAAACAGTCCGCCCTCCCTGCTGCAACTCATCAGCGGTGATCGTTACGGTTCCGGGAGTCGCCCGCGGCTCGCTCAAGCCGTCGGGCGCGTGCTGCCGCGGCGGCGTAACCGTCGCACAGGCTGACAGCGCGACAACAATAAGGGAGAACAACAATTTCATAGTGACACTCCGAAGGTTCTCAGTTATTACACGAGGCCCCCACGCAGCGAGTGTTGGGCTGGTTCAGCATGTCCTTGG